>JANQFI010000644.1 GCA_028277905.1 Chromatiaceae bacterium | reverse complement strand
GCGGCTGAGCCACCGGTCGTGACGATCACGCGCGCTGCGTCGAGGTCGATACCATAGCGTGTCCCGTAGTGACGGGCGATGGCGCGGCGCAGCACCGGCAGCCCGGTGCTCGGCGTGTAGCCCATGGACTCTGCGGCGAGCGCCCGCCGAGCGGCCTCGAGCAAAGGTTCTGGTAACGGGAAGCGCGGCTCGCCCACCTCCATGTGCACGATGTCCCGCCCCTGTGCCTCCAGCGCCTTGGCTTGCCCGAGGATGCGCATCACCTGGAAGGGCGCGATGGCCGCGGCGCGCGTTGCCGGCTGCAGCATGACGTGCTTCAGCCGGCGGCGCCCGCATAGACGCAGCGGTGCAGTGCACGCAACACCTCGAGATCGACGCAGCCGCGCGCCGCAAGCAAGGGTGCCAGGGCGCGAGCGCAGGGACCCTCGACCAGGCGCGGCGCCGCTGCGGGCTCGCCGAGACCGTCCAGGATGAGCGCCGCTCCGCTGAAATCCTGCCGCCCTGTGTAGGAGCTCAGGGTAACCAGAAGCGCGGACAAGCCGGCCCCGAGCGCCGCCCGGACCCCATTGTCGGAGTCCTCCACGGCGACGCAGGCGCTGGCGGGCAGCTCGAGCCGCTGCAAGACCAGCTGATAGATGTCCGGCGCCGGCTTCTTCGCGGCCACCACGTCACCTGCCCCAATGACCTCGAACCAATCGACCAGCCCGGATACAGGGGCCGCGGACAGCAGCGCCGTGACGTTCTGCGGGGTGGTGGTGGTGGCGATCCCGAGCCGCAGGCCCGCCTCCCGTGCTTCCGCCAGCAGCCGTAGCACGCCCGGTCGCAGGCCGATAACGCCCTCCTGCATCATGCGGGCAAAGCGCTCGGTCTTGCGCGCGTGCAGCTTCCTGATGAAGGCGTCCAGCGGCTCGAGCGGCGCGAAGTCCGGCCGGTGCTCGGTCAAGTAGGTGCGGATCCGCTCCTTGCCGCCCGTGACCCGCAGCAGCTCGCCATACAACGGCACGGACCACTCCCAGTCCAGCCCTGCATCGGCGAAGGCGGCATTGAAGGCCACACGGTGGCCATCGCGCTCCGTGTCGGCGAGCGTGCCATCCACGTCGAAAATGATGGCTTCTAGCTCAGGCATGCGGTCGGCCCCGCGGCGGATTCTCGGCAGGCAGCGGAGCCTAGCACAGCAATCGGGCGGTTGCCTCGCCGTCTGCCCGAGACCGCGACAGATTCGCGCCGGCGGGGCATCGACGCTTATTGCCGCCGCTTGCGGTCTCTGGTAGAAACGCGCCTTTACGCCACCGGGGCCTGCCGGGGCAGCAAGCTGCCGCGGGGCCAGACCGGGGGAAGTCGGGCACACAAGACCCTTTGTCTGCGGGAGCACACCCATGGCCGAGGCGAGCACACAAGGCGCGAAGCCCTTTGGATTCGAACCTTATGAGGCCGGCAAGGACGAGGACTATATGAGTCCGGAGCAGGAGGAGCATTTCCGTAATCTACTGCTCGAATGGAAGCGCCAACTGATGCAGGAGGTGGACCGCACCGTGCACCACATGCAGGACGAGGCCACCAATTTCCCGGACCCGAACGACCGCGCCACCCAGGAGTCGGAGTTCAGCCTCGAATTGCGCACGCGCGACCGCGAGCGCAAGCTGATCAAGAAGATCGACGAGGCACTGGAGCGCATCGATGAGCATGAATACGGCTACTGCGAGGCCTGCGGTGTCGAGATCGGCGTCCGCCGGCTCGAGGCTCGGCCCACCGCCACGCTGTGCATCGACTGCAAGACGCTGGACGAGATTCGGGAGAAGCAGCGCGGCTGAGCTCGCGCCGCTTGCCGGCTGCAACCGAGCGCCCAACGGGACGATCAGAAGGGCGCCCGGACGGGCATGGGTGGCATGACCCCGACACCGGAGACGCCCCGTCGCGCGAAGACCCAGGACCTGAAACACCGGCGCCCGAAGCCCCTGCGCCCGAGCTCCGGCACCTGGAGCCGCAGATTCGCGGTCGTTTCGCGCCGTCTCCCACCGGCCCGCTCCACTTCGGCTCCCTGGTCGCCGCCGTCGGCAGCTTCGCCGACGCCAAGGCCCGCGGCGGCGAATGGCTGCTGCGCATGGAAGACCTCGACCGCCCCCGCGAGGTACCGGGCGCGGGCGACCATATCCTCCGCACCCTCGATGCCTTCGGCCTGCACTGGGACGGTGCCGTGCTCTACCAGAGCAGACGCAGGGACGCCTATGCCGAGGCCCTTGCCTGCCTCGACCGCGCCGGACTCACCTACCCCTGCGGCTGTACCCGCCGCGAGATCGCGCTCGCCGGTCGCGCCGGTCCGGAGGGGCCGGTCTACCCCGGCACCTGTCGCAACGGCCTTCCCTCGCGGCGTGAGCCGTGCAGCATCCGCTTGCGGGTAGACACCGCCGTCAGGGGCTTCAGCGACGGCATTCAGGGGCCACAGCGACAGGACCTCGCCACCGATGTCGGCGACTTCGTACTGCGCCGCGCCGACGGCATCCATGCCTACCAGCTCGCGGTGGTGGTGGACGACGGCGAGCAGGGCATCACCGACGTCGTACGCGGTGCCGACCTGCTCTTATCCACGCCGCGCCAGATACTGTTGCAGCAGCACCTCGGGCTGCCGCAGCCGGCCTATGCCCACTTGCCGCTGGCCCTGGATTCGAGCGGCCGGAAGCTGTCCAAATCCCTTGCCGCGCTACCGGTGCAAACCGCCGATCCGGTGCCCGCACTGCTCCACGCTTGGCGCTTCCTCGGCCAGCGCGAGCCTCCGGAGCCGCCCGAGGGTGCGCGCGCCTTCTGGGACTGGGCGCTTGCGCGCTGGGACCCTGATCGCGTGCCCGGGACGGTCGCAATGACCGCCCCGACCTGCGGCCAAGACCGGACGCGGGCCGGCGGAGGGCGCAGCCTGCCGGACTCGACTGTCATCACGTCTTAACATGGCATCCGTAATCCAAGTGGTCAGGAATCTGGTGCTTTGCTGCGGAAGTTCCGCGACTGGTATCCCCTCGTTGTCGTTGTCGTTGTCGTTGTCGTAATCGTAATCGAATATCCGCACGCTGAGACAGCGATCACGACAACGATAACGGCGACGACCTGAGACGGTCTCGGGACATTCGCACTGCTGTACTAGCCCCTTGGCCCCTTGGCCCCTTGGAGTAGCCCGACCCAATACCCTAACGTGGAATGAGCATGAACGACGTTTCCAATCCCGCTAGCGCACTGGATCAGACCCGCACCGGCCTCGATAAGGAAGACCTCAAGCGCGCCTACCTGGACAACCTGTTCTATCTCCAGGGCCGCTTCCGCGAGGTCGCCACGATGAACGACTTCTACATGGCCGCGGCATACACGGTGCGGGACCGCATGCTGGCCCGGTGGATCAAGTCCGCGCAGACCTACAAGCAGACCAACGCCCGCACCGTCTGCTACCTGTCGGCGGAGTTCCTGCTCGGCCCCCACATCGTAAACAATCTGGTGAACCTCGGCATCACCGAGGCGGCTCGGGAGGCCGGCATCGAGCTGGACCTGGACTTCGATGCGATCGTCGAGGCGGAGGAGGAGCCGGGCCTCGGCAACGGCGGCCTCGGTCGGCTCGCCGCCTGCTACATGGACTCGCTGGCCACCTTGCAGATCCCGACCATCGGCTACGGCATCCGCTACGAATTCGGCATCTTCGACCAGGTGATCGTCGACGGCTGGCAATGCGAGCGCGGCGACACCTGGCTCAGAAACGGCAATCCCTGGGAGATCCCGCGGCCCAAGCTGGCCTTCCCGGTCGGCTTCGGTGGCCACACCGAGCAGTACACCGACGAGTATGGGGCCATGCGCATGCGTTGGGTGCCGAGCCTATTGGTGAACGGCGTGGCTTACGATACGCCCATCATGGGCTATGGCGTCGACAACGTGAACCTGCTGAGGCTCTGGAAGTCCGAGGCGCCGGAGTCCTTCGACTTCCAGGCCTTCAACGTCGGCGACTACTACGGCGCCGTGAACGCCAAGATGGAGGCGGAGACCATCTCCAAGGTGCTCTACCCCAACGACGAGCCCGAGGCCGGCAAGGAGCTTCGCCTGAAGCAGCAATACTTCTTCGTCTCCTGCTCGCTACAGGACATGGTCCGGCTTGAGCTGGGCATCGCCGGCGGATTGGACGGCTTCCACGAAAAGTACGCGGTGCAGCTCAACGACACCCACCCATCGCTGGCCGTCGCCGAGCTGATGCGGCTCCTGATGGACGAGCACCTGATGGACTGGGAGAAGGCCTGGGAGATCACCCGCAGCACCTGCCACTTCACCAACCACACCCTGCTGCCTGAGGCGCTGGAGACCTGGTCGGTGGAGCTGTTCGAGCGGCTCTTGCCAAGACACCTGGAGATCATCTACGAGATCAACCGCCGCTTCCTGGACGATGTACGGGTAAGATTCCTCGGCGACGAGGCGCGCGTCGCACGCATGTCGCTGATCGATGAGAGATACGGGCGCCGGGTGCGCATGGCGCACCTCGCCGCCGTCGGCAGCAAGGCCATCAACGGCGTCGCCGCGCTGCACACGGAGCTGCTCCAGAGCACGGTGATGCGCGACTTCTACGATATGTGGCCGGAGAAGTTTCACAACGTCACCAATGGCGTGACGCCGCGGCGCTTCATCGCCGTCAGCAACCCGCGGCTCGCGCAGCTCGTCACCGAGACCTGCGGCGATGACCGCTGGTTGCGCGACCTCGACTGCCTGAGGCTGCTAGAGGACAAGGCCGAGGACCACGCCTTGCAGGCGGAATGGCGTCAGGTCAAGACCGCCGCCAAGCAAGATCTCGCCAACTGGCTCGGCAAGCAGACCGGCTTCACGCCCGACCCCGAGACCTTGTTCGACGTGCAGGCCAAGCGCATCCACGAGTACAAGCGCCAGCACCTGAACCTGTTGCACATCGTCTGGCTCTACGAGCAGATCAAGCAGACTCCCAACATCGAGCTGACGCCGCGCACCTTCATCTTCGGCGGCAAGGCGGCGCCGGGCTACTTCATGGCCAAGCTCATCATCAAGCTGGTCAGTGCCGTCGGCGAGGTGGTCAACAAGGACCCCCAGGTGAACGGCTACATCCGCGTCATCTTCATGCCCAACTTGAACGTGAAGAACGGCCAGCGGCTCTATCCGGCGGCGGACCTGTCGGAGCAGATCTCCATGGCCGGCAAGGAGGCCTCGGGCACCGGCAACATGAAGTTCTCCATGAACGGGGCGCTCACCATCGGCACCCTGGACGGCGCCAACGTCGAGATCCGCGACGAGGTGGGCCACGACAACTTCTTCCAGTTCGGCATGACCGCCCCCGAGGTGCAGCAACGTCAGACCGAAGGTTATCGGCCCTGGGAGCTCTACCAGGGCAACGAGCAGATCAAGTCCGCCGTCGACCTCATCGCCTCCGGCCTATTCAGCCACGGCGACCCGACGCTGTTCCGCCCGCTGACGGACAACTTGATCCAGTCGGACCCTTTCATGGTCCTCGCCGACTTCGAGAGCTACCTGGGCTGCCAGCGCGATGTGGACCGCGCCTACCGCACCCCGCACCACTGGGACCGCATGTCCATCCTGAACACGGCGCGCATGGGCAAGTTCTCGTCCGATCGCTCGATCCAGGACTATGTGGATCGCATCTGGCGGATCGAGGCGATGCCGATCGAGATCTAAGGCGATTGCCGGAAACAAACAGACCGAATGGCGCAGGATTTTCGCTCGCCTTCAAGGAGCGGCAGCGGGCGCATCGTCGAGCTCTGTGCCCGCT
>JANQFI010000643.1 GCA_028277905.1 Chromatiaceae bacterium | reverse complement strand
AGCGGGCACAGAGCTCGACTATGCGCCCGCTGCCGCGCCTTGCAGGCGAGCGAAAATCCTGCGCCATTCGGTCTGTTTGTTTCCGGCAATCGCCTAAGGAGTTGGCCGCGCCGGGTTTCACCGGTCCACAGCGGGCGGCGGCCATGGGGACGCCGATCGGACGCATGGCGGTACCGGCCAGCGGGTTGGCGGCGCATCAATGGCTATGGGAAAGCCCCGCCTTGGGGGCATTGATCGGCTTGGATTTCAGGCACCTCGAGCTGATGGCGCTGTCTCGCATCGCCGGCCGCTCGCTGGTCCACAAGTCGGCGCTGGAGGCGTTGCTGTATGCGCGCGAGCGCGATCTATTTCGGGCACGACGACCGCTCCGTCCTGGTCAGCCGGCGCCGCCATCGGCAATTCGATCCGGACACGGCCCCTTTGGGGGCAGGGGGAGAATGGCAACCTCCGAGCCCAAGCTGATGTCAAGTATCAGCGCGTACAGGCGCCGCTTGCGAGCCTCGGGGGAGTTGAAATGCTGACGACCCTGGTCGGAGTCGGTGTGCAGCCTGCGCGCGGGAGGCTGTGACCTCCGCACGCCCTAGCGAGGGCGCCCATGGGCGAGCCAGGAAGGCGCAGCAAGCCGAGAATCGTCAAGCCTAGTGGGCCTAAAGCGATTTCTGTCAACAAACATACCGCCTGGCTTGTCTTCTCGCCCGCCTTCTGCGTCGCCGCAGCGGGCACAGAGCTCGACTATGCGCCCGCTGCCGCTCCTTGACGGCGAGCGAAAATCCTGCGCCATTCGGTATGTTTGTTTCCGGCAATCGCCTAAGTGGCCCGATGCTCGGCTTTGTGCAACGCGACTTGCCGCGCCCAAGGACCTCCCCGGTTGGAGGTCGGTGGGTTAGGAGGTCGGCGGGTTCTGTTGCTAAGGCCTCAGTAGCTCAGATCCGGGTTGCCGCCGAAGGGGCCATAGATGTCGGGGCGCTCGGAGCGCGCGCGCTCGGGGTTGGTATCAGCGTCGAGCCCTACTTCGAACAGGTCCGGGTTGCCCCGAGCGATGCCCTGATAGCGGTCGAAGTCGCTGCCCACGCCGGGCTGCACGGCGGTCGCGCCGGCGTAAGTAACCACCTCGTGGCCGCTGTCGGGGTTTCCGGCGGTGAACTGCCGGTAGCTGTCGGCGGCCTGGGCACCGGCGGTGAAGAGCGCGGCGGCGGCGATGGCGATGGTCTTGGTCATGGGGTTCTCCAGTCGATTGCTGTTGCTCGATCGTGACTTGGCTGCGAGCGCAGAGGCACCGCAGTCGGGTCGCGGATGGCGCGTTGCCGTGCCGCCCGCGTTTGCCCCTAGAGACCCAGTGACTCACTGGATTATTGCAGCGGCTCAGGGATCGCCGTCGCCGAGAGGCCGTGCCAGGTAGCCGGACCAGCGCAGCAGCGAGCCGCCGCCCTGCTCGACGAAGCGCAGGGCGTCGCCGCGATTGCGCCCGAGCCCGAGGATGACACCCGTGTCTTCGTCCAGCGGTTGCACCGGCATCTGAATGCGCTTCGGCGACAACACCGGCATGCGATAGCTGAGGCAGAGCTTGCCGTCGACGAGCGACAAGCGCAGGTCCGAGACCGGATAATCCGGGTCCGGGTTGATGACGGCATAGTGCCCCAGCCGGGCACGCCACGCCGCCGGCACCGGCGCTGCCGGCACCTTCTCGCCGATGACCGCCTCGCCGTCGCCGATGTCCGCGACCAGCACGTCTCGCCCGCCGATGCGGCGGGTTTGATAGCGCATGGCCGCGAGTGTGCGTGCCGATGGCGGCAGGGCATCCCTGTCCATGGCGTCGACGCCCAGCCACCCGTCGGCGCCGCGCACCATGTCCAGCCGCTCGCCGGTCATACAGGCACAGAGGGTGTGGTCCTGGTCTGCCTCGCCAGCTTCGAAAGCCACGAGACCCAAGTCCGTCGCGAAGTGGCCCTTGGCACTCACCGCACTGCCGACAGCGTCCGGCCCATCGCCGGCCGGGACGAAAAGATCCGGTGGCAGGGGCTCCGGCACCAGCGAAAGCGACCGGGCCAGCACGGATTCGGCGAGTTGCCCGACGATCCGCTGCGCATCGCCGCTGCTCGCCAGCACCGCCACGCCGAGGCCCACCTCCGGCAGCAGCATCAGCTCCGCCGCATAGCCGAGGGTGGCTCCGCCGTGGCGGGCCAGTCGCTCCGCGCCCGGGATACGCCCCGTCTCCAGGAACCAGCCGAGGCCGGTGGTCACATCCAGGTCGAGTGCCACGTCCTGGTTCTGGGGTGCCAGCATGGCCTCGATCGGACCCGGCTCCACCACCTGACGGCCCGCGAGCTCGCCGCCGCACAAGAGCATCTTCAGGAAACGGCCCAGGTCCCGGGCCGAGGTCATCAATCCCTGGGCCGGCAGGTCCCGGATGGGCAGCGGCGCCAGGGCCCGGCCGTGGCGATGCCCGACGGCCAGGCCATCGGCAGCGCTCGGCCGGACCGCAATGCGGGTGGCGGACATCCCGAGCGGGCGGAACAGGGTCCGCCCCAGGTGCACGTCGAAGGGCTCGGCGGCGACCCGCTGCACCATGTGCCCGAGCAGGCTATAGCCGACATTGGAATAGCCGAACACCTGTCGCGGCGGGAAGGCCAGGCACTCGTCGCGCAGCCGCGTGCGGACCGTCGTGAACGGCGTGTCGGACCAGAGCCCCTTGTGGAGATCCGAGGGTAAGCCGCTGTGATGGCTCAGCAGCATCCGTGGTGTGATGGCAGGCACCGAGCCATCGAATCGGTGACGGATAGAGAACCCCGGCAACGCTGCCGCGAGTGGCCCGTCGATGTCAAGGCGCCCGGCCACGGCCAGGCGCAGCGTCGCGAGTGCCGTAAAGGGCTTGGCCAAAGAGCCTGCGCGATAGACGGTGTCCGCGCTCGCCGGCCGTCCCCGCCCGGGATCGGCCTCGCCGAACCCCTCGGCCCAGAGCACTTCATCCGAGTGCACCAGCACCAGGCTCAGTGCCGGAATGGCGAAGCGCTCCCGGGCCGCGTCGATGCGAGGTACCAGGGCATCGCGCAGCGGTCGGACCGTCGGACTGACCAGGGTCGCGGCTTCCCTTGTGTCGGCGTCTCGGTTGGCGTCGGAGCCCCTGGCTGGCGGCGCCCGGTCGGCGATCTGCTGGCGCGTATCGCCGGCGGTCCAGCCGACCGGGGCCGCCAGCAGCAGCATGGCGGAGGCGACGGCCATACATGCCGGGGGGCCTGAGGTGAGCGTCTGCATAGGCTGGGGTCCTGTAGATCGGTCGGCGCTGCGACCGGCCGGAACGGCAGCAGCGGCGGGTGGCCGTCGCGATGATGCAGACAATCGGGAGGGCTGTCAGCCCCGAGACCCCGGATGCGCAATCGCCGACGCCAAGTCCTAACCGCGAGCGCGGGGATGCACGGCGACCGCAGAGACGCCGAGGGCCGGTGAGGGCGATGTCCGGTGTAACGATCCGTAGTCACGAAGCGTTACGCTCACTTCCGGGCAGGGCCAGTTAAAATCCTTTAAAACAATCTGTTATAGATTGGCACAGCAGCTGCTTCGGTAGCGGGCAAGCGCAACCCGACGAGGAGCTCAGCATGCCTGCCCACGCCACTGCCATCCCTGCAAACAGCAGCATCGACTTCGACCAGCTGGTCCGCACCCACTGGTCCGCCTTGTACAAATACGCCTACCGCCTCGCCGGTGACAGACACACCGCCGAGGACCTGGTGCAGGAGAGCCTGCTGCGCGCCTGGCGCTCCCGCGACAAGCTGAAGGAGCCCGCGGCCGTCAAGGGCTGGCTCAAGACCATCTTGCGGCGTGAGAACGCCCGGCGCTTCGAGCGCATCCAGCCCGGCGAGAGCGCCATGCCCGCCGAGGAGCTGGGCGCCGAGCGCAAGACCTACGACACCTCGACCGAGGCATTCGTGCTGCGGCGCGCCATCGCCGCGCTGCCGGCAGAGTACCGCGAGCCGCTGATCCTGCAGGTGCTGCACGGCCTCTCCCAGCAGGAAATCGCCGGCCGACTGGGTCTCAGCAGCGGCGGTGTCGGCACGCGCCTGTTCCGTGCGCGCCAGAAGTTGCGCGAGGCCCTGGGGGAGCGGGTATGAGTGCCGCGATAGGGCTCGAGGCCCCGCCGACCCCCGCCGCACCGTCGCAGCCCCTGCTGGTGGTGGAGGACGACGCACCCTTGCGACAGATGCTGAGTTGGGAGCTGGCCGAGCTGGGTTACGACATCGGTGCAGCCGGCGGCTGCACCGAGGCGCACCGGCTCGTGGACCGGCGCCCGTTTCGGTTTGCATTGGTCGATGTGCGCCTGCCTGACGGCGACGGGCGCGACCTCGCCGCCCAGCTGACGGATCGGTTGCCCGGCCTCGGGATCGTGCTGATGAGCGGCGATCACTGGACCCGAGCGACGGCGCTGCCCGAGGCCGGTGTGCTGGCCTTCGTCGCGAAACCTGTGGATCTGAGCATCATGCACCTGTTGTTCTCGGCCGCGGCGCGCCTGCCATGCGCTGGCGTCTCCGAGCAATCTCCATCCACAGGTTGATGCCGGCGGTCGGCACGGCATCCGGCGGGGCTCGGTGCCGGCCAGCAGCAGGTCGCAATACCGCAAGCCGGGGAGCGAGTAGAGGCGCGGGTACTCGGGCTGCCGCTCGGCCTGCATCGCCTCGGCCCCGGCGAAGGCGGCCCCGGCCCGGGCGGTCTCGCCCTGCTGGTGCAGGGCGTCCGCGAGCCTGATGCGGCTGGCCATGCACCAGGCGGCATCGCCGCTGCGGTCCGCGTAGTCCACCGAGCGGCGGGCGTCCGCGACGCCCTCATCGAGCCGGCCCAGGGTCGACTGGAGCCGCTGAGACTGCCAGAGCTGATCACGGCTTTCTTCCAGTCCTCCTGCTCGACGCGCATCTCCGCCCCGGCCCGCATCGGCTCCAGGGCCTCCGCGAGCCGGCCGCGGGCGCGCAGGCTTAAGGCAGCCGCGTTGAGCAGCCAGGCCCGGTCGGGCGCGCCCAGGGCCGGGGCCGGGCGGCGCCAGGGCTCGGCGAAGACATAGGCAATGGCGCCGAGATCGGCGCCGAAGGCCCCGAGCTTCCTCGTGCTGTAGAAGCTTCTCTGCCCCGTGCCGCGCAGGATGCGGTCGTGATTGACCTCGTCGCAGGCCTCCTGCCACCGCCCCGCCAGGCACCCATGGGCGACGGCCTGGTAGAGGGGCTTGAGCCCGTCGAGCCCGTTCGGGCGGTGGAGGGTGTTGCTCTTGAGGTGCTCGTAGAGCCGCCGGTGGCCCTCCCGCCAGGCGTCCGGCTGGCGGATGTGCAAGGCCTGGGCCAAGTGCTCGCGCACAAGCGGGTGGGCGTCGACGGTGCCGCCGCCCGGGTCCGAACCCGTGTGCGAGCCTGTGTCCCACGGGCCGCACCCGATCCCGATGGCGATCCCGGTTGCCGACTAGCGTCCCGGTCTGATCCGGACCGACTTGGGGCCGATGACCGTGAAGGCCCCGGGCAGCTCGCGGGCGTGCAACCGAAGGACCGATACCGAGATCTTAGGCGATTGCCGGAAACAAACATACCGAACGGCGCAGGATTCTCGTCCGCCTTCGCGAAGCGGCAGCGGGCGCATAGTCGAGCTCTGTGCCCGCTGCCGCGACGCAGAAGGCGGGCGAGAAGACAAGCCAGGCGGTATGATTTGTTGACAGAAATCGCCTTACACCATGCTGCTGTCGCGCCGGGAAGTGGATCAGGTGATCGGCGCGCTTGGCGATCCGTACGATCTGATTGCGAAGGTCCTGAACGGCTGCGGGCTGCGGCTGTTCGAGTGCTTGCACCTGCCCGTGCAGGATCTCAACCTGGATATGATCGTCCTGCCCGTACACGGCTGCGAAGGCAAGAAGGATCCGAGGGTTCCGCTGCCCCAGGGTGCTGCGTACCGAGATCGAGGGTCAACTGGTTCGGGTGGCTCAGCTCCACCGGTCGGATCTCGCAAGGGGGGTGGACGGTTAACTCCTCCTGGGCCTACATGTAGTTTGCAACGAACAGGGCCGCGACACCCAGATGACCCCTTATTGGCTGATTATACGAGCTATGTCTCGCCAACCGCCCGACAATGACCTGCCGCTAGACCACAAGATCTTGTGGTAGGAGGAGCTAACCGTCCACCCCCTT
>JANQFI010000641.1 GCA_028277905.1 Chromatiaceae bacterium | reverse complement strand
TTGCGGGTGTTGGCACGCAGAAACATGCAGCCATTGTGAGAGAAAACCCAATGACGTCAACCAGGTAGGTCTCCACTACAAGCGCCTTTCGCGCTTCCTGCTGCCCTCAGCAACCGCCATTCAATGGGTTATCGTGCCGATCGGTCCGGAAATGTGCTCGACCGTGGATCGAGTTGCGGAAGTCGGGCTAGAATCCCGGCCGATCATCAAACCGTCACATTGTCATATGGACCTCGCCATATGGACCTCGCCGAGGCGATTCGGCAGCTCGTCCCGTTGCAGCTACGCATCCCCGACCCGCGCAAACCCCTGGAACTGGACACCCACTGCGCGGCCGAGGTGTTCGTCGTGGAGACCGTCCAGGGCATGGGGGTTATTTGGGTGGAGCCCTTCTGGTGCGTGAAACCGGAAGAACCGGTGGCGCGCATCGCCTACGCGGCACCTGTCCGCCAGGGTGGGCTCGACCGGTGGGTGGACAACGACCCGCGCTTCGGCCCCCGCTGCATCCCCTACCAGAAGCCCTTCGTCATGGAGCGGCTGGGGCGCGGCTCGCCGGCGTGGCGGGACTACAAGGCTTGGCAGGCCTGGCGCGCCATGCAGGGCGAGCCCTGCGCCCGGCGGGCCGCCTGGCAGCGGGCCGAGCAAGAGCTCGCGGGCATCGTGGAACGCCGGCTCGTCTGAAGAGCTCTTGAAAGAACCCGCCGACGGACTGCGGAGTTTCCACAGCCTCTGAGTCAGCGTTCCACGGCGAGCAGCAACGCCTCCCGCCCCATCCCCAGGTACCGCAGGTGCGAGCGCTCAGGCATCGATGTCACAGAACCGTAATAATTTGATCATATGATTTCCATCTCTGCCCGCCACAATAGCGGCGCTCCTGACTCACCCAAAGGGGGATCTTCCCATGCAGAAACAGTTGCTGGCCGCGGCCGTCATCGGCGCCGCCACCGCATCCACGGGCGCAATCGCCCGCGATACCATCAACATTGTCGGTTCGTCCACCGTGTTCCCCTTCGCCACCGCCGTGGCGGAGCAGTTCGGCAACACCACGGAGTTCCCGACGCCGAAGATCGAGTCCACCGGCTCCGGCGGCGGCATGAAGCTGTTCTGCGCCGGCGTCGGCGTGGAGCACCCGGACATCACCAACGCCTCGCGCCGTATGAAGGTCTCCGAGTTCGAGACCTGCCGAGGGAATGGGGTCGAGCAGGTGGTCGAGGTGAAGATCGGCTATGACGGCATCGCCATGGCCAACTCCAAGGAGGCGGAACAGCTTATGCTGACCCCGCGCGACATCTGGCTGGCGCTGGGCAAGGACGTGCCCAGCCCCGAGGGGGGCGAGGAGCTGGTGCCGAACCCGTACAAGACCTGGAAGGACGTCAGCCCCGACCTGCCCGACGTCGCCATCGAGGTGCTGGGTCCGCCGCCGACCTCCGGCACCCGGGACGCCTTCGTCGAGCTCGCCATGGAGTCGGGCTGCAAGACCTTTGACTGGATCAAGGCCATGAAGGTTGCCGACAAGTCCCAGTACAAGGCGGTCTGCCATGCCGTCCGCGAGGACGGCCCCTATGTCGAGGCCGGTGAAAACGACAACCTGATCGTGCAGAAGCTCACCGCCAACCCGGATGCGCTCGGCATCTTCGGCTTCAGCTTCCTCGACCAGAACACCGATAAGCTCCAGGGCTCGCAGATCGACGGTGTCGCGCCGACCTTCGACAGTATTGCGAGCGGCGAGTACCCGGTCTCGCGCTCGCTGTACGTCTATGTGAAGAAGGCGCACGTCGGCACCGTGCCCGGCATCGAGGAATACATCGCCGAGCTCACCAGCGACAAGGCCTGGGGCCCCGATGGCTACCTCGCCGACAAGGGCCTGATCCCGCTGCCGGATGACATGCGTGCGGACGTCGCCAAGGCGGTCGAGAGCATGGAGCCGATGTCGAGCCCCGAGTAAGGGGCCGGCCGCGGGCGGCGTCCATCCCGGACGCCGCGTTCTGAAGCGACGCCGGCGACCGCCAGGTCGCCGGCGCACGCATTCTCGGCGCCTAACGAACCCGCAAGCATGTCCGACACCCTCCTGTTGCTGGCCATCTTGGGCGCGATGGCCCTCGCCTATCAGGCCGGGCGGTCGCGCGCCGTGCACAGCGCCGGCGGCCGCTCCGGCATCAGGGACCTGCACTCACTGCCCGCCTACTACGGCTGGTACCTGGCCATCTGGGTGGGCCTGCCGGCCGTGGTCGTGCTGCTGGTCTGGATCGGCCTGCAGGAGCACGTCGTCACCGCGCTGTTGGTGCAAGGGCTCCCGGATGAGCTCACCGCCGGTCTTTCGCCCGGGCGGCTTGGGCTCGTGGTCAATGACATCAAGAATCTCGCCACCGGTAATATCACCTCCGGCGAGGTCACGCCCGCGGTGCAGGCGGCGGCCGACACCTATCGCCGCTGGCAGGGTATCGCCACGGCCGCGCAGTGGGTACTGGTGCTGGCAGTGGCGCTGGCGGGACTCAGCGTCGCCTGGCAGCGGCTGTCGCCGAGCTTCCGCGCCCGCAACCGCGTGGAATCGACCCTGCGCGCGATCCTGATCCTGTTCGCGTCCATCGCGATCCTGACGACCCTCGGCATCGTGTTGTCAGTGCTGTTCGAGTCCGTGCAGTTTTTCCAGCAGGTGCCCTGGACCGAGTTCTTCTTCGGCACCCAATGGAGCCCGCAGATCGCGCTGCGGGCCGACCAGGTGGGCGCCTCGGGTGCCTTCGGCGCCGTGCCGTTGTTCACCGGCACGCTCCTGATCTCCGCCATCGCGATGCTGATCGCGGTGCCCATCGGGTTGTTGTCGGCCATCTACCTGTCCGAGTACGCCAGCAGGCGACTGCGTGCCTGGAGCAAGCCGGCGCTGGAGATCCTGGCTGGCGTCCCGACCGTCGTCTACGGCTTCTTCGCCGCACTCACGGTCGCGCCCATCCTGCGCGACCTGGGGGCCTCCGTCGGCCTCGATGTCGCCTCCGAGAGCGCGCTGGCCGCCGGTGCCGTCATGGGCATCATGATCATCCCCTTCGTGTCCTCGCTGTCGGATGACGTCATCAACGCGGTGCCACAGTCCCTGCGCGACGGCTCCTATGCCCTGGGCGCGACCCAGTCCGAGACCATCTGGCGGGTGATCTTACCGGCGGCGCTGCCCGGCATCGTCGGCGGCATCCTGCTGGCCGTCTCGCGTGCCATCGGCGAGACCATGATCGTGGTCATGGCCGCCGGACTCGCGGCCAACCTCACCGCCAACCCGCTGGCGAGCGTCACGACGGTGACGGTGCAGATCGTCACCCTGCTCACCGGCGACCAGGAGTTCGACAGTGCCAAGACGCTTGCTGCCTTCGCGCTGGGGCTCACGCTCTTCGTCGTGACCCTGACGCTCAACGTCATCGCGCTGCACATCGTGCGCAAGTACCGGGAGCAGTATGAGTAGCATCGCCGTCACGACTGGACGCACCATCGACGTCGTCAACGCCAGCCTCGGGCGCCGCTACGCCGCGGAGCGGCGCTTCCGGCTGCTCGGACTCATGGCCGTGCTCCTGGGCCTGGCCTTTGTCGGACTCCTGCTCGTCAGTATCGTGAGCAAGGGCTGGACGGCCTTCCAGCAGACCTACATCCGCCTGCCCGTGACCCTCACCGCCGCGGACATCGACCCCGGCGGCGAGATCGCGAGCCCGAGCACGCCCGCGGAAGTCCGTGCCAAGCGCCTGGTGCGGGCCGACTTCCGCGCACCAGTGCGCGACGCGCTGCGGGCGCAATTTCCGGACGTCAGCGGGCGCAGCGACAAGCGCGCCCTGGACGGATTGCTGAGCAGCGGCGCGGCGCTTCAGCTGCGTGAGCTGGTGAGCAGGGATCCGTCTCTCATCGGTACCGAGCAGACCCTGTGGCTCGTCGCCGACGATGACGTCGATATGTTCATGAAGGGCCGCTCCACCCGCATCGACACCCGCAGCGGTGCGGGTACCGCCGTCCCCTCCGGCACCCACGGCGAGATCCTGCTCACGACGACCGCCGGCGACTTCGGGCAAGTGGTCGAGCGCATCCGGGGCTTCCTCGGGCAGGGCACCGCCGCGCTGGACCGGGACATCGCCCGCTTGGAGCGGCTGCTTGCGGCGAATAGGGATGAGCTGGCCGACATCGACGCCGCACTGGCGGGTGGCGATACCGCCACCCAGGCCCGGCTCGCGGACAAGGCGAAGCGCCTCGGGGAGCGCCGCGAGGGGCTCACGCGCAAGCTGCGCCGCGCCATGGCAGCGCGTGAAGACATCGCCGCCCGGCTCGACGGGGCAGCCAGGGGCGAAGCGCTGGCCCTGGACCCCGACATGCCGAGCTTCCTCGTCGCCATCAACGGCGGCATGGCCAAGGTGCTGCGGGCAGCGCAGGACAGGCTACACGCCGAGGTCATCACCCCGCTGGACAACGCCAATCCTGCGCCGCCGAGCAGTTGGGAGCTGCTGGAGCTGCGCACCCCGGAGGATGACCGGCGGTTGTCGGACCGGCAGATCGCCTGGATCTGGCAGCTGGAGCAGCGCGGCCTGATCGAGAAGCGCTTCAACACCCTGTTCTTCACGAACGGGACCTCGCGCGAGCCGGAGCTCGCCGGCATCGCTGCGGCCCTGGTCGGCTCCTTCTACACACTCGCGCTGACCTTGTTGCTCAGCTTCCCCATCGCCGTCGGTGCGGCAGTGTACCTGGAGGAGTTCGCGCCCAAGAACCGCTTCACGGACCTCATCGAGGTGAACATCAACAACCTCGCCGCGGTGCCGTCCATCGTCTTCGGACTGCTGGGGCTCGCAGTGTTCATCAACTTCTTCGGCGTACCCCGCTCCACGCCGCTGGTGGCGGCCATGGTGCTGACGCTCATGACCCTGCCCACCATCATCATCGCCAGCCGGGCAGCGCTGAAGTCCGTGCCGCCGTCTATCCGCGAGGCGGCGCTCGGCGTCGGCGCCTCGCCGTTGCAGACACAGATGCACCATGTACTGCCGCTGGCCCTGCCCGGCATGCTGACGGGCACCATCATCGGCATGGCCCAGGCCCTGGGCGAGACGGCGCCGCTATTGATGATCGGCCTCATCGCCTTCATCGTGGACATCCCCGGCGGTGTCACGGACTCGGCCACCGTGCTGCCGGTGCAGATCTTCATGTGGGCCGATAGCCCCGAGCGTGGCTTCGTCGAGCGCACCTCCGCGGCCATCATGATCCTGCTGGGCTTCCTGGTGCTGATGAACCTGGCGGCCGTCCTGCTCCGGCGACGGTTCGAGCGGCGTTGGTAACTAGTGCAGCAGTGCGAATGTCCCGAAACCGTCTCAGGTCGTTGTCGTTGTCGTTGTCGTTGTCGTTGTCGTGATCGCGGTCTCGACCCTGCGCAGATTCGATTACGATTGCGATTACGACAACGAGGGGATCCCGGTCTCGGAACTTCCGCAGCAAAGCACTAGGGACCAGCAGGGTTGCGCCGCAGTACAAGCTACGGCGTCATCGCAATCGGGATCGGGGTCGGTCGGGATGCCAATACCGATTTCGATTTCGATCTCTGCGCCAAGCGCATGCGCCACACCGTCGGGGCCAAGAAAGGCCCACCTCAGGGCAGTTGGTGGGACTTGCTCGCCCCGTCCTTCAGCAGCACTGCAAACTGCTTCAGCATCTTCGGCCGCGTCAGGGCCATGCGCAGGCTGTGCTTGCGCAACCCCTTGACGACGCTGGAAGGGTCGAAGTAGCCCTTGGCGTTCTCGACGCTCAGCACGAATGGCGGCTTGCCCTCGCGGGCGAGCATCCAGCTCATCAAGAGCGCGCCGGTGCGGTGGTTGCCCTCGATGAACAGCTGCGGCTCGCTCAGGACCTGGATGTAGGCGGCCGCCGCCCGGCGCCAGATCGAGTCGCCGGCCAATAGCGCCAGCAGCTCGACCAAGGCCTCGAAGCCGCCAGTGCCCTTGGCGTAGAAGCGCTCCTCGCTGGCGGCGAGCGCCGGTCCGCACTCTTCCCACAGCCGCCGATCCTTGCCGCAGAGGACAAGGGCGTTAAGGTCCAAGATCGCGCGCGAGTTACCGAGCGCAAAGGGATCGGCGCGCTCGGCGAGCAGTGCATCCACCTGCCGATAGCCCGCCATCATGTGCTCGAGCACCTGATCCGACAGCGGGTCGCGCGGGGTCGCGAGCTGCCGATTGATGCGCTCGAAGCCCAGCTGCACGGCGCGCAGCGATGTCCGGATGGCTTCCAGATCCAACCGAGCGGGTAGGGCCATGTCTACCTGAGCGACTGGCAATTCGGCACCCGCGAGGATCGGGCCGGTCGGGGGTGACTGTGCGGGGGACATGCCCGCGGCCTGTGGCTCAATCGATCAGCTCGACCTTGGCCTTGGCGAGATCGATCATCTCATCGGGTAGCGGCAGATAACCCATCTCCGCGGCAATCGGCTGGCCCTCGGTCAGGCCCCAGAGCACGGCACGCTTGAGGGCGTCACGCTCTTCCGGGTTGTCGTATCGTTTACGCAACAGCAGCCAGGTGTAGGTGACGATTGGGTAGGCGTCTGCCCCCGGCGGGTCAGACACGAACACGCGCAGATCATCCGGCACCTCCGGCGCCGACTGCAAGGCCGCGGTGCCGGCGGCCGGTGCCGGCCTCACGAAGTTCCCCGCCCTGTTCTCGAGCACGGCCACCGGGAGACCGAGCCGCTCGGCAAACTCGTACTCCGTGTAGCCGATCGCACCCTCGCTGAGCTTGATGCGTTGGGCGACCCCGGAGTTGTAATTGACCTGCATCGCGTTCCCGGGCCAATCGATCCGCTTACCGGCGCCCGGGCCCTCGCGCCAATCGGGGGACACCGCCGCAAGATGGCTCGTAAAGATGAAGGTCGTTCCACTGCTGTCCAGGCGTACGACCGGGCTCATGGTCTTCTTCGGCAGCTCCAGGTCCGGGTTGCTGGCGGCAATGCGCGTGTCGTTCCAGGTCTTGATCTTGCCGCTGAAGATGCCGATTACCGCCTCGCGGGACAGCCTCAGACCGATGACGCCGGGCAGGTTGTAGGCCAGCACCACCATACCGCCGGTAGTGGGCACCAGCAGGGCGCCGTCGCGCTGATTGGCCACGGCAATCTCCGCGTCGGACATGGCCGCGTCACTGGCGCCGAAGTGGATTGGCGCGCCTTCGAATACCTCGCCTGATGCGTCCTTGCCTGCCAGGAAGAACTTGATGCCGTTGCCACTGCCGACGCCGGCATACTCGAAGACGACGTCGGACTCCCGCTCGCCGTAAATGCCGATCCACTTTTCGTACAACGGCTTCGGGAAAGTGGCACCGGCCCCACGGATGGTGAGCCTGCCCCCATGGCGCTCGGCCTCCATCTGATCGCCGGAGCAGGCGCCGAGTAACGCGAGAACGGCCACCGCGATGGCCGTGCGCCCAACGGAGAGGAGCATTTGCATGGCCTTTCCTCAGCTGGTGAACCTGTTGTAACAGTGCCCGTTGATACGCCAAGGTCGTAACCCTGGTGGCCGTCGCAACGACGGATCAGCTGAACTCGCCGCGCACATATTCCTTGGTCAGGTCCTGCTTCGGGTCTTCGAACACCTGCGCTGTCGGGCCCATTTCCACCAAGTAGCCGGTACGCCCGCGTTTGGAGATGTCTACGGAGAAGAAGGCGGTGGTGTCGCCGACGCGCGTGGCCTGCTGCATGTTGTGGGTCACCAGGCCGACGGTGAAGCGCTGGCGTAGCTCCAGCATTAGATCCTCCACCTGCCGCGTGGCGATCGGGTCCAGCGCCGAGCAGGGCTCGTCCATCAGCAGCACGTCCGGCTCGGTGGCGATGGCGCGCGCAATACACAGGCGCTGTTGCTGGCCCCCGGAGAGACTGAGCCCGCTGTTCTTCAGCTTGTCCTTGACCTCCTTCCACAAGGCGGCACGCTCGAGCGCCGTCTGCACCTTGGCGTCGTAGTCGCCCTTGAACTTGTTGAGCCGCAGGCCAAAGGCGACGTTGTCGTAGATGCTCATGGAGAAGGGGTTCGGCTGCTGGAATACCATGCCGATGTAGCGACGCACGACCACCGGGTCCACGCTGTTGGCGTAGATGTCCTGGCCGTGATACATCACGCTGCCCTCGAACCGGAACACCGGGATCAGGTCGTTCATCCGGTTCAGGCTGCGCAGCACCGTGGACTTGCCGCAGCCGGACGGGCCGATGAAGGCGGTGATCTTGTTCTTCTCGAAGGGCACGACGCTGTCGCGCACGGCGAGGAATTCGCCGTAAAAGATCTTGTTGACGTCGCAGTCGATGACGGTCGGACCCTCGGGCTGGTAGCGCGCGGCGACGACGTCGGATGTGTTGCTCACATCGGGTGTGGCGGCAGCGTTCATGCCGGTTACCTCAGTTGCGGAATTCAGTCCTTGGGCTGACCGAATAGCCGAGCCAGGATGTTGAAGACGAGGACAATCAGCACGAGCACCAGCGATGCTGTCCAGGCCAGCTCGATCTGGTTCTCGAACGGCATGCCGGAGAAGTTGTAGATCAGGATCGACAGCGACGCCGTGGGGTTATTCACCGCCGACAGCGACTCGATGTAGTAGCTACTGAACAGCGCCGTGAACAACAGCGGCGCCGATTCGCCCGCGGCGCCGGCGATGGCCAGCATCACGCCGGTCAGGATACCCGGCAGGCCCGTCGGCAGCACCACCTTCCAGATCACCTGGGTACGGGTGCAACCGATACCGAAGGCGGCGTCCTTCATGCGCTGGGGCACCTGGGCGATGGCCTCCTCGGCGGCGAGCACCACCGTAGGCAGCATCAGCACCGCCAGGGCCACGCCGCCGGCCCAGGGCGAGTAGCCGAAGTTGGCCACCAGCACCGCATAGACGAAGACGCCGGCGAGGATGGACGGGAAGCCCGTCAGCACCTTGGCCAGGAAGCGCGCGGTGGTGGCCAGCTTGCTGGTGGGGCCCAGGATGGCCAGGTAGATGGCCGCCATGATGCCGAAGGGCACACTGATGACCGAGGCGATGCCCACCATGGCGAGCGTACCGACGATGGCAGGCCCGATGCCGCCCCCCATCTCGAAGCCGGCGGGCGGCAGCGCCGTCAGCACCTCCACGAAGTCTGCGCCGAACAGCCGCGTGCCGCCGCGCATCAGCAGCATGAAGATGACCGATACAAGCGGAATCGCGGCGAGGATCGCGATGATCCAGGTCAGGACCGTCAGGACGTTGTTCTTGACCGCGCGGCCCTCGAGCATCCGGCGCTTCAGGTTCGGCCGGACGAAGCCCGGCTCGTCGACGGCCCTGGCGGCGGTGATATCGACGTCGCTCATTGCTTGCCCTCGAACTTGCGCATCGTGTACTGCTGCACCGCGAGACCGACGACATTGACGATGAAGGTGATGAGCAGCAGCACCAGTGCCGCGTACATCAGCGCCTGCACCTCAACGGCCCCTGCCTCCGGGAAGTTGGAGGCCAGCAGCGAAGCCAGGGTGTTGGCCGGCGCGAAGAGCGACCAGCTGATCTGGTTGGCGTTGCCGATGAGCATGGCCAGAGCCATGGTCTCGCCGAGTGCCCGGCCGAAGCCCAGCACCAGCGCGGCGAGGATGCCGCTGGAGGCCGTGGGCAGCATGACCTTGAGGATGGCTTCCCACTTGGTGGTGCCCATGCCGTAGGCGGCCTCCTTGACCTTGTAGGGGATGCGGCGGAAGGCATCCACGGAGATGGCCGCCACCGTCGGCAAGATCATGATGGCCAGCACCAGGGCCGCCGGCGCCAGGCCTGGGCCGCTCATCGAGGTGCCGAACAGCGGGAACCAGCCCAACTGCTCGTGCAGCCAATCGGCCGCGGGGCGGATCAGCGGGATCAGCACATAGATGCCCCAGAGGCCATAGACCACGGAGGGGATGGCCGCCAGCAGCTCGACGATGGTGCGGAAGACCACGGCGAGCCGGTGGTGGATGAAGTCCTGGGTCAGGAAGATGGCGATGGCGATGCCGAAGATGCCACCGAGCAGCAAGGCCAGCAGGGAGCTGTACAGGGTGCCCCAGATCTCCGGCAGCACGCCGAACTGCTCCTTGTTGACGTCCCAGGTGGTGCCGTACCAGAACCCGAGACCGTGCTCGGCCATGGCGGGTGCCGCCTCCCGGCCGAGCTGCCACAGGATCGCGATCACGAGTAGCACGATCAGACCGGCACAGGCGTAGGCGATGCCGCGGAAGACTGTGTCGCCGGTGCGTTCGGCACCGCTCGGCGGTCGCGTGATCGTGCTCGACGATCCCGCCTGCGTAAAGGGGTTATTCGGCATGGGGACTGGTCCTGGAAACTAAGGGTCAGGGCCGAAGACTGAGCCGGGGGGGCGGCAAGTCGCGTGCGTTCAGGAATGGCGGCGGCGCGTCGGATGCAAGACTGGCAATCGGACAGTTGGCGTTTCCAGCCTTGTCATAGCGCGCCGTCGCGGAATAATACGTTCAGCATACGCAGTGCACCACAAGCGCAAGCCCAAACTCGACACCGGAGCACCCAGGGCGACGCGAGAATGCTCCGCGTCGGCGACCTGCCGGGATCGGCCCGGCCGGTCTTGACCCGGAGGGAATCGAACCTGAGAGGCGCCGCACGGAGCACGCTGGCCCGGAGCGGCTGCAAAGCCGGTCCGGGCCCCTTGGCACGCCACGGGTTGGCGGCTTACTTGACGAAGGCCAGGGCCTCCTTCACCTGCTCGATGACGTCGGCCGGCAGCGGGATATAGCCCAGGCTGTCCGCCTGGCCCTGGGCGTCCTCGCTGAGCACATAGCCAACGAGGTCCTTGAGGACCTGGAGCTCCTCATCGTCGTAGTCGCTATAGAGCAGCAGCCAGGTCATCGAAGCGATCGGATAGGACTCGGCTCCCGCCGGGTCATAGATCCAGGCGCGCAGGTCGGGGGCGCCGCTCGGCAGCCTGGCATCCGGGAACTCGGCACTGGCGACAGCGGCGGCGCCCGACTCGGGGCCGGGGGCGATGAAGTTGCCGGCCTTGTTCTCCAGCATGGCGACCTGCTCATGGCCGGTCAGCTTGGCGTAGCCATACTCGACGTAGCCGATGGTACCCGGGTTCTGCTTGATCTGGGCCATGACGCCGTCGTTCTTCGGCGCCTTGATGAAGTTGTCCGCATCGGGCCAGTTCGGCGACTTGGCCTGGCCGACCTTGTCCCTGAAGTCCGCGGAGATCTCGCTCAGGTGGCCGGTGAAGACATAGGTGGTGCCGGAGGAGTCGGAGCGGACCACCACGGTGATCTTCTCATCGGGTAGCTCGACGCCCTCGTTGGCGGCGGCGATGGCCGGGTCATTCCAGCTGTCGATATCGCCGGAGAAGATCTTCGGATAGAGGTCGCGCGGCAGCTTGAGCGCGTCGACGCCCTCGACGTTATAGGCCAGCACCACCTCGCCCGCGGTCATCGGCAGCAGGACGACATCCTTGCCCTGCTTCTCCTTGACGACGGCCATCTCCTCATCGTCCATCGCCGCGTCGGAGCCGGCGAAGTCCACCGCACCCTCCTGTAGGTCCTTGATGCCGGCGCCGCTGCCCTTGGCCTGGTAGTCCACCCGGGCACCGGTGGAGTTGTACTCTTGCTTGACCTTCTTGTCCCGCGAGAACTGCTTGAACCAGGCGGAGTAGATCGGGAATGGGAAGCTGGCGCCGGAGCCGTGCAGCTTTTCCGCGGCCTGTGCCGCAGGTACGCCAAGGGCGGCGATGGCACCCGCGAGGGCTGCGGTCTTGAGAATGTTCGCGTACTTCATGGCTCTGAGTTCTCCGCGAGTCGTGGTGGCTGTTTGCGGCTCCGGTGGCCGAAGCGCGGCCGGTATTCTCGGGGTTCCGAACGCCTGTTTTGTGAACATTTCATGACGACGGCAGGGGCCGAGACAGACACGAACGAGATCGAGACGAAGGAGTGTCCGCGACCCGTCCCTAGGCGAGTGCAGCAATGCGAATGTCCCGAGACCGTCTCGGGTCGTTGTCGTTGTCGTGATCGCGGTCTCGACCGTGCGGATATTCGATTACGATTGCGACAACGACAACGAGGCGACCTGCGGCAAATACGAACATGAGCCTCGGATTTGTGGTTCTCAGGCGCAGATCTTGGGAGGGGGGCCTGAAGGGTTAGCTGCAACCGGGAAAGAGCGGTCGGACGGTCGCCAGGGCGTGCGACTTGGGGCCGTAGCGGCGGTTACCCGACAGGTGAGCGGTCCTGCGCATGTAAGCCGCTGAGCCGAAGTTGCTTGCTCTGACGTTGCAGCGGTCGAGGGCGCTTTCTGGGTTCAATGTACGCGTCACCATTGAGTGCCTGCCGACGCGCCATTACCTCCGACGCGGAGATAGGACTCGCAAGATATCGCCATGCGCATCCGCAACACCCCGGACAGCTACGGCATCGTCGCCGTCACCCTGCACTGGCTCGTCGCCGCCACTGTCGTCGGCCTCTTCGCCCTCGGACTCTGGATGGTCGAGCTCACCTACTACGACGACTGGTATCGCACCGGGCCCGCGATCCACAAGGGCATCGGCATCTTGCTGCTCGGCGCCCTGATGCTGCGGCTCGGCTGGCGCCTGCTCGGGCCACAGCCGGAGCCGCCGGCGGGCCATCGGCCCTTCGAGCGCCGCGCCGCCGCCGCCGCGCATGTGCTGATGTACGTCCTGCTGTTCGGCGTGATGCTGAGCGGCTACCTCATCTCCACTGCCGACGGCAGGCCGATCGACGTCTTTGGCCTGTTCGAGGTTCCGGCCATCATCAGCGGCCTGCCGGGCCAAGCGGACATCGCAGGAAAAGTACACTTGTATCTGGCCATCACCCTGGTGTCGCTTGCCGGCATCCACGCGCTAGCGGCGCTGAAGCACCACTTCGTCGACCGTGACCGGACATTGCTGCGCATGCTCGGTCGCGGCTCAGCCACCGAGACGGCAGCCGACTCCCGAGCCCCTTCGCGGGCGCCATCCCACACTTGACCCTCAGAGAGGAATCGATCCATGCACCAGACACACACCTTGAAAGCCTTGTCTCTTGCCGCCGTCATCGGTGCGGCCGGGCTCTTGCCGGCCTCCGCGCTGGCCGAGGTGGAGGATTACGTCATCGACACCGAGGGCGCCCACGCCTTCGTACAGTTCCGCATCAAGCACCTGGGCTACAGCTGGCTCTATGGTCGCTTCAACGATTTCGGCGGCACCTTCAGCTACGACACCGAGGACCCGAGCAACTCCGCCATCGCGGTGGACATCAAGACCGCGAGCCTGGACTCCAACCATGCCGAGCGGGATAAGCATCTGCGCGGCAAGGACTTCCTCGAGGTGGACAAGTATCCTGACTCCAGCTTCAAGAGCACCGAGATCGCCTGGGACGACGACGGCACCGGGACCGTCACTGGTGACTTCACGCTGCGCGGCATCACCAAGCCCGTGACCCTGGAGGTGATGCAGATCGGCACAGGTCCCGACCCCTGGGGAGGCTACCGCCGTGGCTTCGAGGGCAAGACCAGCTTCCCGCTCAAGGACTTCGGCATCGACTACGACCTCGGCCCCGCCTCCACCGACGTGGAGATCATCCTGTCCGTGGAGGGAATTCGCCAGGACGGCTGAGGCCGCATACCCCTGCGCCCGCATGCCAACAAACCAAGGGTAGGGCGATCGAAATTGGAGTCGGACTCGGATTCGGACTCTGAAACGACGCTCAGTCCCCATGGAAGGGGAGTCGTCCGTGGTAGCGATTTGGCGCAGGCCCACTGACAAGGACGCGCGTCAGCTGACAAGGACGCGCGTCAGCACTGATCGCCGGCCACGGATGGCCCGCCCACCCGCGGCGAATTCGCGCCAGCTGGCTGGCAAGAAACTGGCTGGCAGGAAAAGGTGCTCTCGCCGGCTACCCGGAAGCACCCGCTTGACAGCCCTCGCGTCTTGAAGTCCTGGCTCTCGCCCGCTGCTGGCTCGCCGACCCCGGCATTGGATCATACAGGTGGCCGCGAACAGCTGGCCGCGAGCTCTCGCCAAGCGACAACTCCTGGACCTCGCCTGGGGCAGGTGCCGGCCGATGAACAGCCCCGCAATCGGCAGCCGTCGGCGACCGGCCCCATCACCGCGCCTGTGCGACTATTGGGGATCTTCAGGCTCGCCCCCATGACCACGCCGGCCATGTCCGAATCCGTGCCGGGCGCGGCCATTGCCCGGGCGCCCGGCTGGGGTGCCCGTCTTGGGTCCAAACAGCATGCGCGACATGGTGACGCACACCCCGCCGCTCCTAGGCGCTGCGCTTGCGGCCGGCGTTGTCCTTCTCCAGCCACAGATGGCGGCGGCCGCGCAACCGGACCTGCTCGGCACCGGCGCCATCTTCCCTTTCCCCCTCTACGCCACCTGGCTCGCGCAGTTTGCGCGGGACCCCAAGGTGCGCGAGCAATACAACAGCACGGGGGCGCGGCTGGACTACCTAGCGGAGGACGGCACCGCCGGCATCGCCGACCTGACCGCGGGCCGGGTCGATTTTGCTGCGTCCGATACAGCCATCTCTGACGTGGAGATAGGCCAGGTGGAGCGTGGTGTCGTGGCGCTGCCCATGACCGCGGGCAGCATCGTGCTCGCCTATAACCTGCCGGGGGTGGATGGGCTCAGGCTACCGAGGCAGGTCTATCCCAAGATCTTCGCCGGCAAGGTCACAGCGTGGAACGACCCGGACCTCGCCGCGGCCAACCCGGACACCGAGCTGCCCGAGCTGCCCATCACCGTCGTCGTGCGCGCCGACCCCGCCCGCGCCACACAGGTCCTGACCACGCACCTGAGCGCGATCGATGCGGACTTCAGACAAGGGGTCGGCGCATCCAGGTCACCGCAATGGCCGGAGCAGGAAGGCTTCACCAAGGCCCGACGGAACGACGGCGTCGCCGCCCGCATCCAGCAATCCCCGGGCGCCATCGGCTACCTGGACGACGGCTACGCGAGGCTGGTGGACTGGCAGCAGGTCGCCCTGCTGGAGAACAAGGCTGGCAACTATGTCGCGGCCGGGCCGGAATCCAGCGCCAGGGCCCTCGCCGATGCCAGCTTTCCGGAAGGCTCGCTGCCCAGCGGCGGGCCCGACCTGCGCGGGGAAACCCTGGACCCGGGCGGCAAGGACGCCTACCCCATCGTCGCCATGACCTGGATGTTGTTCTACGCCACCGGCTACGAGGGCGAGCGCCTGACGGCCGTTCATGACCTGATCAGCTACTGCATCAGCGAGGCCGCCCAGGACCAGGCCGCTGGGCTGGGTTACGTGCCCCTGCCCGACAGCATCCGCAAGCACGTCGAAGAAGCCGCCGAAGCCATCCAATGACCATGCCCGCCGTTTCCGTCATCACCGCCGCACCCGCAGCGATCAACCCGATTACGCCGCTGCAACCGCCTCTGCCGGTTGCTGCCGGCGAGCGCCTGCTCTGGGGCCGGCTCTACGGCGCCACCGCGGCGCTCGCCATTGCCAGCGCCGCTCGCCAGGCGAACCGGCTAATCCTCGCCACGGTAGCGGACATGCCGGCAGCGGAGACGCTGCGCGCGGCGCTCGAGTTCTTCCTCGAGGGCAAGGACCTGCCGGTGCTGACCTTCCCGGACTGGGAGACCCTGCCCTACGACGTCTTCTCGCCGCTGCCGGAGCTGGTCTCCGAGCGGCTCCTGACACTGCATCGGCTGCCGGGGCTGACCCGGGGCGTGCTGGTGGTCCCCGTGGGCACCCTGCTACAGCGCCTGGCGCCCCGGACCTTCGTGGACGGCCACGCCCTGGTGCTCGGCGTCGGCGACCGGCTCAACCTGGACGCCACCCGCGCGCGCCTGACCCGCTCTGGCTACAGGTGCGTATCCCAGGTCATCGCGCACGGCGAATTCGCGGTGCGCGGGGCGCTGCTGGACGTCTTCCCGATGGGCAGCCAGCAGCCGCTGCGCATCGACCTCTTCGACGACGAGGTGGAGTCCATCCGCACCTTCGACCCCGAGAGCCAACGCTCGCTCAAGAGGCTCCGGCAGGTGCGCATGCTGCCGGCCCGCGAGTACCCCACGGACGAGGACGCCATCGCCGGCTTCCGCCAGCGCTGGCGTGCCGCCGTCGATGCCGACCCCAAGGCAAGCATCATCTACCGTGAGGTCTCCGAGGGCCGCATGCCAGGCGGCATCGAGTACTACCTGCCGCTCTTCTTCGACCGGACCCTGACGCTGTTCGACTACCTGCCGGATGACACCCTGGCCTTCGAGCACGCCGACGTGCGGGCCGCCGCCAATGACACGCTCGCCCGCATCGAGGAGCGCTATGAGCAACGCCGCCACGACCCGGAGCGCCCGCTATTGCCGCCGCGCACCCTGTACCTCGGTAGCGACGACCTCGCCGCACGGCTCAATGCATGCGCCGGCGTCTGCTGGCAGTCGGCGGAGGTGCCGGACCGACGCAAGGGCTATCGCGCGGTGCACAACTTCGACACCGCCACACCGCCGGCGCTCGCCATCCAGGCCCGTGCCGAGCGGCCCGCGGCAGCGCTCACGGCCTTCCTGGACCAGCCCGGCCAGCGCACGCTGTTCCTCGCCGAGAGCACCGGCCGCCGCGAGCTGCTGCTCGAGGGCCTCCAGGGCCTCCGCATTCAGCCCAAGCCCGTGGACGGCTGGCGTGGCTTCATGGAGTCGGACACCAGGCTCGGCATCACGGTGGCCCCATTGGAGCAGCCCTTGGTGCTGCCGGCAACCGAGGCCCACCCGCGGCTCGCCATCATCACCGAGACCCAGCTCTACGGCGAGCGGGTGCGCCAGGAGCGACGCCGCACGGCCAAGTCGCGCGACGGCGACGCGGTGGTGCGCAACCTCGCCGAGCTGCATGCAGGCGCTCCCGTCGTCCACGAGGAGCACGGTGTCGGCAGATTCCTGGGCCTACAGACCCTGGAGGTCGGCGGCGACAAGACCGAGCTCCTGGCGCTGGAGTACGCCAAGGGCGACAAGCTCTACGTGCCGGTCAGCTCCCTGCACCTGATCTCCCGCTACACCGGCGCGGCGCCCGAGAAGGCGCCGCTGCATCGCCTCGGCAGCGACCAGTGGGACAAGGTCAAGCGCAAGGCGGCGCAGAAGGCGCACGACGTGGCCGCGGAGCTGCTCGACATCTATGCCCGGCGCGAGGCGCGCCAGGGCGTCGCCTTCCCGGATCCGGGGGCGGACTACGCCGAGTTCGCCAGCGCCTTCGAGTTCGAGGAGACACCCGACCAGCAGCGCGCCATCGAGGCCATCCTGGCCGACATGGCCAGACGCAAGCCCATGGACCGGGTGGTCTGTGGCGACGTCGGCTTCGGCAAGACCGAGGTGGCCATGCGCGCCGCCTTCGTCGCCGTCGCTGGCGGCCGCCAGGTGGCCGTGCTGGTGCCGACGACCCTGCTGGCCCAGCAGCACTACCAGAACTTTGCAGACCGTTTCGCCGACTGGCCCGTCAAGGTCGAAAGCCTGTCGCGCTTCAAGAATCAGAAAGAGGCCAAGGGCATCAGCGATGGGCTCGCCCGCGGCACCGTGGACATCGTCGTCGGCACCCACAAGCTGCTCCAGGGCAGTGTCGGGTTCAAGAACCTGGGATTGGCCGTCATCGACGAGGAGCACAGGTTCGGGGTCAGGCACAAGGAGCAGCTCAAGAGCCTGCGTGCCGAGGTGGACGTGCTGACGCTGACCGCCACCCCCATCCCGCGCACCCTGAACATGGCCATGTCCGGCATGCGCGACCTGTCCATCATCGCCACGCCGCCGGTGGAGCGCCACCCCATCAAGACCTTCGTCACGCCCTGGAACGACGGGCTCATCCAGGAGGCCTGCCAGCGCGAGATCGCCCGCGGCGGGCAGGTCTATTTCCTGCACAACGAGGTCGAGACCATCGAGAACATGGCGCAGAAGGTCGAGGCCCTGGTGCCCGCCGCCCGGGTCGAGCACGCCCATGGCCAGATGCGCGAGAAGGAGCTGGAGCGGGTCATGCGCGACTTCTACCACCGCCGCTTCAACCTGCTGGTGTGCACGACCATCATCGAGTCCGGCATCGACGTGCCGAGCGCCAACACCATCGTCATCAACCGCGCCGATAAGCTGGGCCTGGCCCAGCTGCACCAGCTGCGCGGCCGGGTCGGCCGCTCCCACCACCGCGCCTACGCCTACCTGATCACCCCACCCGCCAAGACCATGACCGAGGACGCCAAAAAGCGCCTCGAGGCCATCGAGTCGTTGGAGGACCTGGGCGCCGGCTTCACCCTGGCCACCCATGATCTTGAGATCCGCGGCGCCGGCGAGCTGCTCGGCGAGGAGCAATCGGGCCAGATCCACGAGATCGGCTTCACGCTCTACATGGACCTGCTGGAGCGCGCCGTCCAAGCCCTCAAGGCCGGCCGCACGCCGGAGCTGGACCGCCCGCTCGACCACGGTGCCGAGATCGACCTGGGATTGACCGCGATCCTGCCCGACGACTACCTGCCGGACGTGCACACGCGGCTGGTCACTTACAAGCGCATCGCCAGCGCCGCGAGCCATGCCGAGCTCAAAGAGCTGCAAGTGGAGATGATCGACCGCTTCGGCTTGCTGCCCGAGCCTACCCAGAACCTCTTCGCCATCACCGCGCTCAAGCTCAGGGTCCAGCCGCTCGGCATCAAGAAGCTCGAAGCCGGTCCCAAGGGCGGGCGCATCGTCTTCGGCGAGCAGCCCAACATCGACCACATGAGGCTCATCCAGCTCGTCCAGTCCCGCCCCAAGGACTACAAGCTCGATCAGGCCGCGGGTGCGCTCAGGTTCAGCATGGACATGGCCGACCCGACCAGGCGCATCGCCCAGGTGGAGACGGTGGTCGGCAAGCTGGCGGGGTGAGGTGGTGAAAGCAGAGTGTCCTCGGCGCCGTCATCGGTGAACGTCCCTGGCTACCCATCAATGACACTCGGAAGCAACTGCGGCGGAATTGATTCGGAACGAACACATGCGGCAGCATCGAAGAACCGACAGCCCCGGCAGCCAGAGACATCAGGAGCAAGACATGACCACACTCTCAATCGAAGCGCAGGTCAGCGCCGACCACAGGCTCCAGCTCACCTTGCCGGACGATTTCCCGACCGGCCCGGCGAAGGTCACCGTCGAGCCCGTTAGCGCGCAAGCACCGAGCGCGATAGACGGTCTGAGCCCGCTGGGACAGCGCCTGCGCGCCATACGCGACGCGGCCCTGGCCGAAGGCATGCCGGTCATGACACAGGACGAGATATTGGCCGAGGTGCGGCAGCGGCGCGGACAGCCGGCGGACGATGACTGAGGCGACCTAGGTCGACGCCAAGGTCCAGATCTCCGCATTTCGCGGTGACGTCGCCGCCAGCGAAGCCGCCTTGGCCATTTTCGGCTACGGCAACCGAAGCTTCGTGATCAGTGAGTACCTGCGGCTCGAAACCCTTCCCAAACCCAGCTTCCACGGAAATCTCGGCGAGGTCCGGTTCCGAAGCGCGTTCTTCGAGGCCGCCTTCCGCTGCGTGGCGTCTGCACCGGAGATCACCAAGCGCGCCGTCGAGCTTGCAGCTCGCTACGATCTGGCGCCGATGGACGCACTACAGGTCAGCGCGGCGCTGGCCGAACACCTCTGTCGATTCGAGGGGCCAGCCGCACGCTGCTGGTCCTCGACGGCCTGGAGCCGCTGCAATACCCGCCGGCCCCATGGCCGGGGAGCTGCGCGCACGTGGGCTGAAGGCACTGCTGGCCCAGCTCGCCGCCGCGGGGCATCCGGGGCTCTGCATCGTCACCAGCCGCGAATGGCTGCAGGACCTCGCCGAATGGGTGCGGAACGACGGCCATCCGGCGGGCGGCGCGCTGCGCATCGACTTGGGCAATCTGTGCGACAGCAACGGCGCACGACTGCTGCACCAGCTCAGCGCCAGCCGCGCCGGAGAGGTCTCGATCAGACCCGATGATCCAGAGCTGCTCGCCGCCAACCACGAGGTTCACGGCCATGCGCTGACCCTATCGCTGCTCGGCGGCTACCTGGCGCTGGCCCACGAAGACGACATCCGCCGCCGCGATCAGGTCCGGCTCCAGGACGCCGACGAGGGCGGGCGGATCTCCCGGGTCATGGCCGCCTACGAGAACTGGCTCGCCGCCCCCGGTTAGGGCGAGAGCCACGAGCTAGCAGCGCTAGCCCGACTTCGACTATTCAGCCGAAATTGCAGCGTAACCTATTGATCTGTAGTTTCTGGACGCGACAGGTCGGCACTACACATGCCCCCGAGAAGTCGCTGAGATCATTGCTGCAGCGCTTCCTTCCCACGAGTTTCGCGGACGAAGGCGAGTGAAGCAACGGGAAAGGTCGGCACTACAGCGAGATTCGGCAATTTGATGCCTGTCAAATCAGGAGATTGCGCTCGCGTAGAGGCCCGATATCAGCAGATTCTGGGTCGAACAGTCGAAGTCGGGCTAGGGCTGTTCGAGTGCTTCGACCGGCCGGTCCGCCCGGAACTGCTTAGGCGATTGCCGGAAACAAACAGACCGAATGGCGCAGGATTTTCGCTCGCCTTCAAGGAGCGGCAGCGGGCGCATAGTCGAGCTCTGTGCCCGCT
>JANQFI010000101.1 GCA_028277905.1 Chromatiaceae bacterium | reverse complement strand
GGGCGCATAGTCGAGCTCTGTGCCCGCTGCCGCGACGCAGAAGGCGGGCGAAAAGACAAGCCAGGCGGTCTGTTTGTTGACAGAAATCGCCTTAGGGCTTGGGCTTGATTGGCACCAGCAGGCTGTGGGTCCGCCTCGCGCCGGCGCAGGATGCCCTCGCGATGGGTGACGCCAGTGATATTGGCTTGGCGCTCGATCCCGAGGGCGTCCTCGGCATCCTCGACTCTGGACGGATCGGCCTTGGCAAGCCCATCCGCAAAGGAGACATCTGTGCTGGATACTCCGCTTACCGAACGCAGCTCCAAGCCCACTACCCCGAGCCAAGGCACTACCGCATCCGCGTCGCTGGCGACCACGCTTCTGGGCGTATTGATCGGCGCCGCAATCCTGGGGGCTTGGGCTGCATTATCCTGGCCGCTCGACCAGCGCCCCATCGTTAGGTATCCGCAAGACGTCGCCTATCTGCTGGTCGCTGCAGAAGCCATCAGCCAAGGCCAGACATTGCATCAGGACCAGCTCACGCCCATCGGCAGCTTGGCGTTCTACCCGGTCGCGATCGGCAAGCAGCTGTTCGGCACCTCGGGGGCGGCATTCAACTTCCTGGTCGCTTCCTCCGCGCTCACGGTATTCGCTTTTACACTACTCGTGTCCTGGCGACGGCTGTCCCCGATCTCGGCCGCAGCACTGATGGGCATGAACTTGTTGGCAGTGCTCATCCCGGTGAACCTCGGTGACAGCTATGGCAGCCTATCGATTGCAATGCACTACAACAAGTGGTGCTTCGCGCTTCTTGCCATTGCCTTCCTGGCCAGCTACTGGCCAGTGTCCAGATCGCGGTGGAGGCTCGACGGAGGCATCCTTGCCGCCTGCCTAGCGCTGCTGTTTTTCATCAAGATTACCTACTTTCTCGTCGCCTATGTCGCGGCCATTCTCGCGCTCCTGCTGCCCTTGCGGGATCGCCGGCCGCGGCGCATGCTGGCCGTGACGCTGCTCATCCTTGCCGCGGCGATGGCCGTGCTTCCGGCAAACTGGCCCTATTTCCTGGACATCTATCGATCAGGGCTGGCGTCCGACAGCCTTGGTCTCGGGCCCTATCATATCTTGGACATGATTCGCGCCAACTATGACGCAGTCTTCGCTGTACTTGCTGCCTTTGCGCTACTGTATGCAGTCACCGCTCGCACCAATCTGGGCCATTATCCTGTGCTGGCGGCGGCTATCGTCATCCTCGGGGGGAGCTTCGCGGCGCTGAGCCAGAATGCTCAAGGCGGTGGCCTTCCTTCCCTGATCGCCCTGCTGATCATCCTGTTCGAGATCACTCGACGCGAGATCGCCGCGACAGCAGAACGCCGGTCGCGCAGGAGAGCGATCGCCGCGGCGGCGCTCGTTCTCCTGCTCTACCCTGGGGCCATGGCATTCGATTCGTACCTCTCTTTCAGCAGGTACCAGAACGCGGCTCATCGATTCGCTGAAGTCGCTGGCGCAAGTCCGGATGGGCCGCTGTCCGGTATCCTCGTCGATCCAGGCAAGCGGACAAGAAGCGACGCCTGGATGTCGCTGCCCAATGCGCCCGACGTGCGCCGCGCGATACTCCCCGGTGGCGACATCTACATACGTAACGCCAGCGGATATTTTCATACCCTGCTGGATGCAAGCCATCTCGCCAAAGGCCAGGTCGGCCCGAAGCTTCGCGTCTGGACGGCAGACTGCGTGAACGGCCCGGCGCTTTTTGATCAGTTCGCTCCAGCTCGGGGATGGTATCTCTGGACCTACTCAGGTTTCTCGCCACTGCCAGCCGAGGAGCTTTTCCGGGATGTGGACGCCGTGATGATCCCGCACTATCCGGCGGAACTGCGCGTCAGGGACAAGATGCTTCAGGCCTATGGGGAAGTCATTGCATCGCGGTTCGTGCGACTCGCGAGATCCAGCTACTGGACCCTATGCATCAACTCCGATCACCCGCGCGCCGCGTTGACAGCAAGCGCAGAAGGACCGGCCTGCGCGCTGCAGTGAGCGGCTGAGGCGACTTCCCTCCACAACCATCCGAACAGACAGGCAGCGTGCAACCACAAAGGCGGAAGGGACCTGTCATGCAGCTCGGTGACCCAGCGCACAGGCGCCCGGGTACAGGGTTGCTTCCAGAATCGTGCCACCAGGCCTCGGAGGAGCAGCATCTGCGCCAGGCTCATGCGCGGTGCTCGGCTGGTGGGACCGATGAGGGTACCCGAGAACAGATTAGGCAATCGCCTTAGACATCTCGTGATGGGGGATGTCGATCGTTCATTCCGATATCTCCTGCAATGACTTCGCCGGTGCAGGTTGCCCGATCAGCCCCCCAACCCGATCCCCGATCCACTGGAACATCACGTAGAGCCCTGGGATCAGCAGGATGCCGATGCAGGTGGCGGCGAGCATGCCGCCGAGGACCGTGAAGCCTAGATGCACGCGGGCGTTGGCGCCAGCACCGGTGGCGAGCACCAGCGGTAGCAGGCCGATGATGAACGCGAGCGCGGTCATGAGCACAGCACGAAAGCGCATGCGCGCGCCCTTGCGGGCGGCCTCGTACAGGCTCAAGCCCGCCTCGCGCTGCTCCTTGGCGAACTCGACGATCAGGATCGCATTCTTGGCGGCGAGGCCGATCAAGAGCACGAAGCCGATCTGGGTGTAGAGGTTGTTGTCGAGCCCCACCGCCCAGAGCGCCGAGGCACCGCCGAGCACGGCGACGGTCACTGATGCCAGCACCGAGAAGGGGATGGCCCAGCTCTCGTACAGCCCCACCAGGAACAGGTATCCAAAGAGCACCGCGAGCCCGAAGATGGCGATTGCGCCGCCCGCGGTCTGCTGCGCCTCCTGATAGGACATGGCGGTCCATTCCAGGTCGTAGCCGTCCGGCAGGGCCTGCTTGGCGGCCTGCTCCATGGCCTGCATGGCCTCGCCAGTGGAGGCGCCCGCTGCCGCGGCGCCGTTGATCTGCGCCGTCAGAAATTGGTTATAGCGGAAGATCAAGTCCGCGCCCAGTCGCTGGCGCAGGTCCGCGAGCACGGATACCGGCACCATGTCGCCCGCGTTGTTGCGCACATAGGTCGCGCCGATGTCATCCAGGTTGCGCCGCGCGCCCTCGTCCGCCTGCACGTTCACCTGGTAGGTGCGCCCGAGATAGGTGAAGTTGTTGACATAGCTGGTGCCGAACACGGACTGCAGCGTCTGGAAGACGGTCGCCACCGGCACGTCCAGGTACTCCGCCTTGGTGCGGTCCAGGTCCAGGAACACCTGCGGCACGTCGGCGCTGAAGGTGGACCTGGCCTGCTCGATGCTCGGCTGCTGGTTGGCCTCGGCGAGCAGGCCCTGCAGCACCTCGGTGAGGTCCTGCGCGGACTGACCCCCTAAGGCCTCCAGTTGCAGGGTGAAGCCGCCGGCGGTGCCGAGCCCGGGGATGGGCGGCGGTGGGAAGATCAGAGTATTCGCGCCTGGGATCTGGTCCAGCTCGCCCTTGAGCTTGGCGTAGAGCCCGCGCAGCCGGGTCTCGGGCGTTTTGCGCTCGTCCCAGGGCTCCAGCACGATGACCGCCAGCGCCGAGTTGGAGGCAGACGAGCTGGTGAGCAGGCTGTAGCCGGCCACCGTCAGAACGCTGGCAACGCCGTCGGTCCCGGCCGCGATCTCCCGCAGCTTGTCCACCACCTCGGCGGTGCGCGGCAGCGCAGCACCGCTCGGGAGGCTCAGGTCAGCGAAAAGCACGCCCTGATCCTCGTTCGGCAGGAAGCCGCCTGGCACCCGGTCCAGAACGACCATGGCCGCCACGCCCACCGCGATCACCAGGACACCGGCCAGCGCCGCGCGCCGGGCGAGCAGCCCCGCCACCGACACATAGCCCCCGCGCGCCTTGTCCAGCCCCTTGTTGAACCATGCGAAGGGTCCGCGCCTGGGCGCCTTGGGCTCACCGAGGAACAGCGCCGTCAGCACGGGCGATAGGGTCAGCGCATTCAGTGCCGAGATTGCCACGGCCGTGGAGATGGTCACCGCGAATTGCCGGAACAGCTCGCCCGAGATGCCCGGCAGGAAGGCCACGGGCGCGAAAATGGCGAACAGGACCAGGGTGGTGGAGATGATGGGGCCGGTCACCTGCTGCATGGCCTTGAGCGTCGCGGCCCGGCGGTCCAGCCCCTCCTCCAGCATGATGCGCTGCACGTTCTCGACCACGACGATGGCGTCGTCCACCACCAGACCGATGGCGAGCACGATGGCGAACAGGCTGATGGTGTTGGCGGAGAAGCCCAACGCCAGGAGCACAACGAAGACGCCGATCAGCGACACCGGGATGGTCACCGCCGGCACGATGGTGGCGCGCAGATCCTGCAGGAAGAGATACACGACCAGCAGCACGATCGCGGCCGTGATGGCGAGGGTGAAGATGATCTCCTCGATGGACGCCTTCACGAACAGTGTCGAGTCGTACATCACCTCGGCCGCCACGCCGTCCGGAAAGCGCTGCTCCAGGCGCTCGAGCTCCGCACGCACCTGCTCGGCGACGTCCAGCGCGTTGGCGCCAGGCGCCTGGTAGATAGCGACGGCGGCGGTGGGCTCGCCGTTGAAGCGGCTCGCGCTGCTGTAGGTTTGAGAGCCAAGCTCCACGCGGGCGATATCGTCGATGCGCACGATGCCGCCGTCGCCGCCGGTGCGCACCACGATCTGGCCAAACTCCGAGGGCTCCTTGAGCTGACCCTTGGTGACGATGCTGTACTGGAAGGCTTGGTCGTCCGGGATCGGTGGACCGCCCACCTGCCCCAGCGCCGCCTGGATGCTCTGCTGCTGGATGGCGTCAATGACGTCTTGCGGGGCGATGCCCAACGCCGACATCTTGGCCGGCTCCAGCCAGATGCGCATGGAGTAGTCTTCGGCGCCGAACTGGGTCGCCTCGCCGACACCCTCCACGCGCGCCAGCTCGTCCTGCACGTTGATAGTGGCGAAATTGGACAGGAAGAGCGCGTCCCTGGACTCGTTCGGCGAGTAGACGGCGATGACCAGCAGCAGATTCGTAGACTCCGCCTGCACCGTCACCCCCAGATCTTGTACCTCCGACGGCAGCTTCGCCAGTGCCTGGGAGACACGGTTCTGGGTGTTCACCTGCGCGATGTCGGGGTCCGTGCCGATGCGGAAGGTGACGGTAAGGCTATAGGTGCCGGCACTCGATGCCGTCGAGGACATGTAGAGCATGTCCTCGACGCCATTCACCTGCTCCTCGATGGGGCCGCCGACGGTATCGGCGATGGTCTGGGCATCGGCGCCAGGATAGCTGGCCGTCACCACCACCACGGGCGGCGTAATGGGCGGATACTGGGCAACGGGGATGGCGCTGAGCGCCAGGATGCCGGCAACCACTAGCACGATGGACACGACCGCGGCGAGCCGCGGGCGATCGACGAAGACCTTGGAGATCAAGTCAGCCTCCCTTGGCGCTGGGCTTGACCGCCATACCCGGCTTCACCTTCTGCAAGCCCGAGACGATCACCAGCTCGCCGTCGCTGAGCCCTGATGTCACCGCATAGCCCGCGTCCACCCGCGGACCCAGCGCCACCTTGCGCACCTGCACCCGGTTGTTGCCGTCCACGAGGTACACCTGCACGCCGTCGCGGGTGCGTAGCACCGCGGCCGCCGGCACCACGGGCAGCCGCTCCTGCTTGGCCTGGTGCACCACGACGCTCACGAACTGCCCCGGCAGCAGCAGATGCCCCGGGTTCGGGAAGTCGGCGTAGATGGCCACGGTGCCGGTAGCCTTGTCCACCTGGTTGTCGGCGAAGGCGATCCTGCCGGGGTGATCGTAATCGGTACCATCGGGGAGGATCAGCTCAGGTACGTATTCGCCGCGGGCCTCTTCGGTGGTGGCAGCACCTACCTGCTTCTGCAGCCGCACCAGATCACCGCTCGGCACCGAGAACACGGCGCGGATGGGGTCGAGCTGGGCCACGGTGGCGAGTGTGCCCGTGTTGGCATCGACCAGGTTGCCGGCCGTGACCGCGGTCGCACCGATACGCCCCGCGATGGGGCTCGCGATGGTGGTGAAGCCCAGGTTGATCTCGGCGTTGTCCACCTGCGCCCCGGCCTGCTGCTCGCTGGCCTTGGCCTTCTCGACATTGGCGCGGGCCTCGTCGCGCGCGGCCTTGGCCTGGTCGAACGCGGTCTCGGAGGTATCACCCTTCTTGATGAGCACCGCCTGGCGCTCGTAGTCCGCCTGCCTGTCCTCCAGGTTTGCGGCAGCGGCGTCCGCATCCGCCTTGGCGGCGGCGAGCTGGCCCCGGGCCTGCTCCAAATCGGCCTTGTACTGGTCCCGCTCGATGCGGTAGAGCAGTTGGCCCTCATCGACCATGGAGCCCTCGGCGAAGGCGACCTCGTCCAGGTAGCCCTCCACCCGCGCCTTCAGGTCCACGGACTGGATGGCCTGGATGTTGCCGATAAAGCGCGCGCTGCGGTCCACCGCTCGGGTCTCGACGGCGGCGACCACCACGGCCGGGGGTGGCTGGACACCCTGCTGCTGGCGCTCCGCCGATGCCCCCGCAGGCAGTAATGCCGCGAGTGCCAGCAGCCAGGCCAGGTGGATGTCGGACCTAGGGCATCCCATCCGCAGACGACAGCGACGCTCTGCGCGTTGGACCATAGGGTCAGGCTCCGTTGTCATGTCTATTCGGTCTCGCTCACTGGCGAGGCATGCCGAGCACTGCCGGAGCGCCTCGTCACCCGGATCCCTGTGGAAGCGCCGTCCGGGGCGCGACTGGCGGCAGCAGATGTGCCCCCTTCTGCCCGGGCGGCGGTGTCGTGCGCCCAGCCTGGGACTAGGTGCTGCATCTCTTCATCACCTCACCTTCATGCCGGGCTCGGCACCGGCGTCTGGACTCAGGATGAAGATCTCCTTACCGCCTGGTCCCGCCGCCAGCACCATGCCCTCGGACACGCCGAAGCGCATCTTGCGCGGCGCCAGATTCGCGACCATCACCGTAAGCCGGCCTTCCAGATCCGCCGGATCATAGGCCTGGCGGATGCCGGCAAAGACGCTGCGCGACTCGCCGCCCAGGTCCAGTGTCAGTTGCAGGAGCTTGTCGGCGCCCTCCACAGGCGCCGCCCGAGCGATGCGGGCGATGCGGAGATCCAGCTTCGCGAAGGCGTCGAAGTCGATGGTCTCGGCGATGGGGTCCTTGGCGATAAGGTCCTTGGCGAGATGATCCGCGCCGGCTGCCGCCTCGCCGCCGCCCTGCCCACTGATCTGCCCCCCGGCCCACCCGGGTGCATCAGCCGAGGGCGACGCCAAGTCCTCTTTGGATGCCTGCAGCATGGCCTCCACCTGCCTCGGCTCGATACGCGTCATCAGCGGCTTGAACTTGGCGATCTCGCGATCCACCAGCGGTTGGCTCAGGTCTGCCCAGGTCAGCGGCTCGATCTGTAGAAACCGCTCCGCAGCCGCGGCGGTGCCGGGCAGGATAGGCTTGAGCCAGCCGATCAAGAGCCGGAACAGGTTGAGCCCCTGGGTACAGATGCCCTGAAGCTTCGCATCCTGGCCTGCCTGCTTGGCCAGGACCCAGGGCTCCTGCTCGTCGATGTACTGATTCGCCCGGTCTGCCAGCGCCATGATCTCACGCACGGCGCGGCTGAATTCGCGCCGCTCATAGGCGTCCGCGATACCCCGCCCGCCGGCAACGAAGGCGTCGAATAGCGCGGGCTCCGGCAGCTCCGCCGCCAGCTGGCCGTCGAAGCGCTTGGTGATGAAGCTCGCGGTGCGGCTTGCGATGTTGACCACCTTGCCGACGAGATCGGCGTTCACGCGGGCCTGGAAGTCGTCCAGGCTGAGGTCGATGTCGTCCACTCCGGGGCCGAGCTTGGCCGCGAAGTAGTAGCGCAGGTACTCCGGATTGAGATGGTCCAGGTAGGTCCGCGCCTTGATGAAGGTGCCGCGGGACTTGGACATCTTCTGTCCGTCCACGGTGAGGAAGCCATGCGCGAAGATCGCCGTCGGCGTCCGGAAGTCCGCGCCATGCAGCATTGCCGGCCAGAACAGGGCGTGGAAGTAGATGATATCCTTGCCGATGAAGTGATACAGCTCGGCGCGGCTGTCCTTGCCCCAGAAGGTGTCGAGCTCGAGCCCTGCCGCGCGGCCGCGCTCGCTCTCGCACAGGTGCTTGAAGCTCGCCATGTAGCCGATGGGCGCGTCCAGCCAGACATAGAAGAACTTGCCCGGATGGTCCGGGATCTCGAACCCGAAGTACGGCGCGTCCCGGGAGATGTCCCACTCCTTGAGACCGGCGTCAAACCACTCGTCCAGCTTGTTGACGACTTGCTCCTGGAGGCCGCCGCCGCGGGTCCACGCCTTGAGCATCGGCTCGAAGTCCGCGAGCCGGAAGAACAGATGCTCGGACTCACGCAGCCTTGGCACGGCGCCGGACACCGCCGAGCGCGGGTGCTTCAACTCCGCCGGCGAGTAGCTGGCCCCGCACACCTCGCAGTTGTCGCCGTACTGGTCCGACGCGCCGCACTTGGGGCACTCGCCTTTGATGAAACGGTCGGGCAGGAACATCTGCTCTACCGGATCAAAGGCCTGCTCGATGCTGCGTGCCCTGATGTGGCCCTTGTCGCGGTTGCGCGCGTAGATCAGGGTCGCGCAGTCGCGGTTCTCGTCCGAGTGGGTCGAGTGGTAGTTGTCGAAGCCGATGCGGAAATCCGCGAAGTCGGCCTTGTGCTCGTCGGCGACCCGCGCGATCAACGCCTCCGGCGTGATGCCCTCCGCGCGCGCCTTCAACATGATGGGCGTGCCGTGGGCATCGTCCGCACAGACGTACCAGCAGTTGTGGCCGCGGAGCTTCTGAAACCGCGCCCAGATGTCTGTCTGGATGTACTCCACCAGGTGGCCGATGTGGATCGGGCCATTGGCGTAGGGCAGCGCGCTGGTGACGAGGATGTCGCGGCGCTCTCGGGCCGCGGTAGAGGTATTGGCAGTGGTGATGGGTTCAGCTGGGGCCATGGATCCGGTGCGCAGGCTCGTCGGGGGCAGGGCGACCCTTCCGGCGCGCCCTGGGCTAAGGCTGGCATTATCCGGGAACCAGGGACGCTAAGAAAGCGACGGCAGATTGCGGCCACAGGGCCTTAACCCTAGAATGCCCGCGGCGCTGAAGCACCGCGGCGCCCAGGCGACGCCGACGCCCTGACACCCCTGCGTCCCTATGCGCGGGAGCCTGATCCGCATAGGCACAGCATCCGTCAAGCGCCTGTCGCTATCGAGCTCGCCGGAGCACCCTTGCGTTGCACCCGGAACCCGGATACGAAGGCGACCGCTTCGGTCTAGTCTTCTCCGGCAATCGCCTGAAGCCACAGCATCTTATCCTTGCCCGCTACAATGCTTGCCGAGCTCAAGAAGCACACCATCGCCGGCGTCATACCCCTCGCCCGACTCTATTTGCGATACGCACCGGCGCGATTCGCCAAGCTCTGGCTTTGGCGCCTATTTGGCTGGCGCGAGCATCATGCCATCTGCAAGACCGCTTTCGGCAGCAGGATGGTCGTACGAACCAACGACTTGCTCCAAGGCCGAGTCTACTATTTCGGCACATGGGAACCCAACCTGACCAAGTTCTTACTCGGTCGCATGACCCGCGCAAGCAAACGGACCTTTGTTGACATAGGAGCAAATGTCGGCTATTTCACATTGCTTGCAGCAGGGGTCGCCCCCGCCGCCAAGGTCGTCGCAATAGAGCCGTTTCCGACTATTTTTTGTCGCCTCAGCCTGAACATCGAGCTTAATCATTGCTCCAACGTACGCGCCGTCAATTGTGCGGTATCCAATGCGCGAGGATCGGTTACACTCTACAAGGGTTCGGAGTTCAACGAAGGCATTACCACCTCCAACCCAAACTGGCAGACCGCGGGCTTGAGCAATGAGACCGCAGTCAGTCCAACCTATCCACTCGGCGATATTCTAACCACATCCGAAATCCATTCGGCGCGCCTTATTAAAATCGATGTCGAAGGCGCGGAGCATGCTGTCTTGTCTGGCCTCTTCCCTCTGCTCGAAGCCATGCAGCCGGATATCGAAATCGTCGTCGAGCTAACCCCGCACTTGAACGAACCTGATCGATTCCAGGCGATTTTCGACAACTTCTCAGACCGGGGCTTTCAGCCATACGAGCTGCCCAACCCATACGACCTGGCCGATTACCTCGACATTCCCGCCAACCGTGAACAGCCGCGTCTGCAACGACTTGCTTCCCTGCCCACCAGACAAACCGACGTCGTCTTCTCCAGGATCGACGCCGCCGAGCTGCAATAGGCCTAAGTCCTAGCGGTAGCACCAGCAATTGGTTGATCCTGGGTGCTCCCAACACAGAGATGTCCGAACCGGGCGCTGCAAGCGGCCGGCGCCTCAAGCTACTGGATGCGGGTGTCCAGTTGATCGAGAACCTCGGTGTCCACATCCGCATCGAACTTCCGCGCCAGAAAGCGATTGCTCGCCATGAGCTCGTCGACGTCCTCGATGGTGAAGGTCTTGGGACTGACCTGACCGGGGAAGAACCTGATGTGGCGCAGATTGTCGACGACGACCCGCTCTCGGAAATCCGAATTCATAACGATGGTGTTGAAAAAGAACTCGTCTGGGCACCAAACAGACTTCATGAATCGCGGAAAACCCGGGTTGTTGTTCACAAAATCCAGACAAAACCTTACGAAGCGATCGGTGCAGGTGAACCACGCTGACTGTCCATAGGGTACGAGACCAGGATAGAACTCCCGATCCGCGATCATCCTGTTGATGAGCCTTTCCAGTTTGACTCTCCCCCTGATCGACCAGTCGTTGAGATAGAACCGGCGATAACGGCTCACACCCTCCGGCCAGGCTGCCATGTCCGCCACCTGAAAATACTCCGCCGGGTAGGTGCTGCTCAGGCGCTCGACGAGAAGCCGCATGCTCTTGATCGGATAGTCCTGCCCGCTCATGACGCTGATGTAGCGAAAGTCCTGGCCCGACGCCAGCACGAAGCGCATCGCATCGAGCACCACTGCGACGAAGCCGAAGCCCGTATAGACCAGCCTTCTTCTGCGCGGCAGCGAGGTCACGTGGGGGCACTCGAGCACGCCCGAAAAATCCGATTCTCGGCAGCGTCCATCGAGGTGAACGAAGCAGTGATAATGCCCCTGGGGGAACGTCTTGACTAGACGCTCGAGCTGCGTCGGTCCCTTGTGGGCCACGATGATGTTGGCGACCTTCATAGACATGTCGTGTCCTTGGTGATCCGGGTGGTGCGTCCGCGATCCGCCGCGGGGGTAGTCCGGCGCGAGGTGACGCATCAGCATCAAGGCACACAGGGTGCACGGGCGTCGCGCGATGGATTCGACTTGGTGCCGGCGCGGCGGACAGACCTGCAGTCCGACGCCTGGGCGGAGGACCTGGACGGCAACCGGCGTTGCGGCAAGCACATCATGCCTCTAGTGCTTCGCTGCGGCAGCTCCGAGACCGGGATCCCCTCGTTGTCGTAATCGCGATCGTAATCGAATATCCGCACGGTCGAGACCACGATCACGACAACGACAGCGACAACGACAGCGACAACGACCTGAGACGGTCTCTGGACATTCGCACTGCTGCACTAGGCGGTGCATCCCTGGCTCCGATCAGGTGAATAGCGTCAGCACACCGGTGTAGCCGTAGAGGCGATCCCGGAAGATCTCGCCGTTTGCGTAGAACCCCACCAGCGGGAAATCGCCGAGCGCGTCGCGGATCTGCTTGAGCTCTTGCGAGTCCTCGCCAAAGAGATTGGCCCCGCGGCCCAGGCAGGAGACGTAGACGCCGCCGCGCGGCGGGCCACTGAGCCGGGACTTCAGGTGCGCCAGCATGCGGCTCAAGTCCTCGCGGGCGGTGGCGAGGTCGCGGCGACAGAACATGATCTCCTGTCCCTGCTCGACGAGATCGCCGACGGCGACGAGCTTGTTCTCCGTGTCCACGCCGATGAGGTTGCGCACCAGGTAGTCGCCGGTGTCGGAGCCGGGGATGGGCAGGCCGGCAAAGATGTACCCGCCGACGCGGGGGAGCTCGCGCGCCAGCACCTCGCCGATGTCCTCGAAGAAGATGTCCAGCGCCGGGCGCTCGTCCAGGCGCACGAGCACGTTGCGCTCGCAGGCCGTGATGGTATGGTGCGGACCGATGGGGGAGCAGCCCTGGCTGAGATTGGTCTGGATGCTCACGGCGTCTGAGAGCATTACCCCGGAAATACCGCCGGTGCCAGGCTCGTCGGCCAGCACCCGCGCGCTGGCGCGGGAGCTCGCGAGACCGCCCACCAAGAAGCCGGTGGCCGTACGCTGGGCAATACCGCGGATCAGGCCCTCGGTGTGAGGATTCATAGGGTCGGCGTGTACCAGTCCAAGAAAAGGCTTGGTCTCGGACCCAAGCCAGTCCGCGTGCAGGGCGTCCAGGACCGCGGGCTCCTCGACGACGGGCTGGAACACGCGGAAGGCGTCTGCCGGCAGGTCGGCGACCATCGCGGCGACGGCGGGCTCCTCGTAGTACTCGACTCCGGTGGCGCAGATGCCGACGCCCACACAGCCCACCCAGTGCTCGACCCCCGTGGCCGAGCGCAGCTCGGCGACCACGACGTCCAGATGCTCATTGAGCGCGTCCGTAACATAGACGAAGCCGAGGCTGCCCCCGGCACCAGCAAGCGCCCCGGTCACCGCGGCGAGCGCCCGCTTCCAGTCATCATGGGCTATGTGGGCGTAGGGGAACGGGGTCATGACGGAACCTTCAGGAGTTGTTCGGACAGGCCGCACTGCGGCGCGCTCGGGCCGAAGGTTAGCAAAGCGGCGCGGAATACTCAGGCGATTGCCGGAAACAAACATACCGAATGGCGCAGGATTTTCGCTCCCCTTCAAGGAGCGGCAGCGGGCGCATCGTCGAGCTCTGTGCCCGCTGCCGCGACGCAGAAGGCGGGCGAAAAGACAAGCCAGGCGGTATGTTTGTTGACAGAAATCGCCCAAGTGAAGTGACGCAAGCTCAGCGGCGGCACCCGCAGCGCGCTGGGCAAACGCTGTCGCGACGGTTTTGCCCGCTTGCAGAAGACCTGCCGCAAGCCCGGTATCTCCTTCTGGGACTATCTCGGCG
>JANQFI010000639.1 GCA_028277905.1 Chromatiaceae bacterium | reverse complement strand
CGGCAGCGCGTGCATAGTCGTTCTATGTGCGCGTTGCCGCGACAAAGAAGGCGGGCGAGAAGACAAGCCAGGCGGTCTGTTTGTTGACAGAAATCGCCTTAGGGCCGCGACGCGCGCCTGGCGGATGCGGGCAGTCAGGACTGCGCGGCCATCGCCGGGCCCCGCCCGAGCCCCTCCGCCGGGGCCCGCGAGCGGGGCTTGCCGACGTCCGTCCCACCGGCGCTGCTGCGGCGATCGCCACCCTCGGGGCGCCGCTCCACCAGGTCCTGCAGGCTGATACCTGTGAGGTAGCCGTGGATGCGATCGCTGAGATCCATCCACAGGTCATGGGTCAAGCAGGGGCCCCCGTCCTTGCAGTTACCCGCCCCGCCGCAGCGGCTGGTGTCCAGGTGCTCATCCACGGCGGTGATCACCTCGGCAATATGGATGGTGCGCGGGTCGCGCGCCAGGTGATAGCCGCCGCCCGGACCGCGAACGCTGGAGACGACGCCGCATCTGCGCAGCTTCGCGAACAGTTGCTCCAGGTACGACAGCGAGATGCCCTGCCGCTCCGCAATATCCGCTAATGCAATGGGGCCACGCCCGTCGTTAATGGCCAGGTCGAGAACCGCGGTGACCGCGTAGCGGCCTTTGGTGGTCAGACGCATCGCGTAACCTCCAGGGTCGTCTAGGAATCATGCATCCTAGGATAACCGAGTTTGACCATCAATTTCTTGTGGCATTGCCGGCGCGCGCAAGGACATGGATCAAGGGAAACACCGATGCATGGACCCTGCGGCGATCATCGGCGCTTCCGCAAGCCGCTGATCCCGTGCCAGTGGTCAGCGCCGCTGCTCCGCAGGCGCATCTCCGGCAACCGCGCGCTCCGGTACCGCCACGCCGGCCTCGACGCCAGCTTGCTGTACAGGTTGCTGTGAGGGGTCTGCCGGCCGCGGGTCCTCTGCCGGGGCGTCCGGCAACGCGGGATCGATGCCGCAGCCATCGAGGTCGCTCAGGTGCTCGAAATGGCGGGTGATGCCGTGCTCCTCCAACGCCCGGGACATGGCCTCCATGCGCCTGTCCATGACATGGATGTGGTCCAGCATCCGGTTGATCGCGTCCGCGACCGGGTCTGGCGCATCCCGCACGGCGCCATAGGCATCGAAGCCGATGCGCTTGGCGGTGTCGGCGCGGCGCCGGCTCGCCGCATCGACCGGGCGCTCGATGATCCGGCCCGGCACGCCCACCACAGTGCCGCCGGGCGGCACCGCCTTGACGACCACGGCATTGGAGCCGATGCGCGCCCCGTCACCGATCGCGATGGGTCCGAGCACCTTGGCACCGGCACCCACCACCACGTCGCACCCGAGCGTCGGATGCCGCTTACCCTTCTGCCAGCTGATGCCGCCGAGGGTGACGCCATGGTAGAGGGTGCAGTCATCGCCGATGACCGCCGTCTCGCCGATCACAACCCCCATACCGTGGTCGATGAAGAAGCGCCGGCCGATCACGGCCCCGGGATGGATCTCGATGCCGGTGAAGAGCCGCCCGACGTTGGACAATAGCCGCGCGAGCCACTTGAAGCCACGCCCCCAGAGCGCGTGGCTGACCCGGTGCAGCATCAGCGCGTGCAGCCCCGGATAGGTGGTGAGGATCTCGAAGGTGTTGCGCGCCGCCGGATCGCGGTCGAACACGCAATGGATGTCTTCCCGAAGCCTATTGAACATCTTGCTGCTCCAACGGCGGTCTTGTTGCTCCAAGGGGAGTCGGCTGCCGGCGTTTCCGCTCGCCTTGGCCGAGCCGGAGACAGGTGCCTGTCATGCTGCCAGACTAGCCTATGCCGCCCCTTGGGGCGACGACGCCACGCAAGGATTCGTGGATTGCCGCGGGAAGCGCACCCGGGGCGGCGCCAGAGCCCGCATCCGGGCGCGTGCTCTGCGCTGCTGCACGCACGGCCGGGCGCCTGCCTGGCCTGGGCCTAGGGGTTGGACCCGGATGTCCGAGTCTGTCGCGACGACGGCGTGCCAGCGTTAAGGCGATTGCCGGAAACAAACAGACCGAATGGCGCAGGATTTTCGCTCGCCTTCAAGGAGCGGCAGCGGGCGCATAGTCGAGCTCTGTGCCCGCT
>JANQFI010000115.1 GCA_028277905.1 Chromatiaceae bacterium | reverse complement strand
CGGCAGCGGGCGCATCGTCGAGCTCTGTGCCCGCTGCCGCGACGCAGAAGGCGGGCGAAAAGACAAGCCAGGCGGTATCTTTGTTGACAGAAATCGCCTAATTGCGAGCAAGGATGCTCTCCAGCTCGGGCGGGATAGGGTGCTGCGCTAGAATGCCGCGCTGACGGGGTGAGACCGCCCCATCCGCGCAACCAACCCGCACGGAAAACCCTTGCCATGCCCCTCCGCCGGCCTGCCATATTGCTCGCCGCCGCACTGCTCGCCGCCTCGGGCTGTGCCACCACTGGTGAGCGCTGCCGCAAGCCCATCGGCGATCGCAGCCTGACACCCGCCATGGCCGCCACCGGCGACGCCATCACCTGGGGTGGCACACTGGTGTCGTCGCGAAATCTCGCCGACGCGACGGACTTGGAGATGCTCGCCTACCCGCTGGACGACTGCGGCCGTCCCCTGCTGGACGAGCGGGCCCAAGGGCGCTTCATCATCCGCCGCCCCGGCTACCTGGAGACCGCCGACCTCGCCCCCGGGCGGCGCATCACCGCCAGCGGACGCATCATCGCCAGCGTCGAGGGCCGCATCGGCGAGGCCGACTACCGCTTCCCGGTGCTGGAGGACGCCGCGCCCAGGGTTTGGCCGGAGAGCGCCGGCGCCTATCGCGGCGGCAAGGTGCGCCCCTGGATCAGTATCGGTGTCGGCGGCGGGCGCGGCTGGAGCAGTGGTGGGCTGGGAGTCTGGTTCTGATACCCTTGCGCCGAGCCCCTGTACCTGATCATGCACCTGATCATGCACCTGACCTTCTTGGTCTCGGCGCTGCCGATGGGGGTGCTGGATCGGACCTCCGTCGCGTCGCACCGCGACCATTGGCCCTGCTTAGCCGTGCCTAGCCCTGCGCCGCCACCGGCGCATCGTCCTCGATGACCACGGCGTCCGGGTTTGGGAAGCGGTCCACCACCCAGCGGGGCAGCTTGGCCTGGTTGGCGTGGTAGAGGGCGTCCGACTCGACGATGATCAGCACCAGCACAGTCACCATCACCGGCAGAATAGCGCCGCCGGCCACCAAGGCGATGGCGGCTTCCTTCATCATGCCGCCGTAGACGTGCCCCGCCCAGGCCAAAGCGATGGCCACCAACAGCAGCGTCAGCATCAGGATGAAGAGCTTGCTGCGCCTTGCGCACACCTGCCAGTGGCACATCACGTACCAGGGGTCGCGGCCGATGGACCGCCGCGCCCGCCACAGGGTGTAGCCAAGCATCGCGAAGGAGATGGCCGGGATCAGCGCCATGACCCAGGGGAAGCTGCCGGCGACGCCGCCCGCAGCCACGGCCATCAGGACATGATTGCCGATCAGGTTGGTGAGGAAGATCTCGTGCGGCAGGTTCGCACGCTTGATCTCCGCCCTGCTGACTTGAAAGCGCATGGCCGCAACATCCGACGAAACAGGTCGACCAGACGCGTCAGTATATAAGACTCTGCTGAATCACGGCCTGGTCACAGACATGCCAGCCGACGGGCCGCAGGGCTTCGCGCCAAAGCTCTGGTCGTTACACGACCCATCCTAGCTGTTTCGGTTCCGTGTCCGTTGCACGAAAGAAACGCAAGCGACTTCTGCGCGTCACGAATTGTTGCAAACCGGTGCCGCACCGAAACACTCGGTTAACGCTTCTTCGCGATCATGGCACCCAGAGTCTAGAGCATGCGAGGCCGCGGCCGGGCACCCCGGTGCGGAACCACCCGGGTGCGCATGCCCCGCGCCGCGTCGATGTGCCTTAACCCCAAGCTGTATCTGGAGCGCTGCCATGAGTATTGACCTGTTGTGTTCTGACCTGTTGTCCATCGCCGGTATCGCGTCCGCACTGGCTAGCGGCGGCTTCGTCGTATCGCTAGTGGCCGTGGAAGACCGGCTCGAGCACCTTGTCCACGGGCGCTGAGCGGAACCTGGTGCGACTCACCGACGGCGGCTCGTACTCGGCGGGGAACTGGCCACGAATCTCCGCCCATCCGAATGGACCGCTTTTTTCGATATTAATTTTCCAAAAAGTAAGGGAAGGTTCAATAATTACCTGAACACATCTATCCGCTATCCTTATCGCTTTCGTTGTCGTTGTCGTTGTCGTAATCGAAGTCGCCATAGACGAT
>JANQFI010000626.1 GCA_028277905.1 Chromatiaceae bacterium | reverse complement strand
CCGCCGTTGCGCGCGGAGATCGCCCGTCGTGTGTGCACAGCGCTTCAGTGGCATGACGTACAAGGTCGGCCCAAGCTGATGAGCTGCCGGGTCGGCCTGCTGAGGCTGCACCGCGCCGGTTTGATCGAGTTGCCGCCACCGCGCAACGGCAACGGCAACGGGCGCGGCTTGGTACGGCAACCACCTGCTGGGCCGGAACCGCAGCCGGTGACGTGCGCACTCGGCGAGCTGAGCGGCCTACATTTGGAGGCGGTGCGGGGCAAGGCTGCCTCGCGGTTGTACAACGGGCTGATCGATCGCTGGCACTACCTCGGCTACAGTGCGCTGCCCGGGGCGCAACTGCGCTATCTGATCCGTTGGGACGGCGGCCTGCTGGGCGCGATCGGCTTTGGGGCGGCAGCCTGGAAGGTGGCGGCGCGCGACCGTTGGATCGGCTGGGATCGGCGTCTGCGCGAGGCACACTTGGGACGCGTGCTCAACAACGCGCGGTTTCTGCTGCTGCCGTGGGTCTGCGTCAAGCATCTGGCGTCGAAGGTCTTGTCCTTGGCCGCACGGCGAGTGGCCGAGGACTTTCCGGCGCGCTATGGCGAGCGCCTCGTGCTGCTGGAGACGTTCGTGGAGATTCCACGCCATCGCGGCATCTGTTACCGCGCGGCGAATTGGCACTCCCTCGGCGAGACGACGGGACGCGGCAAATGCGACCGCACCCACCGTGCGGCACTGCCGCGTAAGGCGGTCTACGTCTACCCGCTGGCGGCGGACTTCCGCACCGCGCTCGGAGTCGAGCGATGAGTACGCTGGCCGAGGAGCTCGACGCCATCGCGCTGGGAGACCTGCGCCGCAACCGCCGTGCGCGGCGCCTGCTGGAGCAGCGCGGCGCGCAACCGACGGTGAGCATGCCCGCCGCCTGCGGCGGCTGGGGCGAGCCGCGTGCCGCCTATCGGCTCTTCGACCATCCCGCGGTGAGCGCCGAGCGCGTGCTCGCCCCGCACATCGCCTGCACCGAGGCGCGCCTGCGTGCGCACCCGAGGGTGCTGTGCATCCAGGACACCACGGAGCTCGACTACACCACCAAGCAGGGCATCGCCGGACTCGGACCGCTGAGCTACGAGGCGCGCTGGGGGCTGTATGTGCATCCCACCCTGGCCGTCACCCCGGATCGCGTGCCCTTGGGGCTGCTCGACCTCTGCAGCTGGGCACGCGAGCCCGGCAGCCTCGGCCAAGAGAAAGACCCCAACCGCCCGCTCGCAGAGAAGGAAAGCGTGCGCTGGGTCGATGGCTTTGCCCACGTCAACGCGTTGGCCGAGCAGTTGCGCGACACCCGCCTCACCGACATCGCCGATCGCGAAGGCGACCTCTACGATTTGTGCGTCGAAGCCCCCTGTCCCGAGCAGGGCGCGGACTGGCTGGTGCGTGTGAGCCACCAAGAGCGGCTGCTCGGCGACGGACGCAAGCTGCGCGAGGTCATTGATGCGGCAGACGTGCTCACCGAGATCAGCTTCGATCGGCCCGCCGGCAATGGCCGCAAGGCGCGCGCCGTCCAGCAACAGATCAAGGTCGTGCGCGTGACCCTGCAACCGCCGGCCCGGCCCGACCGTACCCGCGCACCGGTCACCGTCACCGCACTGCTTGCCACCGAGGCGAATCCGCCCGCCGATGAAGACCCACTCGACTGGCTGCTGCTGACCAATCTTCCGGTCGAAACGCCCGAGCAGGCCATCGAAAAGCTCTCTTGGTATCTTTGCAGATGGCAGATCGCAGTGTACTTCAAGGTCCTCAAGCGCGGCTGCCGCATCGCGCAGCTGCAACTCGAGAAGCGCGAGCGCCTCGAACCCGCCTTGGCCTTCTACATGATCATCGCTTGGCGCGTGCTGTTCCTCACCATGCTCGGGCGCGCGTGCCCGGACATGCCCTGCAACACCGTGTTCGCCGATGAGGAATGGCAGGCCGTCTACTTGGTCACCCAGCGCAAACCGCCGCCCGAGCAGCCGCCATCGCTCGATACCAGGGTGCGCATGGTCGCCAGCCTTGGCGGATTTCTCAACCGAAAGTCCGACGGCTCGCCAGGACCGAAAACACTCTGGATCGGTCTACAACGTGTCCCCGACTTCGTGCTGGCGCTCGACGCACAGCGCAGCATCCG
>JANQFI010000625.1 GCA_028277905.1 Chromatiaceae bacterium | reverse complement strand
GTCACCTTCGGCGCCATCACGGCCGCGATCATTGCCGTGTTCACGCTCGCCTCCGGCGCGATCATCCTGATCCCGACCTTCATGTGGTCGATCGGGCTGATCGCCGAGATCGATTCCCTGACCTACAAGCTGGTCTGGTGGGGCATGGGACACTCCTCCCAGCAGATCAACGTCTCGGCCCATGTCTCGGTCTGGTACGTCATCGCAGCCCTGGTGCTCGGCGCCAAGCCGCTGTCCGAGAAGGTCAGCCGCACCGCTTTCCTGCTCTACATCCTCTTCCTGCAGCTCGCCTGCGCCCACCACATGCTGGTGGAGCCCGGCATCAGCGCCGAATGGAAGATCTTCAACACCAGCTACGCCTTCTACCTGGCGGTGCTCGGCAGCATGATCCACGGCATGAGCGTGCCTGGCGCCGTCGAGGCGGCCCAGCGCCGGCGCGGTTTCGACAAGGGCATCTTCGGCTGGCTACGCCACGCACCCTGGAGCAACCCGGCCTTTTCCGGCATGGCGCTCTCGGTGGTGCTGTTCGGCTTCCTGGGCGGCATCTCCGGCGTGGTGCTGGGCACCGAGCAGATCAATCTGCTGATGCACAACACCCTCTACGTGCCGGGCCACTTCCACGCCACGGTCGTCGCGGGCACTACCCTGGCCTTCATGGCGGTGACTTATCTGGTGGTGCCGCTGATCTTCCGCCGCGAGCTGATCCTGAAGAAGGTCGCCCAGTGGCAGCCCTACGTCTTCGCCATCGGCGTGGCCGGCACCTCGCTCTTCATGATGGGCGCCGGCACCCTCGGCGTGTCGCGGCGCCATTGGGACATCACCTTCGGCGAGGCGGCCCTCAGCTTCGACTACCCGGGCACGGCCTTCCTCATGATGGGACTCAACGGCATGTTCGGCGTCTTGGCCGGCATCGGCGGGCTGATGTACATCGTCGTGGTGGTTGGCTCGATCCTCTTCGGCAAGCCGCGCGGCGCGGCCGAGGTGCAGAGCAATCCGGTGGTGGCCAGCGGCGGTGAAGCCGCCACGACCTACGGCAGCGAGGGCACGTTGAAGCTGCCCGGGACCATCACCCTGGTTGCCATCTTCTTCCTCGCCTTCGTGCTCTACTACTTCATCAATTGGAAGTTCCTCTCGGAGGTCTGGCCCCTGAGCTGATGCGAGGTGAGCTGATCTGAGCTGAGTTGAATCGAGCGGAGCGGGAAGAAGGCATGGCCGTCCTGGCGAAGCACCTCTGGTCGCTGTTCAAGCTGCGCATCAGCCTGGCCATCATGCTCTGCGCC
>JANQFI010000088.1 GCA_028277905.1 Chromatiaceae bacterium | reverse complement strand
GGGCGCTCTGGAGCGCCTTGCTGCCGGGGCTGACGTAGGGAGCCCGCAGGACGACCGGAGTCGGCCCCGGCAGCAAGGCGCAGCGCGAGGCTGAGCGTTGGTCTGTCTCTCATCACCGAGCCCGGAGTCTCCATGAACATCCGACTACACCGCAATGCCCGCACGACGCCTGCCGTGCGGGGCGAGATCCAGGCCTCCACGCTGAGCACAGCAGCCCTGGCACGCCAGTACGGCGTCAGCGAGGAGACGGTGGCGAAGTGGCGCAAGCGCGAGGGTGTCCAGGATGCCTCGCATTGTCCGCATCGGCTGCAGACCACGCTCACGCCGGCGCAGGAGGCGGTGGTGGTGCAGCTGCGCAAGACGGCATGGCTGCCGCTCGATGATCTGCTGTCCTTGGTCAAGGAGTTCATCAACGCCGAGGTGTCGCGCTCAGGCTTGGATCGCTGCCTGCGCCGTCACGGCGTTTCCCGCTTGGTCGATCTGCAGCCCAAGGAGGAGACGCCAAAGCAGCCCGCGAAGGGCTTCAAGGACTACACGCCCGGCTTCGTGCACGTGGATGTGAAGTATCTGCCGCAGATGGTCGATGAGGACCGGCGCACCTACCTGTTCGTGGCCATCGACCGCGCCTCGCGCTGGGTCTACCTTGAGCGCCTGGCGGATAAGTCCGCGCACAGCGCGCACGCCTTCGTCCAGCGTCTGCTCAAGGCCGCGCCGTTCAAGATCAACACGGTGCTGACCGACAACGGCAAGGAGTTCACCGACCGCTTCTGCGCCACCGGGGAGCGTCAGCCCACCGGTCGACACCCCATCGACCGTCTCTGCACCGAGCAGGCCATCGAGCACCGCTTGATCAAACCCGCTCACCCGCAAACCAACGGCATGGTCGAGCGCTTCAACGGTCGCATCAGCGATGTGCTCAAAACCACCCGCTTCCGCTCCGGTGAACACCTCGAAGACACCCTGCAACGCTACGCGGCGCTCTACAATCACCATATCCCCCAACGCAACCTCGGCCACGTCAGCCCCG
>JANQFI010000085.1 GCA_028277905.1 Chromatiaceae bacterium | reverse complement strand
CAGCGGGCGCATAGTCGAGCTCTGTGCCCGCTGCCGCGACGCAGAAGGCGGGCGAAAAGACAAGCCAGGCGGTATGTTTGTTGACAGAAATCGCCTAAGAGGCTGATCCGCAGACGGGCCAGCCCCGTGTACCGAACGCATGATGGACACGCCCGACATCCTGAAGCGCATCGTCGCTCGTAAGGCGGAGGAGGTGGACGAGCGCGCGCGCGCTCGCCCCCTCGGGGCGCTGGCCGCCGCCGTCGCAGAGGTGGGTCCGACCCGCGGCTTCGCCGATGCGCTGGCGGCGCGGATCGCGGCCGGGCAAGCCGCCGTGATCGCCGAGATCAAGCGCGCGAGCCCGAGCAAGGGCCTGCTGCGACCCGATTTCCGGCCTGCGGACATCGCCCTGTCCTACGAGCGAGCCGGCGCCGCCTGCCTGTCGGTGCTGACCGACAGGGACTTCTTTCAGGGCGAGGACGAGCACCTGATGGCCGCCCGCGACGCCTGCCGGCTCCCAGTGATCCGCAAGGACTTCGTCATCGACGCCTACCAGATCCAGGAGGCGCGGGCGATCGGCGCGGACTGCATCCTGCTCATCGCCGCCTGCCTGGGCGATGCCGAGCTCGCCGACTTCACCGCCGAGGCCCATGCGCTGGGCCTCGATGTGCTGCTGGAGGTGCACGGCGCCGCGGAGCTGGAGCGGGCCCTGGCGGTCCCTGCTCGGCTCATCGGCATCAACAACCGCAACCTGCGCACCTTCGACGTGAGCCTGGACAGGACACTGGACCTAGTGGCGCAGGTGCCGGATGACCGCCTGCTGATCACCGAAAGCGGCATCCACACCCGCGACGACGTGGCGCTGATGCACGGCCAGGGCGTGCACGCCTTCCTGGTGGGGGAGTCCCTGATGCGCACGGCGGACCCGGGCGCGAAGCTCGCCGAGTTGTTCCAGGGGCTGGTGGCTGGGGGCTAGGGGCTCTGCCGCGCCGAATTCCTGCCGCCGCAAGCGTGGCGAGTGGGCGTCGGTCGCCCTCCCCTCCCATCGAAACCGAAAGCGAGGGCGAAGTCGCAACCGGATTCGGGATCGGCTAGCGATCTCGATCCCGATGTCGAGCTTGCCCCTCGCGCGCGCTGTAACCCCTGCCTCGGGACTCGGCTTCTGGCCCTTCTGCGTCAGCGCGTCCCGAAGACCACGATGGTCTTGCCCTTGACGCTGATCTGTTCCTCCTCCTCCAGCGTCTTGAGCACGCGGCCGGCCATTTCCCGGGAGCAGCCCACCATGCGGCCGAGGTCCTGGCGGGTGATGCGGATCTGCATGCCATCGGGATGGGTCATGGCGTCGGGCTGCTTGCACAGATCCAGCAGCGCGCCCGCGATGCGTCCGGTGACATCGACGAAGGCGAGGTCGCCGACCTTGCGGCTGGTGCATTGCAGCCGGCTCGACAGCTGCCGGCCGATGGCGAACAGGATGGGCACCGCCTGCTCGCGCAGCTCACGTGCGAGCACCTGTTCCAGGCGACGATAGCTGATCTCGGCGATCCGGCATTGGGTGCGACTGCGCACGATGACGCTGCGGGTCTTCTGCGGCAGAAACAGGCCCATCTCGCCAATGAACTCCCCGGCGTGGATGTGGGCCAGGATCAGCTCGCGGTGTTCCTCGTCCTCGATGAGCGCGGCCACGAAGCCTTCCACCAGGTAGTACAGGGTCTCAGCGGGCTCGCCGGCGTGGATGATGTCGACCCGCTTGTCGTACTGCTTGGTATGACAGTAGCTTAGGAACCGCTGCAGCCACTCGGGCTCTTTGGTAGGGACGAATCTTTCCATCTCGCGTCAGTCGCCAATTGCGTTGTGATGGGGCGGGGCTATCCGTGCCTGAGGGATTTCCGTGGTAGCCTGTCGGCGACGCTCGAGGTCAAGCTCTCCCAGACATCGACCAACTGCGGACGCAGCCATGCAAGCCCTGACACGATACGCCAAAACGCCCCATGCCGCAGCGGGGCAAAGCGTCCAGCGCTTGCCCGGGGCGGTCCGCCATGAGGAGCCCTAAGCATGCGCGCACGCGTCACATGGCTGGAAGACGTCACCATGGTGGGCGAATCCGGCAGCGGCCATGCCCTGGTCATGGATGGTCCGCCGGACTCGGGCGGGCGCAACCTCGGCGCGCGGCCGATGGAGATGCTGCTGCTCGGCCTCGGCGGCTGCACCCAGTTCGACGTGCTGCTGATTCTCCAGCGCGGCCGGGCTCGGGTAACGGGCTGCGTCGTGGAAATCAGCGCCGAGCGCGCCGAGACGGACCCCAAGGTCTTCACCCGCATCCACGTGCACTTCGTCGTCTCCGGCCACGACTTGAGCCCGAAGCAGGTGGAGCGTGCCATTGCGCTGAGCGCGGAGAAGTACTGCTCCGCGTCCATCATGTTGGGTGCGGTCGCCGCGGTGACCCACGACTTCGAGATCCGCGAGGGCTGAAGCCACGGCCTGCGAGGCCCTGGCGGGCGACCGCTTCGCGCTCTGGCTCCGCTACCCGCCGGAGGCGCCACCGGCGCCCGGGCGACGCGTGAACGCCGGCAGACGTCATGGACCCATTCTTGGCGCTGGGGCTCGCAACCAGACCACACCCAGATCGATTAGGATTGCGCTAGCGACCAGAAGAGGTTTCGGAATCTATACTCTGCTGCACTGGGTCCTGCTGCACTAGTGCAGCAGTGCGAATGTCCCGAGACCGCCTCAGATCGTTGTCGTTGTCGCGGTCTCGACCGTGCGGATATTCGATTACGATTGCGATTACGACAACGACAACGAGGGAATCCCGGTCTCGGAACTCCCGCAGCAAAGCACGAGCCGGCGGTGCATCCCTCACCCGCGGCTGGCCCCTGTCGTCGCCGGTGGACCCGTTGCCGACCGGTCAGATCCAGTAAGAGCCGCCTGTCATCACCTTCGACACCGCCTTCATCGCCAGCTTCACCGGCGCCGGCAGCTCCGCACCGCCGGCCGCCTTGGCAACATCGGCATGGTGGATCTCGTCCGCCTTCATCTGCTCCAAGATGGCGCGGGTGCGCTGGTCGTCGCCGGGCACCTGGGCGATGTGCTCGTCGAGGTGATCCTCTACCTGCCGCTCGGTCTCGACAACGAAGCCGAGGCTCCACTTGTCGCCGGCGAGCCCGGCGGCTGCGCCCATGACATAGGATCCGGCATACCAGAGCGGGTTGAGCAAGCTCTTGCGGGCACCGAGCTCGTCGAGTCGTTGCTCGCACCAGGCGAGGTGATCGTTCTCCTCCAACGCCGAGCGTTCCAGGCTCTCGCGCACCTCGGCGAGGCGCGCCGTGAGCGCCTGCCCCTGGTAGAGCGCCTGGGCGCAGACCTCGCCGGTGTGGTTCACCCGCATCAGACCTCCGATGTGGCGGCGCTCATCCTCGCCCAAGTCCACGTCCGCGTAGTGCTCGGCGGGGTTGGCGCGCTCCGTGACCCGCGGGCGGCCGAACACCGTGCGCAGGGCCTGATCGAGGCCCATGAGGGCGCGATCCGCGGAAGAGTAATCTCTGGCAATCATGGTCGAGGATGTGGTCAGTGTCTGCTCGATAGATCCGACAGGTGTTGTCGGAAAGTTATGATGGCAAGGGCGACGGGGCAAGGGCAAAGGGTTAAGGCGATTGCCGGAAACAAACAGACCGAATGGCGCAGGATTTTCGCTCGCCTTCAAGGAGCGGCAGCGGGCGCATAGTCGAGCTCTGTGCCCGCT
>JANQFI010000084.1 GCA_028277905.1 Chromatiaceae bacterium | reverse complement strand
CATCTCGTCCAGCGCACCGCTGCCATCGCGCAGCAGGTTGACCAGCGCCACGCCCTCGGAATCGAACAGCTTGAACGCGAGCCGCACCCGCTCGGCCGGGTCCTCGATCCGGGCGAACGCGTCGGCGACGTCACCCAGCAGGTCCTCACTCCGGCGCAGGTTGCCGGTCTGGTCGCGGAGCGCGATGCCCATCTGGGCGAGCGCTTCCTTGGCCTCGCCCGTGCCCTGCGCCGCCTCGGCCGCACGCCGGGTGAAGCGCTGCAGCGCCATGTCGAGCGTCTGCTGCTCGACCCCCGACGCCTTGGCTGCAAACCGCAGCTCCTGCAGGGCCTCGACCCCGACGCCGATCTTGTCCGCGGTCTTGCCGATCGCGTCCGCCGCCGAGTTCGACCGGTCGACCAGCGCTGCGAGCCCGCCGACGGTGGTGACGCCGGCAAGCGCCACGCCGAGCGTGCGGACGCCGGCCCGCAGCAGCTCCGCCTGCCGGCCGAGGCCCTTCAGCCCGCGCGATGCCTTCTTGCCGCCGGTCTCAATCCGCTTCAGGCTCTGCTCGCCACTCTGGCCGACCGAGACGAGCTCGGCCTTGACCTGCCCCCCGCCCTCGACCGCCAGGCGGATCGCGTAGGCGTTTGCGCGTCGGGGCATGGCTCAGCTTCGCCCGGTCTTGCTCAAGGGACTTTGAAGAGCGGCGGGTCGCATCTCGGCGGAGAGCTTGCGTATGCGCTGGACAGCGTTGTTGCCTGCAGCCGGGCCGCCGCGGCTCACTCAACGCCGCTTGCCTCCTTGCCTCGTACGATCGAACTGAAGATGCTCTTGTACGCTGGCGGGTGCGAAGTCACGGGTCTTGACCGAATGGGGAGGGCAGCGATGCCTATAGCGTGCAAGTTCGAGCGCTCCTTGCTCGACTTTGACGAGTACAAGCTCATCCGCGAAACGCACCACCCCCACATCTATGCGGTGAGCGACGAGGATCTGAAAAGGGCGCAGGAAAGCCTTCGCCAGATCCGCTCTAAGGAGCAAACCTTGGCCCGTCAGAAACGCCGCGAGGTGCGCGGCAAGGCGGAGCCACGTGGTGCCAGTTTTCCTGGAACGGCTGAGCGGCCTCATCAGCGCAAGACGGTCGTCACATCGGCGATCAAGCGGGTGCAGAAGGAGCTGAAACGGCGCCGCGCGGTGGAAGCCAGGGCAGCCAATCTCGAGGCGGCCCGAAAGGCCCTGGCGATGAACCGCGCGGCGAAGTTTGCGCATCATCCCTCGGGCGAGGTCAGCCCGGGAGAGGACTTTCGTCCCCTTCCTAGTCGCCGCCCGCGGTTTGAGGTGCCGCGATCGCGCATCGGCAGCATCTCGCAGCACACCAAGACGTCGCAGGCAATTAGGGACGCCAGGAACTAGCCGCACACATCGCTTGGAACAAACCGGCCTCTGCCGCCGGCAGCAGCTGCGAGAGCATGGCGAGGTCGTAGTCGCGAGCTGCAGCGACCTCGAGCGCGGCGTTCGTGTCGATGCCGATCACGTGCCCTGTTGGCGCGAGCCGCAGCTGGCCCTGGCAGGCGAGCAGGATGTCCCAGGCCTGGTGCTCTTGGAGGGTGATCAGGGCGTGCTCGTGATAGGGGCAGAGCCGTCCGTCGGCTCCGGGCTCGCCTCGGGCGCAGGCGAGGTCGGCGTCGCGGCAGGCTCGGCAGTATTCGGGCCCTCCGCCCGGCTGGAAGTGCCAACGGCAGAGGGCCCTGAGGCGTTTTTTGCTGCGTTGAGAAGCACTTGCCGGAGCGTGAACTCCTGGAAGAACCGCTCACCTACCGGGTAGAGCTCCGTCACTGCGGCGATGTTCTCGGGCGTCGGCGGCGCCGGTCCGCCCTCCAGCTCGACACCGGACCAGTCGGTCACGTGCCGGACGGCCAGCTCCCGGATCAGCTGC
>JANQFI010000536.1 GCA_028277905.1 Chromatiaceae bacterium | reverse complement strand
TGCCATTCGAGGGTTACACTGCGGGGCTCGCGTTGTCCGCCGCGCCCGACAGGGACTCGGCACGTCGTCCACAGGTGCCCTATGCAAGCATCCAATGGCCTGCACGCCGCGCTGCTCGCGGCACTGAGCCTCCTCGGCACGGAGATCGCCATGGCCCAAGCATCCGCCCAACCGCCCGCTCCACCGCCAGATCGACCCCCGGCGCCAGCCGCTAACGCCGCGGCGCCCGAGCGGACCAGCACCCTTTCGGATCAGACCGCGCTGGCGGTGACCATCTACAACCAGGACCTGGCGCTGATCAAGGACCGCCGCCGGCTCGACCTGCCGGCCGGCCGCGTGGACCTCGCCTATCGCGACGTCAGCGCGCAGATCCGCCCGGAGACCGCGCTGCTGCGTGAGATCGGCGACGCCGCCGGGCTGGTGGTGCTGGAGCAGAACTTCGACTTCGACCTGCTCACGCCGGCCAAGCTGCTGGAGAAGTACGTCGGTCGCGAGGTGGGCATCGTCCGCACCCACCCAACAACGGGCGAAGAGAATGAAGAGCGCGCCACCGTCCTTGCGGCCAGCGACGGGGTTGTGCTGCGCATCGGCGACGGCGACGAGCAGCGCATCGAGGCGAGCCGCGACGGCAAGCTGCCCGGCCGCATCGTCTACCGCGACATCCCGCCGAACCTGCGCGACCGCCCGACCCTGGTGCTGGCGCTGGAGAGCGCCGCGGCCGGCGCGCGGGAGCTGGAGCTGTCCTATCTCAGCGGCGGCTTGAGCTGGGAGGCGGACTATGTCGGCGAGCTGGCGCCGGATGAGGGCGAGCTCGACCTCACCGGATGGGTGACGCTCACGAACCAGAGCGGCACCAGCTACCGCAGCGCCAAGCTCCAGCTCGTCGCCGGCGAGGTCAATGTCGCGCCCGCACCGGCGCCGGAGATGATGATGATGGACGCCATGCCGCGGTCGGCGGCAGCGGCGGCGCCCATGCGCGAGGAGAGCCTGTTCGAATACCACCTCTATACCCTCGGCCGTCTGACGACCATCGCCGACAACCAGACCAAGCAGGTCTCGCTGTTGAGCGCCCCGGACGTGAGGGTCGCCAAGGAGCTCCTGATCCAGGGCAACCCCGGCAGTTACCGTGGCGCGCGCGGCAAGCTCACCGAGGACATGGACGTGAGCGTGTATTTGGCGCTCACCAACGACGAGGCGTCCAACCTCGGCATGCCACTGCCGGCGGGCACGGTGCGCATCTACAAGCGCGACGCCGCGGGGGGCGCCCAGTTCGTCGGCGAGGACCGCATCGAGCACACGCCGAAGAATGAGACCGTCAAGCTCAAGCTCGGTGAGTCCTTCGACGTGACGGCGGAGCGCAAGCAGACCGACTTCGACAAGCGCTCCGGCACCGGCCCCTGGCAGTACGAGCTCGACAGCGCCTACGAGACCCGCGTCAGGAACGCCAAGCCCGAGCCCCAGGCGGTCACCGTGCAGGAGCGCATACCGGGCGACTGGAGGATGCTTGAGGAGAGCGCCCCGCACGAGGTCGGCAACGCCAACACTGCCCTATGGAAGCTCAGCGTGCCCGCCGAGGGCGAGACGGTGCTGACCTATCGGGTACGGATACGGTTCTGAGCCGAACCGATGCGGCTGCGGGCGAAAACGGGCAAGCTCGCGCTCTCCCCGAGCAATCAGCAGCCGAAAGCCGATGCCTGATTTGACGTCGGGGGAGGCTTTGCGTGCCGCGGTGGCGCTGGCGGAAGGAAGCGTCGATCAGAGAAACCTGGAGCCGGGACTGGCACCGTAACCGCTTGGCCCTGCTTGAAGAGATGGCCGCACTGGACCGGGCCGGGCGCGCGTCACTCAGAGTCCAACAGCGGCTCTGGGACGACAACCCCATCTCCGCCACCGGCTTGGGCCAGAGCGACATCAGGCAACCTTGGCTATCAGGCAATCAATTGGCTATCAGGCAATCAAGCCGTCTGCTGTCTCGCGTCCAGCACCCTATCCAACCAGTCGAGGGCCGCCGGCACGTCCGATGCAGTCGGCAGCACCGGCCGCGGCGGACGCTCGCGCATCACCACGGGGATGCCGCGCTGGCGGGCGGCGGTGAGCTTCGGGGCGCTGGCACCGCCGCCGCTGTTCTTGCACAGGATGCAGTCGATTCGATGCCTGTCCAGCAGCGCCTGCTCGGCCGCGAGACCGAAGGGCCCACGGTCCAGCAGCAGCTCGGCGTCGGCGAAGGGCGGCATGGGGTCCGGTGGCGTGACACAGCGGATCAGAAAGCGCACATGGTTCAGCACTGCGAAGGGTGCCAGCTCCTGTCGGCCCAGGGTCAGCAGCACCCGGCGGGCACCCAGTCGCCGCAGCGCGTCCACGGCGGCCGGCCAGTCCGGCACCGGCAGCCAGGCGTCGCCGGGCTCGGGCCGCCAGGGCGGGCGCTCCAGGCGCAGCAGCGGGATGTCGAGGGTGCCGCAGGCGGCGGCCGCATTTGTGCCCATGGCGGCGGCGAAGGGATGGGTTGCGTCCATGACGGCGGTGATCCGCTCGGCTTGCAGGAAGCCCCGCAATCCAGCGACGCCGCCGAAGCCACCGATGCGGGTCTCGCCCAGGGGCAGCCGCGGGCTCAGCGTGCGCCCGGCCAGAGAGCTGATGACCCTCAGGTCGCGGCGGCTCGCCAGCGCGTCGGCCAGCGCATAGCCCTCGCTGGTGCCGCCGAGGATCAGCAAGGCGCACCGGGCCTGGATCCTCATCGCCGCCGCGCCTCCAGCGCATCCCGCAACAGCGCCGCGCCGCGGTAGGCGCCATGCACCAGCTTGCCGTAGGGCAGAAGCAAGAACAGCGCCAGCACCGTGCCGAGGTGCACCGCCAGCAGCAGCCCCATGGCGGCCGTCGCGCGCAACGCCAACAGCGCGAGCCCGGTGCCGGCCACCGCCAGGAGCAGCCACAACGCCGCCGAATCCGCGCCGCGGCTGTCCGGGTCCGTCGGCGTCGCATCCTCACGCCGGCGCAGCCACAGCAGGCCTAGACAGCCAGCAACCATGCCCAGGCCGCCGGCCGTGCCCAAGAGCACCGGGACACTCAGCAGTGGATAGGGCGCCACACGGCCCAACAGGTGGTGGTAGCCCGCGGCGGCGAGCGTCGCCGCGAAGCAGAGTAGGAAGCCGTAGAAGAGCGCGTGATGCAAGTATCGGCGCCACCGCGACGGGCGATGGTCCAGGTCGGCGCAGCCGGGACCGCCGCCCTGCTGGTTCCTGAGGGTCAGCAGGTCAACCGCCGCCCGTATCACCGCAACGTAGGGGGTGCCGGCTCGTCTGGTCGAGTGCGCAGCCGGTGTCGTCGCCCGCCAGAACCGCCCCAGGCTGGCCCCGATGGCGAGCAAAGCGGCCGCAAAGGTCAGACTCGCACCCGCGACCATGAGCCACCAGGGGACGATGCGGTAGAAGGCGCCGGGATCCCGGTGCGGCGCGAACAGCACCGCAGGGGGCACGGCGAGCAGCACCGCGAGCGTAAAGGCCAGCACAAGCCCGGCGGCGAGCGAGCCAACCCGGCGACCGCCGTCCGTGAAGGCCGCAGCCAGTGACCGCGGCCAGGCGAAGCGCGCGTAGCTGGACCAACGCAGCCGGGCCAGGACCCGCGGCAGATTGACGGCGAAGGCATGGGGTGGCGCGTACTGGCAGTCGTAAAGGCAGCTGCGGCAGTGATGGCACAGGTTGGCGAGATGGTCCAGGTCGCCGGCGGTGAGCTGCGGCCGGCGCTCGGCGGCGGCGAACACCGCGCAAAGGCCGTTGCAGTAGTTGCAGATGTTGCAGATGGCGAGTTCCCGGCGCGCCTCGGCGGCCACCGGGTCGGCACCCAACGGCCCCGGCGCGGCTCGCACCGCGGCCGGCTCAGGCCCGTCCATGCCGCCCCCTCTGCCGGGCCTGGGCAGCCGCCGCGATCCCTGCCGCCTCAGACCCGGCGATGCGCCCGAACACGAGAGAGATCGTCACCGCGAGACCGGACACATAGCCCCGGGGGATCAGATTCGCGGCCATGATCATGCCCGCCGCGAAGGCGTTGTCCAGGTACCCAGCATCCCGCCATGCTACCCGCGTGCGCGCGTCCACGGCGACACCATAGTGGGCAAAGGTGACACCCGGGCGCATCGGGTAGGCCGCGAAGGGCGGCTCGGCAATGGGGCGCGCATGGGCGGACTTGGGCGGATAGAGGTCTTGTGTGGAGCAGCCAGCCGCGTCGGCCGGATCCGCACCGGCGCGGATGCTGGCGTTGTAACCGGCAAGGGTGACCGCGAGTCCGGCGGCGTCGATACCGAGCGCCTCCGCCAGCGCCCGGGTGCCGGATGCCTGGATCGGCGGGTACAGCGCCGCCGGCGCCGCCCGCAGCCCTGCGGCGTCCAGGATCAGCCAGCCCGTCTGGTCCGGATAGGCGGCGAGCCGCTGCCCCCAACGCGAATAGCGGGTCGAGGCGGTGTCGGCGCCCTCGTCGAACCGGCGCCGGCCGTTGCGGTCAACGACGATGCCGAGCGGCATGCCGCGGATACGGGTCAGGATGCCGCCGTCGTCGGCGGGCGAGCGGGCGTCCACGGCGACGAGATAGAGCTCGGCCGGGTCGCCCACCGGCACTGCGCCCTGCGCCAAGAGCCAAAGCAGCAGCTCGCCGCGGGCGTGTGGCGTGCCGCGATTGATGAAGCCGGACGCCGCAGCACCCAGGTGCTTTCGGAGCCAGCTCGGGTCGGCATGGGCGCCGCCACAGGCAAGGACGACCGCGCCCGCCGTGATCTCACCGGCATGGGTCAGGGCGGCCGTCACGCGACGACCGTCCAATCGCAGCGCGTCGACACCGGTCCCATGCTGGATGCGCACGCCGAGCGCCAGCGCACGGTCCGTCAAGGCACGCACCGCCGCCATGCCGCCGCCGAGGAAGAAGGCCGTCTTGCGCGAATAGGGCAGCCGGCCGTCGCCCGCCTGCTGCAAGGCGACGCCCTGCCCGACCAGCCAGTCCGGCAGTCCAGCGGAGGCCGTCACCAGCACGTCCAACAGGGCCCGGTCGACGCCGCCGCCGGTGGCGTGCAAGAGCTCGGCGCGGAATTGCGCCTCGGTATAGGCGTCCGGCGTGAATGCCGTCGGGCCATCATGGGTGTAGCGGAAGTTGCGGGAATGGCGGGTGTTCCCACCGCGCAGCCACGCCGGGGCCTGGTCCAGCAGATCCACGCTGGCACCGGCGCAGGCGGCCTCGATGGCGGCGGCGAGCGCGGCGGCGCCACCGCCGATGACCAGGACGTCGGACGCTCGGGTTCGGACCTGCAAGTTCGGGCAAGGGTTTGACAGCAGTGGGGTCGGCCAACAGAATCCGGCTCGGTGCTGGGCACGGCGTGCGTCAGTCTCCGCGGCCGGCGCCTGGCGCGCAATGCTGATCAGCAGGTGAAGCCATTGAAGCTGCGACTGTCAAAGCCGTGCAGACGGGTGGGCGCCCATGGGTAAGGTCTGGTTCGTCGGCGCGGGTCCGGGGGCGCCGGACCTGATCACGGTGCGCGGCACCCGGCTGTTGGCCTCGGCTGGCGCCATCCTCTACACGGGCTCGCTCGTCGCGGAGACGGTCCTGGAGTGGGCGGCCGAGGGCTGTGAGATCGCCGATTCCAAGACCATGGAGCTGACCCAGGTGACCGACTGGCTGCTGACCCGCGCCGCCCGGCACCAGACCGTCGTCCGGCTGCAGACCGGTGACCCGACGCTGTACGGCGTGGTGGCGGAGCTGGCCCGGCCCCTGGACGCGGTGGGCATCGAGGTGGGCATAGTGCCCGGTGTTTCGTCGGCCATGGCCTCCGCGGCGGCGGCGGGCGAGTGCCTGACCCTGCCGGAGGTGACACAGACCGTCATCTTCACCCGGCTCGCCGGGCGCACGGCCATGCCGCAGGCGGAGGCGCTGGCGGATCTGGCCAAGCACCATTGCACGCTCTGCATCTTTCTGTCCATCGAGCGCATCGCGACAGTGGCCGAGACCCTGACGGAAGCCGGCTGGACGCCGGAGGCACGGGTCGTGGTGGTGCATAAGGCCACCTGGCCCGGCGAGGAGCTGGTGCTGCGCGGCCGGCTCAGGGACATCGCGGGGCGCTGCGCCGATGCCGGCATCGTGCGGCAGGCGATGATCCTGGTGGGCCCGGCGCTGGGGGCGCGGCAACGCCCAGCCGGTGTCACCTCGAAGCTCTATGACGCCGGTTTCGAGCGTCGGTTTCGCGGGAAAGGGTGGAGGGGCTAGCAGTCGGAGGCCGGCAATGCCGCGCCGGAACTTGGCCAACCCAATGACGCGGATCGAAATCGGGATCGGGATCGGGATCGGCAGCCGCGACAGTCGCCGCACGCAGGAATTCGGCACCGGCAACCAGGTAGACTTCATCACCTCGAGTCATCCCGACAGACCCTCGGCTACTGGCCGGCGCGCCCCAGAGGAGGTCCAGGTTGAAGCATGCAAGTACATCCAGATTGACCGCCCTGCTCGCAGCTGCGGCGATCGCGCTGGCGCAGGCGCCCGCGGCGGCGGATCGATTCCTGTCCATCGCCACCGGCGGCACCGCGGGAATCTACTTTCCCCTCGGCGGCACCCTCGGCAAGCTCTGGACCGACAAGATTCCGGACCTGCAGGTGACCGCGGAGGTCACGGGCGCCTCGGTGGAGAACACGCGGCTCCTGGTGACCGGCGAGGCCCAGGCAGCGCTCGGCACCGGCAATGTCGTCTTCGCGGCCTATCACGGCAGCGGCCGCTTCGCCCAGCGGGGCAGGCAGCCCATACTCGCGATCGGCGCCCTGTACCCCAACGCCATCCAGATCGCGACCCTGGCGAGCTCGAGCATCTCTGGGCTTGAGGGCCTGCGGGGCAAGCGGGTCTCCGTCGGCGCGCCGGGCTCGGGCACGGAGGCGATGAACAAGGACATCTTCAATGCCCTTGGCATCACCTATGACGACTTCGCCAGCGCCGCGCGGCTGTCCTACGCGGAGACGACCAGCGCGATGAAGGACGGCAACCTGGATGCGGGCAGCCTGTCGGTCGGGCTCGGCGCCAGCGCGCTGATGGACCTGGCGAGCACCCGCGACATGGCCCTGGTATGCATGACCGACGACGAGATCGCCACCGTCACCGAGGCCTTCCCGTACTACTCCGCCTTCACCATCCCAGGCGACACCTACCCAGGTGTCTCGGACGACTGCGCCACCATCCAGGTGGCCAACCACCTGTTCGTGCCGGCGGACGCGGACCCCGAGCTGGTCTACCAGATGACCAGGGTGCTCTTCGAGAGCCGAGCCAAGCTGGTGCAGACCAGCGCCGCCCTGGCCACCGCGAGCCCGGACTACGCGATGGCATCCACGGTGATCCCGCTGCATCCGGGCGCGGTACGCTACTACGAGGAGCTCGGCGTCGAGGTACCCGCCGCGCTGCGTCCGACGGGCGGCGGCGCCGAGTAGGGCCCCCGCTGCGGCCGGAGTCTCAGCCTCCGGGACGACCTGGCCAAGCACCGGCCCAAGCATCCGGTCGGAGCCCAGCGCTTTGCTGCGGAAGCTCCGAGACCAGGATCCCCCCGTTGTCGTTGTCGTAATCGCAAGCGTGATCGAAAATCCGCAGGGTCCAGACCGCGATCACGACAGCGAAAACGACACCGACAACGACAACGACCTGAGACGGTCTCGGGACATGCGCACTGCTGCACTAGACTCAAGCTCGCTCGCCCTTATCGATGTCTGCCACCCGATGGCTCGCCGCCGCCATGATCGCGGCGCTGGTTGCAGCCCTGCTCTGGCCCCTGGCCGGCGTCGCGGTGCTTGCAGGCCAGCGCTGCGTGCTGTTCCTCCCACTCGCCCAGGGTGAGCCCCTGGCGCTGACCTGGCGGCACTCGGTGGCCGGCATCGAGGTGCGGGACGTCTTCACCCGCCGCGGCGCTACCCTCTATCTCCTGAAGAGCCATACCCCCTGGCTCGCGGCGGGGCTCGGCGAGGTGCCTGGCCGCGGGCGCCTTGTCGGCACCAGCGGCCATGGCCTCGCGATCCTCGACATCGACGAGCCCATGGCAGGGCTGCCGCTGCGGGTCGGCAGCACGCCGGTGGACCATCGGCTGCACCATCGCGGGCGGGTATATGGGCTGAGCACGGAATTCGCCGGGCAGCGCCTGGATCTCGGCGTCCGGAACTGGCCGCGGGCTCGGGCCTGGTGGGGCTGCTCGGGATGATGGCGCGTACCGGGCACCATCCCGGCGAGCACGGCGACTCGCCGCCTGAGTCGCGCTGATGCGCCTCCCGTCCCTGCTGGCGCTGCTGGTCACCGGCGTCGCCCTCATGCTCGTCGGCTTCCAGCTCTATACCGCCGCCACGACACCGCTGTCGGCCATCTACCAGCGCTCGGCGCACCTGACGCTCGTGCTGGTGCTGGTATTTCTGATCCGGCCGCTACACCCGCGTGCCCCCGTCGCATTGCGCTGGAGTCTGGATGGAGCGCTGATCTGCCTTGCGCTGGCGGCGGGTGGTTACCTCTGGCTCGAGTACGACCTCATCGTCGAGCGCATGGGCTGGTACGAGCCGCTGGACATCTGGCTCGGTGCTGCGCTCGTGGTGTTGCTGTTGGAGGCGACCCGACGCACCCTCGGCTGGGTCATGACCGCCCTGGCGCTGGCCTTCCTGACCTACACCTTCGCCGGCCCCTGGCTGCCTGGACCCCTGGCACACAAGGGTTACTCGTTGGAGCGCACGGTCGCCCAGCTCTACCTCACCACCGAGGGCATCTTCGGTGTGCCGCTGGGCGTGGCCGCGACCTATGTCTTCATCTTCATCCTGTTCGGCGTGATGCTGGAGGCCACGGGTGCCGGGCGCTTCTTCATCGACCTCGCCTATGCGCTGGCCGGGCGCCGCCGGGGTGGCCCGGCCAAGGCGGCCGTGATCGCCTCCGGGCTCATGGCGTCCTTCTCGGGCAGCGCCATCGCCAACGCGGCGACCACCGGCGCCTTCACCATCCCGCTGATGAAGCGGCTCGGCTACCGGCCGGCGGAGGCGGCCGGGGTCGAGGCGGCGGCCAGCACGGGTGGGCAGATCATGCCGCCCATCATGGGCGCGGGCGCCTTTCTGATGGCCGAGTACACGGGCGTGCCTTATCTCGACATCGTCACCATGGCCCTGGTACCGGCGCTCTTGTACTTCCTCACCGTGTATCTGTTCGTCGACGCCATCGCCGCCAAGCGCGGCATGACCGGGCAGGCGCGCGAGGACCTGCCCCGGGTCGGTGCCGTGCTGCGTCAAGGCGGGCACTTCCTGCTGCCGCTGGCGGTGCTGCTCTATTACCTGGTGCAGGGGGTGAGCCCGACGCGCGTGGGCTTCGTCGCCGTGGTCGCGGTGTTCCTGGTCTCGCTGCTGCGGGCATCGTCACGGCTGTCGCCGCGGGACTGGGTCGAGACCCTGATAGGGGCGGCACGGGCGGCGCTGCCCGTCAGCATCGCCTGCGCAACGGCGGGTATCGTCGTCGGCGCGGTCGGCCTGACCGGCATCGGGCTCAAGTTCAGCGACCTGGTGGTGTCGCTCTCCGGCGGCCATATGCTGCCGGCGCTGGTGCTGGTGGCGCTGGCGAGCCTGGTGCTCGGCATGGGCCTGCCGGTGACCGCGGCCTACATCGTGCTGGTGGTGCTGGCGGGGCCGGCGCTGCAAGACCTGGGGCTGGCGCTGATCACCGCGCACATGGTCGTCTTCTGGCTGAGCCAGGACTCCAATGTGACACCACCCGTGGCCTTGGCGGCCTACGCCACCGCCGGCATCGCGGGCGCTGCCCCCATGCGGGCCGGACTCCAGGCCTGGAAGTTCGCCAAGGGGCTCTACCTGATCCCGCTCCTGATGATCTATGCGCCGGGAATCCTGCTGACCGGGCCACCCCCCGGCATCGCCTTCGACATCCTGGTGGCGCTGGCGGCCGTGGTCGCTTTGGTGCCGGCGCTGGAAGGACAGCTGCTCGCGCCGGTGCGGGCCTGGGAGCGCCTCGCCCTGCTCGGCACCACGGTGCTGCTGGTGCTGCCCCAAGCCCAGGCGCGCCTGGCCGGGCTCGGGCTGCTGGCGGTACTGCTGGCACTGAATCTGTTGCGGGCACGGGCGCAGGGCTGAGGTCATGCTCTTGCCTGCGGCAAACCGACTCGGGTATCGAAGACGTCCTGGGGAAACGGCGGGGGTGGATCGCCGGACCTTAGGCGATTGCCGGAAACAAACAGACCGAATGGTGCAGGATTCTCGCTCGCCTTCAAGGAGCGGCAGCGCGTGCATAGTCGTTCTCTGTGCGCGTTGCCGCGACAAAGCAGGCGGGCGAGAAGACAAGCCAGGCGGTCTGTGTGTTGACAGAAATCGCCTTAGGCCAGGCGCATGCCCGGGCGATCCCCCATCCGATCGAGAAAGGCCTCGAACGAGGGCCAATCCACGGCTTCCAACAGCATGGACTGGCCCGGCGGGAGGATGGTCTGTTCCGGTGTGATTACCATGGCGGGACCTCGCGGTTCTGACCGACTGGTGTAGGCAATCGCGCAGAGCCAGCAAAGCGCAGGGTCCGGGTCCTGCGCGGCACTGCGGCGCAGCTCGTAGGCAACACCTCTTACGCCCTGCCCCTACCCCTTCCTCGGCCAACCTACCTCGTATCGCGTCACCCGCTAAACTCTGCGCCTACTCCGGCGAGCTCCCGCCGCCTTGCCCGGCCCGCCCCGAAATGCCCGAAATCATCCAGATCGACATCGCCGGCCGCGACCGCCCCGGCATCACCATGGCGCTGACCGGCGTATTGGCGCAGTACGGCGTGCCGGTGCTGGACATCGGCCAGTCCGTGATCCATGACACCCTCGCACTGGGCCTGCTGGTGGAGGTGCCGGACGGCGCCGGCGGCACCCCGGTGTTCCGCGACCTGCTGTTCGAGGCCCACGCGCTGGGGCTGGACCTGCGCTTCACGCCCGTCGCCGCCGACGACTACGAGCACTGGGTGGGCGAGCAGGGCCAGCCGCGACACATTGTGACCCTGCTCGGGTGCGTCATCACCGCCGAGCACCTCGCCCGGGTGTCGGCGGTGGTCACGCGCAACGGGCTCAACATCGAGCAGATCACGCGCCTGTCGGGACGCATCTCCCGCCGCCCGGAGGCCGCCAGCAGCGGGCACGAGAGCATCCAGCTCTGGCTCAAGGGGCCGGTGCCGGACGTGGGCGCGCTGCACGGCGAGCTCCTGGGCCTCGGCGCCGAGCTGGACGTGGATATCGCCATCCAGGAGGACGACGTCTTCCGCCGCAACCGCCGGCTGGTCTGCTTCGACATGGACTCGACACTGATCCAAGCCGAGGTCATCGATGAGCTGGCCGCCGCCGCCGGGGTCGGCGACCAGGTGGCCGAGATCACCGAGGCGGCCATGCGTGGCGAGATGGACTTCGCGGAGTCCTTCCGGCGCCGCATGGCGCTGCTGGAGGGCATGCCCGAGCCGGCGCTGGCCGGCATCGCCGAGCGGCTGCCCATCACCGACGGCGCCGAGCGGCTGATCCGCACCCTGAAGGCGCTAGGCTTTCGCGTCGCCATCCTCTCCGGCGGCTTCACCTATTTCGCCGAGCACTTGCAGCGTCGGCTCGGCCTGGACGACGTGCACGCGAACCGGCTGGAATTCGAGGACGGCCGGCTCACCGGCAAGGTCACGGGCCCCATCGTGGATGGCGCCCGCAAGGCCGAGCTGCTGCGCGAGCTCGCCGCTCAGGAGGGCATCCGCCTGGAGCAGGTCATCGCCGTCGGCGACGGCGCCAACGACCTGCCCATGCTGTCCATCGCCGGGCTCGGCATCGCCTTCCGCGCCAAGCCCGTCGTCAAGGCGCGCGCCCGGCACGCCATCGGCACCGTCGGGCTGGATGGAATTCTCTATCTGCTCGGCATGCGGGACCGGGATCTGGCGGCGCTGGAGGTGGCGCAGGCGACGGGTCCCTTGGCTGGGTCGGCCACAGGTTCGGCATGATGCTCTGCCACTCGCAGGGGACATTACAGGGAGAAGTGTCCTCATCCCCTGTGGGTGACACCGACCTCCATAGCGGCAAAGGCTAGAGGATCTGGCGCTTGTGCCGAGTGGGCCCGGCCTGGGCGGATCTGAGCACGGCGGCGCTGCACGACCAGGACCGCCTGCGTCAATAGAGTAGGAGTGGCGCCCGCTCCTCCGCCCAGCGCGCCTCGTCCGGCGCGAGCCTGGCCTCGAGGTCCAGGGGCTCCGCGGTGGCGTCGTCCACCCATTCCCGGAGGAAGGTCCCGCCCGTCAGCAGGTCGATGGCGAGCCGCTCGGTCTCGTACTCGTAGGGGAAGTCCCGCCAGATCGCGTAGTCCGGGTGCTCCAGCCGCAGCGCCTTCAGGAACAGCGCCGTCAGCCGGTAGGGGCGGAAGGCGTCATGGCGGTAGTGTACCGAGTCGGTATGGATCTGGAAGCCCTGGCAGAGCTTGCCCTGGTGCTTGTGAAAGCTGGGCTCGAAGCCGCAGCAGCGCAGCTGACAGCCTTGCATCCAGTCCGCCCGCAGGCTTTCCATGCGCATGAGCAGCCGGCAGATGTCGATTCCCGGCGCACCCATGATCTCCAGCGGCACCGTGGTGCCGCGTCCCTCGGAAAGCGTCGTTCCCTCCAGCAGCACGGTGCCGGGGAAGCAGCGGGCCATGTTGAGGCTGGAGGCGTTCGGACTCGGGTTGACCCAGGCGAGCTCGTCGCGCGGCCAGCCATAGCCAGGGCCCGCGGCGGGGTCATAGCCCTGCATGGGGATGACCTCGCACTGCAAGTCCAGGCCCTTGGCGGCGATGAGCCACTTGGCCAGCTCGCCAAAGGTCAGCCCGTGACGCATCATCAGCGGCGCTGCGCCGACGAAGCTCTCCCAGCCCGGCTCCAGGATGCTGCCCTCGATGGGCCGACCGGCGGGGTTTGGACGATCCAGCACCCACACGGCCTTGCCCTGCCTGGCGCAGGCCTCTAGCACATAGGCGAGCGTCGTCACATAGGTGTAGATGCGCGTGCCGATGTCCTGCAGGTCCACCAGCAGGACGTCGAAGGTGTCCAGCATGGCCTCTGTGGGATAGCGGACCTGGCCGTAGAGGCTGAACACCGGGATGCGGTGGATCGCGTCCAGGTAGTCTTCGGACTCGACCATGTTGTCCTGCTTGTCGCCGCGCATGCCGTGCTGCGGGCCGAAGGCGGCGGTGATCTCGAGCCCGCGCCCGCCACCGCCTGGCGCGCCGACGAGGCCCATCAAGGCGTCCAGGCTGTGCCGGCCCACATGGTTCACGGACCCGGGATGCCCGAGCAGGGCCACTCGGCGGCCGGCCAGGGGCCTCCGGAGCTTGGGGTCGATGAGCAGGCGGTCGATGCCGAGTCGCATGGCTTGGGCTCCTGCACGAGGGTTGTCCATGTCTGGATCCTGCCACAGTCGCGGCCCGGTGGCGAGCAGGCCGGGCCCGTCCGGCGGGTCCGATGCCGCAATGGGTCTGACACCGCGTTTATATCAACAATCACGAATATTCCAATACGCTGAACTAAATCACCGCAGCCCGGGCGACGGGGTCTATGCTTAACAATGAGATCTTGTCTTGGCGAGCCGCCACGCGGCCCCGTACCGGCGCGGCGGCCATCGCCGTCCGGAGCCCGGTACTGCTGACCTCGTACCCCCTACTCGATACTCCGCACTGCAAGCCTTCAGGCCGCACTTCCAAGCTTCCAATGCCTTCCATTAACAACCCCCACTTCGTCCTGCGCCGCCTGCATTCGCTGCTGGGCGTGGTACCCGTGGGGGCCTTCCTGGCCTTCCATCTGTGGGAGAACAGCCAATCGCGGTTTGGGGCCCAGCACTTCAACGAGGCGGTGGTCGGCGCGCTCGCGGGGCTCAATTACCTCCCCTTCATCGAGATCGGGCTGATCGCACTGCCGCTGCTGTTCCACGCCGTCTATGGACTCGTGATCATCGGCGGCGGTCGCGCGGAGCCGCTGCGCTATCCCTACCTGCGTAATCGGCTGTACTGGCTGCAGCGGTTATCGGGCATCGGGCTCTTGGTGTTCATCCTGGTGCATGTCGGCATGACGCGCATCGCCGGGCTGATGGACCCGGCCATCCACGCGGACCTCTTCGGACATATGCGCGCGGCGCTGTCGAACCCCTGGGTGCTGGGCTTCTACCTGCTCGGTCTGTGGCTCGCGGTGCTGCACTTCGCCAACGGGCTGGCGACCGCGGCCATCAGCTGGGGGCTCACCACGAGCGCCGCGGCGCAGCGGCGCTTCGGCCGGGTCTGTGCCGGATTCGGGCTGCTGCTCGGGGCCATCGGCACGCACGGGCTCGCCGGCTACCTGATCGCGCCGACCGGAGCGGGCGCATGACCGGGCGGCGGGTCATCGTCGTCGGCGGCGGGCTTGGCGGGCTCTGGGCGACCCTCGCCATTGCCGGCGGCGGGCACCGGGTGCTCCTGTTCTCGCTGTTCGAGGTGATGCGCTCGCACTCGGTGTGCGCGCAGGGCGGCATCAACGCGGTGCTCGACTATCAGGGCCAGCACGACAGCGTGGCCCAGCACATTCGGGACACGCTGAAGGGCGGCAGCTGGCTCGCCAATCAGCCGCCGGTCAAGTCCATGTGCGAGGCCGCTCCGGGGCTGATCCGCACCTTCGAGCGCATGGGCGTCACCTTCTCGCGGACGCCGGAGGGGCTGCTGGACCAGCGGCTCTTCGGCGGCGTCAAGCACAAGCGCACCTGCTTCGCCGGTGCCAGCACCGGCCAGCAACTCATGCACGGCGTGGACCAGCAGGTGCGCCGGCTCGAGGCCGAGGGGCGGGTCGAGAAGCACGAGTGGTGGGAATACCTAGGCCTGGTCAAGGACGGCGCGGGCGTCTGCCGCGGCGTCGTCGCCATGGACCTGCGCTCGCTTGGGGTACAGGCCTTCCCCGCCGACGCCGTGGTGCTCGCCACCGGCGGCCTGGGCCAGCTCTACGCCCCCCAGACCACCTGTTCCACCAACTCCACTGGTGCCGCCGCGAGCCGCGCCTACCAGCAAGGGGCGCGCTTCGCGAACGCCGAGCTCTTCCAGTTCCACCCGACGGCCATGCTCGGCGAGGACAAGACCCGGCTCATGTCCGAGGCCGCCCGCGGCGAAGGCGGGCGCGTCTGGGTGCCGAAGGACCCGGCGGACCGTCGCGAGCCGAACCGCATCCCGGAGGCCGAGCGCTGGTACTTTCTGGAGGACTGGTACCCCGCCTACGGCAACACGGTGCCGCGGGACATCGCCTCGCGCGCCATCTGGCGGGTCTGCCGGGAGCTCAAGCAGGGCATCGGCGGCGGGGACAGGGTCTACCTGGATCTGACCCACCTGGATCCAGGGTTTGTCGAGTCCCGGCTTGGCGCCATCCTGTCCATCTACCGCAAGTTCGCCGGCACAGATCCGCTGGACGCGCCCATGGAGATCTTCCCGGCCGCCCACTACGCCATGGGCGGGCTCTGGGTGGACTTCGAGCGCGACCCGGCCAGCGGTGGCGTCAAGCCTGGCAGCCCGCGCAACCATGCCACCAGCATCGCCGGCCTCTACGCCTGCGGCGAGTGCGACTACGGCTATCATGGAGCCAACCGGCTCGGCGCCAACTCGCTGCTGTCGGCGTCCTACTCTGGGCGTGTGGCTGGTGAAGCCGTGCTGAGCCATCTGGCCGGCATCGAGCGCGGCGCCGATGCGGTGCCGGCCGCGCCCTTCGACGCAGAAGTGGCCCGCCAGCAGGCCATCAACCGCGAGCTGATGACCGGGCAGGGAAACGAGAGCCCCTACCGGCTACACGAGGAACTGGGCGCGCTGATGACCAGCCGGGTCGGCGTGGTGCGCGACAACGCCGGCCTCGACCGCGCGCTGGAGGAGCTCGCGGCGCTGGAGCGGCGCGCCGCGCACATGGCGCTCGCCGAGGCGAGCCCCTGGGCCAACCAGACCCTGGCATACGCCCGCCAGGTGCAAGACATGATTCGCCTCGCGCGCGTCATGGCCGCGAGCGCCCGTGTCCGCGATGAATGCCGCGGCGCCCACTACAAGCCGGAATTCGACCTGCCGCTGCCCCAGAGCGGGCGCTCGGCGCAGGACCTCGGCAGTCCGGAATGGTCGCAGTATCGCGAGCGCTGGGCGGCCAACAACGCGCGCTGGCTCAAGACCACGGTAGCCGAGTACAGCGCCGATGGCCCGCGCATCGACTTCGAGCCCGTGGATCTGAGCGTGCTGGCCCCGGACCAGCCGCGCGATTACCGTTGATGAGCGCCGCCCCGGCAGCGCCGGCGACAGCGGGCAGGGCGTAGCGGACGGCCCCAAAGAGCATCTGCCAGAGAGCCTGAGGAGGACAAGGCATGATCGGCATCGCAGGCAGTCAGCAACTCGACCTGAGGCGCGTGGGCACCGGCTACGCCGGCGGTACTCGCGACACCCGGGCATCGACCCGCGCCGGCATCGAGACTCAGCGCCAGGACCCCGCCGACAACCAGAGCGTCGAGCTCCGCGTCCGCAGGCAGGATGCACCGGACGCCGCACCCTACTGGCAGACCTTCCGCCTGCGGGTCAGGCCCGGCGACAATGTCGTCTCCGTGCTGCGCGCGCTGCGGCTCCACCCCATCACCGCCGATGGCGAGCCCGTGGACCCCGTCGCCTTCGAGCACAACTGCATGGAAGAGGTCTGCGGCGCCTGCGCCATGCTGATCGACGGCGCCCCGCGGCCCGCCTGCTCCACCCTGCTGGCGGACCTGGGCACTGTCATCCGCCTGGAGCCCCTGCCCAAGTTCCCGGTGGTGCGCGACCTGATGGTGGACCGGGCGCGGCTGTTCGAGCGCCTCAGCCGCGTCAAGGCCTGGGTCCGCCTGGACGGCCCCTGGGACACCCACGAGCGCGCCCCGCGCATCGCCCAGCGCCAGTGGGCCACCGACTATCTCTATAGCCGCTGCATGAGCTGCGGCATCTGCCTCGCCGCCTGCCCGCAGGTGGACGGCCAGGCGCAGGACAACAATGGTTTCATTGGCCCCGCCGCCCTGGCCCAGGTGCGGCTGCTCAACGCCCACCCCCTCGGCCGCTACGACAAGCCGGAGCGCCTTCACGCCATCATGGCGCAGGGCGGGCTCACCGACTGCGGCAACGCCCAGAACTGCGTGCGCGTCTGCCCCAAGAAGATCCCGCTCACCACCGCCATCGGCGAGCTCGGGCGGCAAACGACGGTGCAGGCGTTGCAGGATCTGTTCGGCGCATGACGAGCGTCACCATCGCAGTTGCGGACTATTCGGGCTCCGCCGATGTGCGCCTCTCCCTCGGCGATCGACACCATGCACCTCGGCCCAAACATGGATTCCGTTGTTCCATGGGGGCTCATGATCGGTCCTGCCGAGGATCGCCTCTTCGGACCGTCCGGCGGTGGCGCAGAAGGCCGGGTTGACCTTTGGGTAGACCGAGTCGCGGTCCCGCAGCACCAGCAGGTCCGGCGCCGTCGCGACAGTGGTCGCGACAGTGGTCGCGACAATGGTCCGCAAGACCGCGGTCTCCTGCTCGGGGAGCGGCACGAGTCTTCGGCGCTCGGTGATCTCCTTGCCGATCCCGAGCACCCCGGCGGCCTCGCCGCCAGCGCCAGTGAAAAGGGGGTGTCATGGAGCTCGATCAGGCGCTCGCCCTGATCTCGGGTCAGGATCGGGCGTCGACCTCCCGCCCGGCGCCAGCCCCAAGACCGCTCTTGGCACTTGGCGGTCCGATCCCGGGTCCGTACGCGATGCCTCGAAGGTGTACACTCGCACGGCGAGGATCGGGAGAGATCGCGGCACGAGAGGGGCCATGTCTTACTGCCGATGCCGGCCCGGACGCCCTGCGCCCGAGTGATGCGAGGACATGGCATGACCAGCAACAGGCCATCCGATCAACAGCGCTTAGCGGCGCTGTACCAGATCATCGCCGCGGGCGAGGCCCGGACGCTGGCGGACTATCGCGCCCGGTTGGCGGAGTCATTCGTTCACGGCAAGGATGCCTTGTGTTGCGCCGGGTTGCGCCTGGAGATGGATGACTGGAGCCTCGAGGTCGGCGAGCTGAGCCCTGATGGCGGCAGCTCGATCGAGCTGCCGATCGGGATCGGCGGCGCCAAACCGGCAATGCATGGACGAGCGCGGCTGCTGGTCGCGCCGCGCGACCCAGACCCGGGCCTTTCAGACGAGGCACGCCGCTATCTCGACGCCGTCTGCGCGGTGCTCTCGGCGCGGCTCGAGGGTCTGCTGCAGGATCGGCCCGAGCCCTGGAGCGACAGCGTCCTTGCCGGGACCGATGACCTGATGGCCTTTGTAGACCCCGACTACTGCTATAGGTACGTCAATCAGGCCTATTGCAGGATGCTCCATCGGACCCGCGCGGAGATCCTTGGACAGCCGGTCGCCGAGATCGTCGGCGAGCGCTTCTTCCGCGAGACGGTCAGGCCGAATCTCGAGCGCTGTCTGCGCGGCGAGTCGGTGCGCTTCGAGTCGGAGCACCCGGCATCCTTCGGCGCCATGGCGATCGACGTCAGCTGTGAGCCACAGAGCGACCCGAGCGGGCAAGTCATCGGCGCCGTCGTGACCATTCGGGACGCCAGCCCGCTGCGCCCAGCGCAGGCCGCGCTATTGGAGAGCGAGGCCAGATACCGCGCCTTGGTCGAGTCGATGCCGGACTGGATCTGGGAGACCGACGCGTCGCTGCGCTACACCTATGCGAGCCCCGCCGTCGAGCAGATCCTCGGCTATCCGCCGGCGCAGCTGCTGGGCAAGACGCCCTTCGACCTGATGCCGGCGGACGAGGCGCGCGGGACGCGGGCGCTGGTCGAGCCCAAGCGCGCGGCGGCGCAACCGATCGAGACCATCGAGAACATCAAGCTGCATCGCGACGGGCGGCGCCTTGTCCTGGAAACGCGCGCATTGCCGGTCCTGGACGCCGCCGGTGCGCTGGTCGGTTATCGCGGCATCGACCGCGACATCACCGGGCGCAAGCAGGCCCAGGCGGCCCTGGAGCGAGAACGTGATCGGGTGCGGCATTATCTGAATATCGCGGGCGCCATGCTCATCGCGCTGGACACCGCGGGCCGGGTGACCCTGATCAATCGCCAAGGCTGCGAGATCCTCGGCTTGCCCGAGGATGCGGTGATCGGCCGCGACTGGTTCGAGAGCTTCCTGCCGCAGGATTGCGTCGGCGCGGTTCGCAGGGTCTTCGAACAGCTCATGGCCGGTGTCCTGTCCCCCGTCGAGTACTTCGACAACGACGTGCTGACCGGTCGCGGCGAGCGGCGCACGATCAAGTGGCACAACAGCATCACCTTCGACGCGACCGGCCATATCAACGGCGTGTTGTCGTCTGGCGAAGACGTCACCGAGCAGCGCAGAATCGAGTCGCTGTTCCACGAAGCGCAGCGGATCGGAAACCTGGGCTTCTTCGAGCTCGCGCGGGACGGCAAGGGGCTCTGGTGCTCCGACGGCATGTTGCGTATCCACGGGCTTGCGCCGGAGCAAGAGCCCTTATCCCTGGACGCCTTGTTGGCGATCGTGGTCGCGGATGATCGTGAGCCGCTCGGGCAAGCCATCGAGCTTGCCGCCGCACCGCCGGCGCGTGTCGAGCGGCAGTACCGGGTGCGGATGCCCGACGGCATGCTCGCCCATCTGATCATGAGCGCACAATGGCGCGCCGCGGCACCAGGCGACAGGCCGCGCCTGATCGGCACCTGCCAGCAGGTCACCGAGCGCGCCCTGGCGGAGGCGAGGCTCAGGTTTCAGGCGCAGCTCTTGGACAGCGTGCGCGAGTCGGTCGTCGCAACCGACCTCGAAGGCAAGGTCACCTATTGGGGTCGGGGCGCCGAGGCGCTCTACCACCACCGCGCCGAGGATGTGCTCGGCAAGCCCATCGCCGTCATCGTCGATCCGCCGAACGCCGACGAGGAGCGCCAGCGCATCCGCGCGGCCATCGACACCGGCGTCTGGCAGGGCGTATACAAGCAAGGTCGCCGCGACGGCTCCTGGTTCTGGGCCGATACGACGATCTCGCTCGTTCGCGATGCAGAAGGACATCCGGTCGGTCTGATCGGCATCGATCGGGACGTCACCGAGGACGTGCTGGCGCAAGAGCGCCTGCGGCTCGCGCAGACCCTGCTGGAGCATACGCCCGAGGCCGTCATGATCACCGATCGCGATCAGAACATCATCGACGTGAATCCAGCCTTCTCGACGATCACCGGATACACTCGTGACGAGGCCTTGGGCCGGCACGCCTCGATGCTGAAATCCGGCCGCCACGACCCTGCCTTCTACGAGCACATGTGGACCGCGATCGAGCGTGATGGAGAATGGACCGGCGAGATCTGGAACCGCAAGAAGGATGGCAGCCTGTTCGTCGAGTCGATGAGCATCATGCGGCTCACCAATACGGCCGGGGAAGTGACACATTACGCTGGTGTCTTCACCGATGCGACCGACGAGACCAAGCTGCGCGAGCGGCTGCAGTATCTCGCTTACCACGACGCGCTGACGGGTCTACCGAATCGAAAGCTCCTGGCCGACCGCCTGCAGACCGCGATGGTCCAGGCGCAACGGAGCGGGCGGCGGATCGCGCTCGCCTACCTGGATCTCGACGGCTTCAAGGCGATCAATGACAGGCACGGCCACGAGACTGGCGACCAGCTGTTGATCAGGCTTGGTCAGCGCCTCAGGGCGGGGCTGCGTGCCGGCGACACCCTGGCCCGATTCGGTGGCGACGAGCTGGTCGCGCTCATGGTCGATTTCCCGATTGGCCCGGTCGGTCGAGCCGTGCTCGACCGCCTGCTCCAGCTGGCAGCCGCGCCGGTCGAGATCGACGCAACCATTGTCAGGGTGTCGGCGAGCATCGGGGTTGCCTGCTACCCGCAGGCGCAGGAGATGACCCCGGGCCAGCTCTTGTGCCAAGCCGATGACGCCATGTACCAGGCCAAGATCGCGGGCAAGAACCGCTATCGGATGCACGAGGTGCACTGCGCCGACGGGCCGAGTGCCGATTCGCACGCGGCCGACCAGAACCCGGCGCCGCGAAATCGGGTCTGACCCCTTCTTGCATCGCTTTTCCCATCGATGCCCACGCGGCCACCGGCCCGGCGCCCCAACTGCGCCTGTGACGCCGCCCGCGGCAGGGCCGGATCGCGATCGGATCGTCCGCGTGATGGCCTGGAACATCGCCAACCTGCACCACGAGATCGACGAGCATCTCCCCGGGCGCCCGAACGCTCCGGCGCGCTCGCAGGACGATTTCGACCGTATCGCGCGGATCATCGAGGACCTGAACCCCGACATCGTGGCGTTGCAGGAGGTCAACGGCCCCGCAGCGGTCCGCAGGGTCATGCGCGAGGGCGACTGGGAGGTGGTCGTGGCCGATCGGTTCGAGGAGGACCTCGCCGAGGGTCGCGACACCGATCATATCCACACCGCCGTCGCGGTGCGCAAGAACAGCCCGGCGTTCTTCATTGCCGGCGATACGGTGGCAGAGATCGGCGTCCCGCAGTTGCAGAACGGCGAGACCCGGCCGACGCGTCGCGGCACGCAGGTGCTGGTGGAACTGCCGAACGGGGAGCCGCTGCAGCTCATGTCGGTGAACCTCAAATCGGCCTGTCACAACGGCTCCCTCGAGCCGCCGCGCACCGACGCCTGCCGCACCTTGGCCAAGCAGCGCGAGCCGCTGGAGGCCTGGATCGACGAGCTCAGGGAGGAGGGCACGCCGTTCATCATCGCCGGCGACTGGAACCGGCGGATCGACCTCCACGGCCCCGGCGACCACATCTGGGAGGAGTTGGACGACGGCGAGCCCTTCCCGCTCGATCTGATCCGCTTCCCAGAAGGCATCGCGTCGCCCTGCTTGAAGGGAAGGCCGGACCATTTTCCGGACCCGATCGACTTCATCGTGCTCGACCCTCGACGAGCAGGCGGCGCGCTGGGTGGACGTGGGGAGCGCGGGCATCGTCGACTTCAGCGCGGCCGACCGACCGCACCGCAAGCGGATCAGCGACCACTGTCCGGTGGTGGTCGATCTGGTGTTTTCGGAGCCGCCGGTGCAATAGGCCGTAGCTGGGTACTCCGGCGACGGTGGCCGCCCGTCTGTGGGCGGCCTGTCGGGGAGGGCCGCCGCGCCGGTGCGATGGGCAAGCCGCCGCTGGATGCTCAGCGGATGCGCCTCGCCGCCGCGCCGGCATTGCGGTATGCCGGGCTTCTCGCGCAAGCACTGGCCGACTGCACGGGAATCATTTGCTCGGAACCGGGCAGCGCCTGCCGCAGGGCAGTGTATCGCGACCATGTTCGCGCTCCTGGAATGCGTCAACATCGATCCGGAGGTCTGCTCCGGCAAGCGCTGCACCAGCGGGACGCGCACCTGGGTACCCCTAATGCCGGACTGGTTGGCGGCGGGGATGACCGAGGTGGAGATGTCCGACGAGTACCCGCTGCAACGGCGGGAGCTGCGCTTGCGGCGATCACCTGTGCGGCGGAGGTGTCGCGGGAGCAGATCATCGCGTTGGTTACTGGAGCTGAGGGCGAGCTTGACTCACCGGACTGAGCCGATGCAGGCCTGCTCGGCGATCGGTGCAGTGGGCTTGCTGCACCGGGGGCCGGGTCCTGGAGCTGCGGCAGCCGGTGGGGCCGTGGGACATTGTTGCGCGGCGGTAATGATGGAATAGGCTGCGGACACGTTGTCCTGCTGCGTGCATCTGCCGGTCGGCGGGCGGCTTTGCTCTCTTGTCGCCGTACTCCGTCTGACATCGCTGCTGGCCAGGATAGCCTCGGCCGAGGTCCGGCCATTGCTCTTTCGCCCTTTTTGCGCCGCTGTTTGTTGGCGGCGGGGATATCTCGTGTTGCCGCCGGCTTCTTGGCGCTGCTTTTTGCCTCTCCTGATTCGGGTTGATGAGTTGTCGCAGTCCCTCGCATAAGCGGAGGGCTCTTCGACACGAAATGCTTGCGCGTGAACGAGCAAGATCGTGTCGCAGTCCCTCAGTTGCGCCGGCCGGGTGTAGTAGGTCTGGTTGCCGGCGTCCTTCCCGCGCCGGAAGACGACGGCGCGGTCGTTGTCGACGTCGGTGAGGTAGACGAGCAGGCTCCAGGCCTGTTCCGGGGCGTCGATCTCGTGGCGCAGGCGTTCCACCTCGACGGCGGTGCGGTGGGCGCGACGGCTGTGCTCGCGGGCGTGTCGGTAGGCGAGCCAGGCGGCGACCCAAACCGCGGCGACGGTGCCGACCGCGGTCAGCCCGCCGCTGATCCAGGCGGCGCCGATGGCGGCGTCCATGGCGCTGAACGAGCCGACGATGGAGGTGTCGATGGCGTCGCCGATGGTGCCGGTGAGGTCGGCGTCGAACGTCGCACCAGGGGCGTTGCTGTCGCCGGCCACGCCGTCAGGTGGGCTGCTCGCCGAGGGCGACGGCGCGCTTGCTCCGGCGGGTTGAGCTGCCGCCGCGGCGTCGGTGACGACCGCCTGCGTGGCTTGCGCCGGCGCTGGCGTGGTGGTCGCCGGCGTGGCTGCCGGCTCGGCGGCTGCTGCTTCGGAAGCGATCGCGTTCCGGCCGGGTTCAGCCATGCGCCGACTCCGCCGGCAGGTCGATGCCGAGATAGCCGAACCAGGGCCGGTACAGCTCGACGAGCCGTTGCCGCAGGCGTTCGGCGACGCGCCGATGCTGGTCCGGATTCTCGGGGACGGCGTCCGCGCCCACGGCGACGACGACCTCGGGGAAGTAGCCGATGTCCGGGTAGGCGTTGTGGGCGACGGCGTTGCGCAGCTTGAGCGCGGCCAGGATCTTGTCCGGTGTGAAGGCCGGCGCGTCGGTGTCGGTGCCGGCGTTGTCGTCGGACCAGAACCCGCAGAGCTGGCGCAGCAGTTGCCCGTGGCGGCCCTTGCCGAAGGTGGCTTGCTCGTCTTCCGGGACCGGTTGCGGCGCCGCGCGGTCGGCGGCGGCCAGGATGGCGGGCTCCAGCAGGTGGATCAGGCGCATGATGTCGATCCGGACGCTGCGGTAGCTGGCGAGCTCGGCGCGGATCTCGGCCTAGTCGATGCGCGTCTCGTGCGGCGGATAGTAGCAGAGCAGGCTCGGCAGGCGCTTGTCGCGCACCAGCAGGCCGAGCTCGCCCAGGTTGCGGATCTTGCATCGGGGGTGGCGCAGACTGCGCGCCGACTCGCTGCCGGGTACCTCGAGGTCGACGTCGATGGCGGTCTTGAGCAGAGCATTGTCCAGGTCGTGCAGCCGCCACGGCGGTTGCGCGGCACCGGGTGGCAGCCGCACCTGGCGCGCGAAGTGGCGGCGCCCATGCAGGAACAGCACCATGTCCTGGGTGCTGAGGTGGCGGATGCGGCGTTCGCGTCGGCGGTAGGCACCGACGAGCTTGCTCGTCTTGTCGCTGCTGCTGGGGTTCCAGTCCGGACCGCGGTGCTGACCCGCCAGGATGCGCGCGAGTGCCCGGCTACGCTCGTCCTCGTGGAGGGCCGGCCGCGGCTTGGGCTGGAACTGCTCGCACTTGGGCCGGGTGTCGAGGCAGTCGGTGAACAGGTCGTGCGTGCGCGGCAGGCGGTACATGGCCTGCGGTCGGTCGCCGTAGTGGTCCAGATAGCGCTGCAAGAGCCAGGTCAGGGCCGGGCGAACGCTGACGTGGTCTTTGCCCTGGTTGCGCCGCGGCGCGCCAGTCCGGGGTCGTCGGATCGCCTTGGACGAGCGGCGGGTCCTGGCTCAGCTCGCGCAAGAGGCGCAGGAGTCCCGCCTGGCAGCGACGCAGCAGCGCGTCCGGCGAGACGCGGGCATGCCCGTCGCGCAGCAGGTCCAGGTAGAACGCCAAGTGCAGCAGTTGTGCCGGGCCGAGCCAGAATTCCGGCACCATCTCCGCGACGGGCGCGTGGCAGCGCTTGGTGTTCTCGGCGCCGATCGCGGGAATGTCCGGGTAGGCAGCCCGGTCCCCGGACTTCGCAAGGCAGATGCCGATCTTGTCGTGGTGGTAGTGGTAGTGCGGCTCGGCTGGGACGATGAAGGGCTTCAGCGGCGGAGTGGCGGCGGCGCCGCGTTGCTCGGCGGCCTCCACGGCCTCGGTGTTCTCGGCGCGGTTCGCCTCCAGCTGCGCCCACAGCGGTGGCTTGGCGGCGTCGAGGAACTCACGGAGCCGCCCGTAGCCGAGCATCCTGCGGCCCAGCTGGCGCACTCGCCCGCGCCCGTCGACGAAGTGGCTGCCGGACTTCCAGCGCACGTTGAAGAAGTACCGGCCCAGGTTGACGGCGAAGCGGATGCGGCTGGCCGGGTCCAGATCGATGAGCCGCATGGTGAGCGGGATGAACCGGTCGCCGCGGCGGGTCATGAGATAGGACGCCTCGGGGTCGTCCGTGGTGAGCCCGGCATCGGCCTCGCCGTCGGCGTCGGGCGCGGGTTCGGCCGGCGTGTTGCCGATGCGGAAGCGCCTGCGATCTCCCGGGGCAAGGGCGTCGAAGAGGACCCGCGGGCAGCGCGAGAGCTCCGAGAGGGTGTCCAAGGTGATGGCCGGGGCGCTCTCGTCGGAGCGCAGGCGCTGCATGGGCATGCGCGCGCGATAGACGGCGATGAGTTCCTTGACGATGGCCTGGTGGCGGGGATCGGGCCAGGCACAACCGTGCCCGATCTCCCAGAAGTCGCGGATCAGCTCCGCGCTCTGGCCCTTCTCCAGGAATAGGGCGCAGAGCAGAACAAGGCCGAAATCATGCACGACGGCCGTCGCCTCGGACGGGGTGTCGTCATCGCGCGCGAAGGGGTCCAGGCAGATGGCCAGACTGAAAGTCTCGATAGGCTTCGGCCTGGCCTTGGGCTTGGCCTTGTCCTTGCCGCCGGGCTTGTGCGCGTTCCGCCCCTGTTTGCCTCCCCGTCCGTCATGCTGCGCTTGCTGCCCGAGGGGCGGCGTGGCCAGGCGCTGCAGCAGTTCGTTGAGGGCGGGGTCGAGACCGAAGCGCGTGCCGACGGTGCGAAGCGCAGCGTCGTAGACCCAACCCAGATTGCGGAACAGGTGCTTGTGCACCTCCGCGGAGATGGTGGCAGGCGGCTCGTTGGGGTGCACCAGGGCGTTGCGAAGATGGTGGACCAGTTGCAGCATCCAGCGCAGGCGCTCCTCGATCTCCGCCGGCGAGACCTCGTGCAGGTCCGAGGCGCGCTGTTGCGCCTTCTGGTCTTGCAGGGCCTCGTCCTGATACTCGCGGAGCTTCTTCTCGTAAGCCCGCCATCTTTTCGGCGGGTCCTTCGGGTGAGGTTTCCGCGGCGCTTGCGGCGGCTGCTCGCGCTTGGGGTCCGTCATCGGGTTTAGGAACGGGAAGCGCTGGCGCAGCAGCTGCATTCGCTTGCGCCGGACCTCGTCGGCGCAGTTCGTCAACTTCAGCGAGGCGAGTGCTGAGAGGTTGTTGGCCTCGCCGGCCACTGGCTTCAGGCCCGTCTTGACCCGCACGTCGTTCAGGCAAGCGAGGATGTTCAGGCGCGCGTCGCCGTAGTAGGCGGCCAGCACATGCGCCGGCAGGCGGTCGATTGCGGATCCCTTGGTCATGAACGGCCCCCGGTCGTGTGCCGCTTGGGCTGTGACGCCGCCGTTTCCAGCAGGAACAGCCCGAGGGTCGCGGCGGCGTTGACGGCGAGCCGGGCGTGTCTGGGTTGCAGCGGCTGGTGGTCGGGACTGCGGCCATGGGCGGCGCCGGACCTGTTGCGGATAGTGCCGACGGATTGGGCGAGGTCGGCGAGTTGGCGCATGGCGGACTCGATGCCGGGGCGGGCAGCGGAGCCGGCTGCGGGATCCAGGTGGTGGGCCGTCTGCTGCACGAGCGGGCGGATCTTCCAGTCGGTCACGGGCTCACCGGCGCGCTCCAAGATCGCCTTGCAGATGCTCTCGAGCAGCGATGAGGCGCTGCCGGCGGCCTGCTCGGGGTCGGTGGCGATGTTCCCGAGCGCGCGCTCGAAGTCGCGCTGGCATTGGTGGAGGCCCCCGACGCAGAGGAGGTCGGCGAGTGGGGCTGCCGCGGGGGCGGGGTCGAGGGCGCGGGCGATGCTTTCGCCTTTGTAGGTGAGGCCCTTCACCAGTACGAAGACGTAACGGCATGGCCCGCCCCAATGCGACTTCTGGGTGATCAAATCCTTCGAATCAATGAACCCGCGCTTTTGGAGCCAGATCAGCGCTGCAACGAGGGAGTTGTGCTCTTTGCAGGCTTGTGCGTCTTTCCGGTCCGGCGGAGGGTAAGACTTGCTCTGCTCCGCATGGTAGATCTCCCACAACAACGCCCGCTGCCGCGCATCCAGTTCATCGCCGAGCACGCCCCATCCTCCGCACTGAAGTACTCCGCCGTCGTCTCCAGGAAGCTCGGGTCGAGCGCGCCGGCAATGCCGAGCTTGCAGATGCCTTCCAGCCGCTCCATCGGCGGCGCCTCAGCGGTAGCACTCCACGAATACCGTGAATCCTTGCGCCTGACTGGCGACCGCCTCGGTGCCGATCTGGCCGACCGGCGATGCCGTCCGGTAGGCGATACCGGTGTCGGCGAGGAACTCGCGGGCGACGGCGCCCTTGACCGCGAAGTTGACGTTCTGCAGCAGTGAGCCCGTGGTCTGCATGGTGTAGGCGTCGCTGAGCTTGGCCACCGCGACGCCCTTGACCTGGCCGTTGGCGTCCAGCACGGGGCCGCCGCTGTTGCTGCTCTGGACGGGCACGGTGATCTGCATCCGCGAGGGGCCTTCGCGGATGCCGGCGTTGGCGCTGACGATGCCGGAGGTGATGTTCACTTGGCGCCAGAGGGACGCCTTGGAGCGGGTAGCCGGCGGCGATGACGGTCTCGCTGAGGTTGGCCTCCCATGCGCTGCTGAAGACCGCGGACGTCGCGTGCAGACCGGGCACGCGCAGCAACACGAGGTCGGTGCCGGTGCGCGAGTGCGTCAGCGTCGCGTCGAGCCAGCGCTCGCCGTGCTGCACGCGGATGGAGCGGCAGCCCTCGACGACGTGGTGGTTGGTGAGCACGTCGCCGCCCGTGTTGACGACGAAACCGCTGCCGGTGGCGCGTCCGCCGTAGGCCGCGGGCCGCGTCGGCTCGGCGCGCTCGATGCTGAAGCCGCCCGCCTCGCACTTGCGCACCGCGAGCGCCGTGATCTGCGCCTCGATGGTGAGCCGCCGTCCGGCAAAGGCGTAGACGTAGTTGACGACCTCGAGATGGGCCTGCTCGATGCCGCCGACGCCGCCCAGGGCCTCGATGGCCTCCGGCGCCGAGAGCCCGCGCTTCATCGCCTGCGTCGCCGCGCCGGCAAGCCTGCGCACCACGCGGCCGGCCGCGGCCCCAGGGTCGCGGCCGGCGCGCGTGGCCGGTGCGGACGTGATTTCCTGCGCCGTATCGCTGCCGGGACAAGCCGTCTGCCGGTAGGTGACATTGCCGGCCGCGTCCACGCACTTGTTGAGGCCGGCCGACGCCGCGCCGGAGGCGATGAGTAGCGCGGCGGTTCCGAGGCAGGGGGCTGTGCGCATCTTGTTCCCTCTCCCTGTGCCGTGCCGGGGTCGCTCGGGCGTGCCCGTCTTGCCCGGTCCGCTGCTGTGTGCGGTATATTCTCGCTACGAGCGCGATGTCGTCAAGGAGTCGCACACGGGTGGCAGCCACGAAGACCGAGACCGTGACTTTCCGGATTGCGCCGGAGGTGGAGGCGGCGCTGCGAGAGGCCGCGGCGCGGGAGCATCGCAGCCTGGCGAGTATGCTGGGGGTGGTGCTTCGGGAGTACGCGTGCGGGAGCGAGGAATGGGCGAACCGATCATTCAATCCCGCGGGTAATCGCTTGAGCTGAGGATGGTCGCAGGCGAAGACCTATGGGCGTGAGCGGGGACGGCGACAGAGCGGTCCGGATCTCGGGGTCGAAGCGATGACGCCGCCCGACGCCGGCCAAGTCATTGGGGTCCGCTAACGGCCGTGGGTCGTCGTGGATGTTGCTCGATCTGCCTTCACTCCGGACCGGATTCGCGGTGCAACCGGTGCGGATGCCCTGGTCACCCTGTCGTCCATCGAAGACGACGGGCTCGGCGAGGAACTCCAGGTGCTCTGGGGTATCGAGCCGTCGCGGGCGATCCACGAGCGTTCGGCTCTGCCGGACGTGGACGGCTTCGACGCGCCGGAGGTGCTCGACTGCTTCATCGACGCCGTCCGCTGGGGCGCGGTGTCGTCCGCCGACGTGCGCGCCTTGCAGGTGCCGTTCCGCAGCGGCATCCAGATCGAGGACTATCAGCTCGACCCCGTCGCGCGGGCGCTGATCATGCGGCGCGTCAATCCGCTCGTTGCCGACGACGTCGGGCTCGGCAAGACCATCGAGACCGGCCTCGTGGTACAGGAACTGCTCCTGCGCCATCGCGCCAGGACGGTGCTCGTGGTCTGCCCGTCGGCGCTGCAAGTGTAGTGGCAAGAAACACGTCGTCAGGTCTTGCCTTTTGCCGCGCTTGCCCGACC
>JANQFI010000511.1 GCA_028277905.1 Chromatiaceae bacterium | reverse complement strand
TTCTGTCAACAAACATACCGCCTGGCTTGTCTTTTCGCCCGCCTTCTGCGTCGCGGCAGCGGGCACAGGGCTCGACTATGCGCCCGCTGCCGCTCCTTGGAGGCGAGCGAAAATCCTGCGCCATTCGGTCTGTTTGTTTCCGGCAATCGCCTTAGACCCCCTCGGTGATTTGCCACGAATCCGAATATAAGCCTCTGATTTTTCGCTCTCAGGCGCGGATTCCTGGGCGGGGGTCTGAACGCTTGCATCTCGGAAGTCTGTCGGTCAGGCAAGCATCCGGCCGGCGTTTCGATGGCCCGTCCAGGCGGTGTGTCCCTGTAGCCTCGGTGCCTTGCACGATGCACCTAGGGCTGATCGAGGCGCGGCAGATTCCGTGTACCAAGCCCTAGGTTGATGGGCCTCAGGTGCGGACAGGGCGTTGCAAATTCGGCATTCATAGCCTATACGTTGCATATCCAACGATTGACAGGAGAACCCGCGGCATGCAGGCGTCCGCCCGGATAGTCCCTGGAACCGCCCCTGACGCAGGCAGAGTGCTGACCAAGGCGCTGCTCAATGCCGGCACCGGCCTCGGCCTGTCCCGGGAACGGCTCGGCGAGATCGTCGGCCGGGAGCGCAGCGCCTTCAGCCGCGGGCTCGAGCCCGCCAGCAAGGCCGGCGAGCTGGCGCTGCTGCTGATCCGCTGCTACCGCAGCCTGTATGCGCTCGTCGGCGGCGATGCGGCGGCGATGCGGCACTGGATGCACACGCCGAATCGCGACACCGGCGGGGTGCCGGCCGAGCAGGTGCGCTCGGTGCAGGGCCTGGTCGAGGTGCTGACCTACCTCGACGCCATGCGCGGTCAGTTCTGACGACTGCAGGTCGCTGCCGCCGCGCCCCGATGACCGACCTGTGGGCTGCCTGCGAGCGGGATCTCCGCATCCAGCCCCTGGCCGGCGAGCTGTTGCGCATCGTCGAGAGCCAGCAACAGGTCGCCACGCTGTCGTTGGTCGACAACCTGGCCGAGCAGACCGTCTTGGAGGAGCTGCTGGAGCAGGCCAAGCCGCCCGTGCCGGTGGCCGGTGCCGGACTGCACTATCTGCTATCGACCCCGTTCCGATATCCGCCGTTGCGTCACGGCTCGCGCTTCGGCCGGCACTGCGAGCCGAGCCTCTTCTACGGCGCCCGGCGGCTGCCGACGCTGCTGGCCGAGGCGGCCTATTACCGCTTCGTATTCTGGACCGCGATGGCCGAGCCGCCGGCGTCCGGGCGTTTGCGCACCCAGCACAGCGTGTTCCGGGCGCGCTTCCGCGGCGAGCGCGGCCTGCGCCTGCAAGGGCCACCCTGCGCCGCACACACGCCGACGCTGCGCCATCCGGCCGATTACGGCCCGACCCAACGCCTGGGCAGCGCGCTGCGCAAGGCCGGCATCGATGCCTTCGAGTACCGCTCTGCCCGCGACCCTGACGCGGGCCTCAACGTCGCCCTGTTTCACCCGGGAGCACTGGTCAGCCGCCGCCCCTCGAGTCTCAGCCGGTGGCTGTGCGAGACCAGGGCCGAGGCGGTAACCTTCGCACCCGAGTCGGCGCCGGACTTGCACCGTTTCGCGCTCATGGACTTCACCCTGGATGGCCGGTTGCCGCTGCCGGCGGCATGAGCCCGCCGCCGGCAGCACGGCCTGCGAGGTTCGGTGCTCGCACCCTCGTGCCTCGGGCTAGTGGCTTGGTTTCCGGAGGGGCCTCAGTTGGGTCCCTTCCGGGATGCCTTCAGCCGTTCCGCCCCTGCCTGAGGTCGTCCCCGATCGGCTCCTCCACCGCCCGGCGAATGGCCCCGGCGGTGCCGTCGCCGATGCCCGAGACCTCCGCGAGATCTTCCGCCGACGCGGTCATCACGGCCTCGACGCTGCCCAAGCGCTTGATGAGCCTCGTGGCGCGGCAGGGGCCGATTCCGGGTAATCCTTGGAGGATGTGGCTTGGAGGATGTGGCTCCGGAGCCCTGCCTTGCCACGCGGGCGCCGGCCGTGTCGGGGCAGCGCGCCGTGAACGCAGGCGCGGAGCTGGCGGGCCCTGAGCAGGATCAGGGCGGCCGTCTCTTCGGGATTGGCTGCCCGCAGCAGCGGCAGGCCCATTTGCAGCGTCAGCATCGCGAGTGCTCCTCGGATGGCCTCGCGGCGCATGCGGCTGGCGGCGAGGTCAGGTCCGCGGCCCTCGAGGATGATGGCGGCCCGGACCGGCGCAATTGCTAGCCGCAGCGCCTGGCTGAAGAGGCGTCCGTCCCTGATGGACTGCACCAAGTCCACGAGGGTCTTGCGCTCCACGTTCAGGTTGTCGTCGACCCGGTAGTCACGCAGGGGCAAGCGCTCGACGCACAGCGCCAAGCCTGGGCCATGCTGTAGGATAGCGGCCACGCCCGCTGCGGACTCGAGGTCGCCGGCGACAACAGCCATGCGTGCGCGGGAAGCGGATTCGGCCGAGGGCTCCGCGATCTTGTCTGCGGGGTCGAGCACGGCGGTCGCCAGGGCTCGGTCGCGGAGACTCTCGCTCCGGTAGATACAGAAGCCTGTTCGCGTCACCGCGTTGCTCGCCGATCTGCTCGCCGATCTGCTCAGCCGGCGTCCGAAAGGGAGTCATCGTCCGGTGCTCCTGGGGATATTCTCGTCAGAATCGGTCGCCTTGGGTCTCGCTGAGCGTGCTGTAGATAGCGGTGAAATCCTGGTCCTGCCTCATCGGCTCGCTGGCCGGAGCGATGGCCTCGTGTGCGGCTCCATGCCACGGCGGCCTGCTGCGGAGCCGAATCGCTGCCGCATATTACACGAAAGGTGTCCTACGCCATAAACGCACATCGCGACTGCCGAGCCGCCAGCAGGACATGCGGGCAGGCTCCGCGGTTCCACATGCGGCCTGCGAGGACCTTTCGACGCCGCCTGAATCGACCCCTCAGATGCGCCCATCAGTGGATTTCGGTGCGTGGGCCAAGCTCTTCTTGTAGGCTTGGCGGATGACTCGGCCGGCGCGCTCCGCAGATCGCCTGCCCTGCCGGCGGCCCGGCTGGGCGCGCCCCTGCCGGCGCTGTCCTTCGGTGGCCCTGTCGGTATCGGGATTGCCTCGAGGTTGCATCCCGCGCGCAGATCTGGGCCCAGCCGTTCATCGCATCGGAGCTCCTGCCCCTGCCCGAGCGCAGCCGAGGCTGTCGGTATGCCATAGGCTCCATCAGCAGATAGGCACCAGCGTGCACGGGTACGACGACCTGGACGCCTGCGCCATGTCGCCGCCCCCGGCACCGGCCGATCACCTGCCGCGGGATCGCGGCGACCTCGTAGAGCCCGAGCCGCGCACCAGTTATTGACCAGCCCAGACGCTGCGCAGTCTCCCGCCGGGGGACGCCGCGTTGGCGTCGGGTTCCAACCAACGAGCCTCGACGAAGAACACGAGAGGGGACAGCCATGACCGCGAAGAACGCCTTCTACGCCCAGTCCGGCGGCGTGACGGCCGTGATCAACGCCTCTGCCTGCGGCGTCATCGAGACCGCCCGGCAGCACACCGACAGGATCGCCAACCTCTATGCCGGGCGCAACGGGATCATCGGCGCGCTCACTGAGGACCTGATCGACACGAGCCGGGAGCTCGCCGAGAGCATCGCCGCGCTGCGCCACACCCCATCCGGCGGCTTCGGCTCGTGCCGTTACAAGCTGAAGAGCCTGGATGCGAACAAGCGCGAGTACGAGCGCCTGATCGAGGTCTTCAAGGCACACGACATCGGCTACTTCTTCTACAACGGCGGCGGCGACTCCGCCGACACCTGCTACAAGGTGAGCCAACTGTCGGAGAAGATGGGTGCCCCGATCCAGGCGATCCACGTGCCCAAGACGGTCGACAACGACCTGCCCATTACCGACAACTGCCCGGGCTTCGGGTCCGTGGCCAAGTACATCGCCACCTCCACGCTGGAGGCGAGCTTCGACGTGCGCTCCATGTGCGCCACGTCCACCAAGCTCTTCGTGCTGGAAGTCATGGGCCGCCATGCCGGATGGATTGCCGCCGCCGGCGCACTCGTCGCGGACCAGGGCATCCCGGTGGTGACCCTGTTCCCGGAGATCGAGTTCGACCAGGACAAGTTCCTGGCAGCCGTGGAGGCCAAGGTGGAGGAGCACGGCTACTGCAGTGTCGTCGTCTCCGAGGGTTGCCATTGGCCGGACGGTCGCTTCCTGGCGGAGCAGGGCACCCGCGACGCCTTCGGCCATGCACAACTCGGCGGCGCCGCGCCGGTCGTGGCCAACATGGTCAAGGAGGCCCTGGGCTACAAGTTCCACTGGGCGGTTGCGGACTATCTCCAGCGCGCCGCGCGCCACCTCGCGTCCAAGTCCGACGTGGAGCAGGCCTATGCGCTGGGCAAGGCCGCGGTGGAGTACGCGCTGCAGGGACACAACGCCATCATGCCGACGGTGGTGCGCAGATCCTCCGACCCCTATGTCTGGGAGGTTGGTCAGGCGCCGCTGTCCGAGGTGGCCAACGTCGAGAAGTTCATGCCACGCGACTTCATCAGCGAGGACGGTTACGGCATCACCGACAACTGCCGCGAGTACCTGTACCCGTTGATCTCGGGCGAAGACTACCCGCCCTACCAGAAGGGCCTGCCCAGATACGTGACGCTGAAGAAGGTCGCGGTGTCGAAGAAGCTCGGGCCCTTCGAGCTATAAGGCGAATGCCGGAAACAAACAGACCGAATGGCGCAGGATTCTCGCTCGCCTTCAAGGCGCGGCAGCGGGCGCATCGTCGAGCTCTGTGCCCGCTGCCGCGACGCAGAAGGCGGGCGCAAAGACAAGCCAGGCGGTCTGTTTGTTGACAGAAATCGCCTTAGCCAGTCTCTTGCGGGCAGCGTTGGAGCTTGCCCCCGTCGTAGCCCACGGACTCGATGAAGTCCTTCATGTTCTCGAAGTCCGCATCGCTGAACGACGGCGTGCGTGACATGACCCAGACATAGTCGCGCTTGGCGCGGCCGATGACTGTGGTCTGGTAGTCGTCGTCCAAGTAGATGATGCGGAAGTCCCCCTTGAAGGGCCAGATGAACTGCATGCCCCAGTGGGCATTGGTGTCCTTGTTCAGCACGAAGCCCGTGGGTTGGTAGGTCTTGAGCGGTCCGTCAAAGGCGTCTTTATTGAACGTAAAGGTTGTCCCGATGGTCCCGTCGGGGTTGAGCCTGTAGCTCTCTACCGGGTTGTAGGCACCTTTCTCGACGAAGGTCGGGATATTGGCCACCACGTACCAATCGCCCATGAAACGCTTCAGATCCACATAAGGGACGGTTTCCATCGGTTCGCCTCCGCCTTCTTCGCAGCCGGTGGTGAGGAACAATAACAGCGCCGCAAGCGGGGCGGCGGCGCGGCGGTAGATCGATCTGTGCATGGCCTGGCTCGCTCGCCCCGGACAGGGGTCAGAGCACGCGCCGGTAGACGATGCGCTTGCCCTTGCCGGTGTCACTCTCCAGACCGACCCAGCCCAGCTCGTCGTTGTACCACAGCTCGATGGTCAGCTCGTCGGTCTGCAGGGCGTAGCGATCCGCCGGCACCTTCCGGCCGCTCTGCACGGCGACGCTATCGCGACCCCTCGGCTGCACGCGCACCGGCTCCAGGTCGCCGGTCTGCGGGTTCAGCAGCCGGCGCTTGTTGAGGAATCCCCTGTCCCAGTAGGTGAAGGTCTTGAGGCAGCCGTCGGCCCGCTCGGCGCCGTCCCCGGCGCGGATGCGGAAGCTGTCGCCGCTGGCCTCACCCGTCACGGCGTAGCGCTTGCCGTTGTCGTCGGTGTTGGCGTCAATGGCGGTCAGGCAGCCGTCACGGAATATCTCGTTGCTGGTATGGCGGTAGCGATAGGCGTTAATGAACAGCAGGTTCACGTCGAAGCTGGCGCGGCTGGTGACCCGGGTGGTCGTACCTGTGTCGGCGATGCGGAAGCTGTGCTCGCCGATGGGGCGATCGTCCAGGTAGACCTGGAAGCGCAACTGCTCCGCCGCGGTTGCGGTGCCGGCACCCAAGACACCGGCGATAAGAATGGCGGATGCCGGTCGCGGCATCCTGACGGTGAAAGGTAAGCTGAAGCCGAATGGTAAGTCGATCATTGCTAAGGTCTCTAAGGTGAATGGGCAAGGCGTTGGGAGGGCCGCCGCCCGTAACCCTGGTCCGGCTCCTGTCAGGGACAGACGGGGCCTTTCGGCGGCACTTGTCTGAAGGCCTTGGTGCGACGCATGGAATCGAGACAGGCCGGCTGGTGCCCCCGCATGTGCTGTTCCAGCAGCACCGCGCCGGGATTCCGGCAGCGCTGGCGCGAACATTGAGCAAGCCACCCGCCAACACAAGGGTGGATGCCGCTTGCTGATACCATGTAGGTATTGTCGGGTCTTGCGCCCACGCCCGCAGTCCTTGCCCTGGAGGTCTTGCCCAGATGTCTCTCCGAACGCCCCGCCGCGGCCCTGTGACTGCGTTGCCGCGGATGGCCCTGCCGGCCGCCGCCATCGCCGTCGTGCTGGCCGGCTGTGCCACCGACGAATTCGGCAACCGCCGGCCGCTCACAGAGACCGAGGCCGGCATCGCCATCGGCTCCGCCGCCGGCGCCGCGACCGGCGCCCTGCTTGGCTCGCGCACGGCGGATGCCGGCAAAGGTGCGCTCATTGGAGCCGTCGGTGGCGCGATCGCCGGTGGCCTCGTGGGCAACTACATGGAACAGCAGCGCCGGGACTTCGAGCGTGTGCTCGCCGGTGAGATCGCCCGCGGCGACATCCGCGTCGAGGCGTTACCGGAGGACCGCCTGCGGGTGAGCATGACCAGCAGCACGGCCTTCGACGTGGATTCGACCGAGATCAAGCCCGGCTTCTACAGCACCCTGGACAAGATCGCTGCCGTGGTGAACAAGTACGGCAAGACGCGGCTCGACATCGCCGGCCACACGGACGACACGGGCAGCGAGGCCTATAACCAGCAGCTGTCAGAGCGGCGTGCGGCGGCGGTGGAGCTCTACCTGCTGGCCGAGCAGGTGATTCCGGCGCGCCTCGGCAGTGCCGGCTACGGCGAGCTCCAGCCCGTCGCCAGCAATGCAACCCAGTACGGTCGCACCCTGAACCGGCGGGTGGAGGTCACCATCACGCCCGTCGTCGCCGACACCGGCTGACGGCCGGGACCGGGTGTGCGGGCGGCCTCGCGCGGGCCGAGGGGCTCAAGGCGATTGCTGTGGATCTTCATACGAGCTTGCTGGTCTTCGCGCCCCACTTCTGCGTCGCGGCAGCGGGCACAGAGCCCGAGGATGCGCCCGCTGCCGCAGCTTGCAGGCCAAGGAGGAGGGCGAGCGAGCAACCTACGCCATTGGGTATAGTCTTCTCCGGCAATCGCCCCAGCGGAGATCCCGTCAACGGAGGTCGCCGACGCGCATCAGCTCGATTTGACACACGGGGTTCAAACGCAGCAGGTACCGCTCCCCTGGATCAACCAGTACCCGCTGGCGACAGCTGTTGAAGCCGAGGTCGTAGCCGAACCGGTACTCGCCCGGGTCGATCAGGAAGCTGAACTGCCGACCCCAGCGCAGGGCATAGACGCGCCGCTCGTCGATGCTGAAGAGCATCGACGCCGGTGCACCCCACAGGGACTTGCTGCGCTGCACCGTCAGGCTCGCCGCAGGCTCTGATTCTGTCAGGGGGGGCACAGTGGCCAGCGGGCCACTGGCGCAGCCGGCTAGGGCGGCGGTGATGCCCGCGGCGATCAGGGTCGGCAGGAGCGGGAAGCGGCGCATACTTTGGGGGAGATCGATGGCAGGATCGAGTCGTGCGCTGGGCTGGGGCCAGGTGCGTGCCGAGTGGAAGGCGCCGGAGGTTCTGTCTCCAGTGCTTTGCTGCGGGAGCTCCGAGACCGGGATCCCCTCGTTGTCGTTGTCGTAATCGCAATCGTAATCGAATATCCGCGCGGTCGAGACCGCAATCACGACCACGACAACGACCACGACCTGAGACGGTCTCGGGACATTCGCACTGCTGCACTAGTTATCGGCCACAAGGCGCAGCTTCGCGATGTCCAGCAAGAAGCCGTTGGGGCGGGATTCCACGAGGAGACCCTCGCGCCTGAAGCTGGCGATGGTACGGCTCGCGGTCTCTGTGGTGATGCCGAGCATGGCGCCCATGTCCTCGCGGCTGAACAGCTCGCACTCGGTGGACTCGCGGTCGCGCACCAAGCGAAGCAGCAACCGTGCCACCCGCTGGCGGGCGGAGCCCGTGGAGAGCTCGGTGAGCCAGGCGTCCGCCTCGCTCAGCGCCCGCTGCCAGCGGGACATGAGCTCATGGTGCAGGCGTGGGTTGTTGCGGCTCAGGTTGCGTACCACCCGCATCGGGAAGCGGCAGATCGCCGAGCGCTGCAAGGCTATGGCGTCGTGGTGGTAACCTTGGTCCAGCAGCGCCTCAAGCCCAAGCACATCTGTGCCACCCATGACGCGCACGATGCGCTGGTTGCCGTCGGGCAGATACTGTACCAGCTTGATGGCGCCCGAGCGCACGGTGTACATATGCTCGCCGAGGTCGCCGGTCTTGTACAGCGCGGTACCCGGCATCAGGTCGAACTTATCGATGGGGTCCTGGATCAGGTCGAAATCCGTTTCCACGAGCCCGGCGAAGAGCACCGAGGCGCGCAAGCTGCAGCTGCGACAATCGGCCTCGCCGGCCCAGGCCTCGCGCAATGTCACGGACTTCGCCATGGGCTCTCGGAACCTCGCGCGGCACCGTCGCGCAGCCTGACAAACATCGCAGTCTAAACGAATCGGCGGTGGCGTTCCGCGCTTGCGCAACCGCGCTGCAACCGCCAACCGACCGCCGCCTGAACGCCGCCCATGCCGCTCATCTCGCTCCAGTCCGTCGTGCTGTCCTACGGCGCGCCCAACCTCCTCGATGGCGTCGATCTCGGCATCGAGCGGGGCGAGCGCGCCTGTCTGCTCGGGCCCAACGGGGCCGGCAAGTCCAGGCTGCTCGGCGTCGTCGCCGGCGAGGTGCAGCCGGACGCCGGCGAGGTACGCCGTGGCGACGGCGTGCGCATCGCCCGCCTCGCGCAGGAGGCGCCCTCGCTCGCCGGTGCGCGGGTGCTGGACGTCGTGATGGCAGGTCTGGGTGCGCTAGGGGCCGCCGCCGCGGCTTATCTGCGCCTGAGTCACGCCCTCGCAGCCGGCCCTGGGCCGTCGGCTGCCGACTTGGCTCGCCTCGCCGCCGTGCAGCAACGCCTGGAGGCGGACGGCGGCTGGGCCATCGAGCAGCGTGCCGAGCGGGTCATCAGCCGGCTCGGGCTCGACGCCGCGGCCGAGTACGAGAAGCTGTCGGGAGGGCTCCGCCGGCGTGTGATGCTCGCGCGCGCGCTGGTGGGCGAGCCGGACCTGCTCCTGTTGGACGAGCCCACCAACCATCTCGATGTGGACACCATCGAGTGGCTGGAGGGATTCCTGCTCGGGCTCAGCGGCAGCATCCTGTTCATTACGCACGACCGGTGCTTCGTGCGGCGGCTGGCGACGCGCATCCTGGAGCTGGACCGCGGCAAGCTGACGGACTGGCCGGGCGACTACGACAACTACCTGCGCCGCCGCGCCGAGCGCGAGCGTGCCGAGGCCCTGGCCAAGGCCCGCTTCGACAAGAAGCTCGCCGAGGAAGAGGTCTGGATCCGCCAGGGCATCAAGGCGCGGCGCACCCGCAACGAGGGCCGGGTCCGTGCGCTGGAGGCGATGCGCGCCGAGCGCCGTGAGCGCCGCGGCGCCTCCGGCAGCGCCAAGCTGGCGTTGGACGGCGGCGAGCGCAGCGGCAGGCTCGTCATAGAAGCCGAAGGCGTGCGCTTCGGTTACGGTGACACCCCCATTGTCGACGGACTCGACACCCTTGTCCTGCGCGGCGACCGGGTGGGCGTCGTCGGCCCCAATGGCGCCGGCAAGTCCACGCTGCTGAAGCTGCTGCTGGGCGAGCTACAACCGGACGCGGGCACCGTTCGGCTCGGCACCAACCTCCAGGTGGCCTACTTCGATCAGCTCCGCGCCCAGCTGGACTTGGCCCGTAGCGTGCGCGACAACGTCGCCGGCGGCAGCGACATGATCGAGGTCGGCGGCCGGCGCACCCATGTGCTGTCCTATCTGAAGGACTTCCTGTTCACGCCGGACCGTGCGCGGCAGCCGGTCGTGGCGCTCTCCGGCGGTGAGCGCAACCGGTTGCTGCTGGCACGGCTCTTCACCAAGCCCGCCAACCTGCTGGTGCTGGACGAGCCCACCAACGACCTCGATGCCGAGACCCTGGAGCTGCTGGAGGAACTGCTGGCTCAGCTCGACGGCACGCTGCTGCTGGTAAGCCACGACCGCGTGCTGCTGGACAACGTGGTCACCTCTACCCTGGTGCTGGAGGGCGGGGGCAGGGTGCGCGAGTACGTCGGCGGCTGGTCGGACTGGGTGCGGCAGCGGACGCCGGGCGGCGCCCCTGCCTTCGCGGCGCGGCCCGCGCAGGAGCCGCGCGCGGGGGGGTCCAAGGCCAAGGCTCATACCGAGCACCGGCGTCGCAACGCTCAGAAGAAGCTTGGCTACAAGGATCAGCGAGACCTCGAAGCACTGCCCGGCCACCTGGAGCGCCTGGAGGCGGAGCAGTCCGAGCTGCAGCAGCGCCTCGCCGACCCGAGCCTGTACCAGCAAGGTCGCGGCGCCGAGGTGACTGCCGTACAGGCACGCCTCGCGACCCTGGAGGCCGAGCTCGCCGCCGGCTACGCGCGTTGGGAGGACCTCGAAGCCCGCCAGGAGGGAATTCTGCGGCAGGCCCCCGGTGCATGAAGATCTTCTGCATCGGTCTCTCCAAGACCGGCACAACCAGCATCACCGAGGCCTTGCGCATCCTTGGCTATGATGCCGTGCACTGGTACGCCACCAAGCAGGCTTTCCGTTACACGAACGACGACAGGGGCGGCGGCATCGACATCGACTGGGACTTCTTCGAGCGCCACGATGCCTTCGCCGACACCCCGATCGCGCGCATCTATCCTCAGCTCGACGATCATTATCCCGATGCAAAGTTCATCCTGACGTTGAGGGATATCGATGCTTGGCTGGATTCCTTCGCGGATCAGTTCGCGGAGGGCGGCCTCGACCCCTTCTCGGCGCGCCTGCATCGGGATCTCTACGGCACCGACAGCTATGACGCAGAACGGTGCCGCAGTGCTTATGCGAAGCACGTGCAGCAAGTGGATGCACACTTCGCGAATCGCAAAGCCGCGCTCTTGCGCTTGCCGATAGATGCGGGCGTTCACTGGGAACCGCTGTGCGTCTTCTTGGGGGTCTCCGCGCCTGATCGCCCATTCCCGCACCGTTTCAAGCGCGCCGAGCGTCGACGCGACCGATTCCGGGCGACCTTGGGCCGCCTCTTCGGCGGCAAGCCATGATCGTCGGCCGGCGGCATGCGTCTAGATGTCAGGTCCCGGAGGTGTTGGAATCCGCGGCATCCAGAGCCTGGACTAAGCCGTCAACGAGCTCGCTGATATGTCGGGCCGCGGTCTCGCGATCTACCTTGAAGCTTGCGGCCATTTGCTCGGACAAGGCGTGCACTTCGAGACCCGGCTCCGATTGCAGGCGAGCAATGATGAAGGCGGCGGTATCGGACAATGTGATCACGCGGTTGCTACGGGCGTCCAGAATGACGGCGGTACCGTCCGGCAGATGCGTCGCGTCGAGGGTCCCGTCGACCAGCCACGCGGCCAGTTTCCTAGAAGCGAGAGCGCGCGTCATGATCGGCCTACCTGGATGGTTCGTGCTGTGACGAACGACAGTTGCTCGCTGGATGCTTGCCCTAGATCGGAGATGTTGGCCGAGCCGAGACTGACCCAAGCATGTCCGGTCGGCCCCGCTGAAGTGTCGGCCCCCGGCCGGAACCCGATGTGCAACAACGCGTTGCTGTGCCTCGCCATAAGTGCCGAGATGACCAGGGAACGGGTTAGGCAGGAGTTCTTCGCGCCAAGCAGGGCGGCGAGTCGCCCTGCGCGGTATGCAGCACGTCGGATCCGCACGAGCTCGACGCCGGCTCGCCCTTGGTAAGGTTGGAAACGACGGTCCGATACCCGCGCCAAGATAATCTGCGGATCCACGTCTGACCGGAGCAGTGCCGACACGCGCCGGCAGAGCGCGACCAAGCGCAAGGCCACCCAAAGATCCACGAGCGTCCTCGGGAAACATCGGATCCTCTCGCCCGCTCGCGTCAGGTGGTTGCCAAAGCGGTACATTTGAGGCGATTGCCGGAAACAAACAGACCGAATGGCGCAGGATTTTCGCTCGTTTTCAAGGAGCGGCAGCGGGCGCATAGTCGAGCTCTGTGCCCGCTGCCGCGACGCAGAAGGTGGGCGAAAAGACAAGCCAGGCGGTATGTTTGTTGACAGAAATCGCCTGAGCTCGCACGACTGCCCGCAAAGGCGATGGCGGCCCCGTTCCCGTACCGACATCCACCTGCTAGGCAGCATCGCAATTGTGTCTCAATGGCGGCGCCGAGCATGCATGCCGCCGCCGCAGCACAAGCCAGATCATCGGTGCTATGAGGACCGCTGTGCCCGGGATTGGGGCGGCTACGAGTTGGAACCTTAGGTCTGCGGCCGCATTCACTGTGTTTACATTGCACCAGGGTGGATTCCCTTCCTCGAACACGCACTCGGGCGTATCGGGAGGCGCCACATCGGCATTCGACATGACGTGCGGGTTGCCGCGCGGGAGCCCGAGCTCTTTCAGTGGACTTGCCGCGGTCTGCTGCCAAAAGAAGCCGGGCGTATCGCCGATATTCCCAACCTGCCCGAGATAGATAGAGAGCCAGTACGGCGTTCGGCCGGAGAGTCCGACCAGGCTTTCGAGCTCGAACGAGTACTCGTATTGATCATAAAAGATGGGGGGACTGTCGTTGACTTGCACCCGAGATGGATTGCCGTCGGCATCCACCACCCTGGTCCTCGTAACAGCGCCAGCCCGCACTTCCGCTTGCGTGAGCTCGCCCGAGGCGACGAGGTCCGTGCTGGGGCTGTTGCTCATATCCTGCCAGATGGCGTAGCGAAGGGTTTCGTCCCAAACCGATGACGGTCCCTCTAAAACCCAGAGTGTCACTTGCTGTAACTGGACAGTGTCGTGTTTGGTCTCGAAGTAGAAATTGTCCGTGGCCGCCATCCCGAATCCCTTCCCACCTGAGGTAATGATACCATTGATATTGCTCGGGTTTCTGGGGCTATTGTCGCATCGATCCGTGTCAGCCGTGCCCTCGAGCTGGTTGAAGTAAACTAACGTGACTGCGCGAGCAGAAGGTGGCGGCGATGTAAGCGCCAGGGCGACGGCCGCAATGGACAAGGCTGTGTGAAGTCTCATCGCAAGGTAACCGTTCAGACCCCCTCAGCGATTCGCGGCAAATTGGCAACGAGCGCTTCGATTCGAGACACCTCGTCGGCCGGAGCAGCCAGTAGATCGTCGCCGACGCGGAGACGTGCTGCGGGTATTTGCGATACGAGCTTGACGATACTCAGACGCGCGCGGGTCCCAACGTCATCGTCACGTGCGAGCATAGAGTGCGACACTAGGAGATCGGCCAGCGCCTCCGACTGGGGCATAGGTTCGACGCGAGCTGAACCTGTTCTGGACCCCAGGAAGAGCAGCCGCGACACCCTCGCATCATCCTGGAAAGCGCCCGGGCGTTCCACACGGCGCAGCCAGACCTTGTCACCCCCAGCCAACTCCGCGCTCCCCCGACTATGATCCGGCCCGCTCAGGGGCCTGCTCAGGAACCGGGCGGCGACGTCCGGTTTCAGCGCAACGTCATCGCGCCAGGGTTCGGTGCGCCAGCATTTGCGTCCGTCTTCGGGCGGCAAGACAACAGCGGCGTCGTCGGTGAGAGCTCGGCGTCCGGCGTGTATCCATGCCGCCGCCAGTGTGGATTTGCCCGCGCCACTGCATCCGAAGACCAACCATGCCGCATCTTGTACGATCAGCGCGGCTGCATGCGCGATAATGATCCCGCGGGCGAGAAGAGCGCTATGTATCAGCGCACCCAAGACCCCATGTCGGACAATAGCCGGTCCTGTAGAGGCAACGAACGCCAAGGGCAGATGCCCTGGTTGCACGCGCAGGACGCCATCGAGGAAGTGGACGTAAGTCCCCCGCTCGACCCCCTCGACGATCTCCCTACTTCCATCGAGTCCATCCCCTAACCACTTGGTTGGCGCTTCAGAAAGCGGGTACACCTCCCCGGCCAGGAGATGCGTCGATGCCTCGGTGTCCGGGGCACCTAGTACCCTCAAGGTGCAATGTTTGACAGCATACGCAGGCAGCGGGACTCCCCTGTGCCAGCGGATGTTGAGCGTCCAATGCTGTCCATGCGCGCGAACCGTGTGCAACTGGATCTTTCGAATGCCCTAAGGCGATTTCTGTCAACAAACATACCGCCTGGCTTGTCTTTTCGCCCGCCTTCTGCGTCGCGGCAGCGGGCACAGAGCTCGACTATGCGCCCGC
>JANQFI010000434.1 GCA_028277905.1 Chromatiaceae bacterium | reverse complement strand
CCGGTTATTCGTTAGGTAAGCATATGGGCGTCAGGCGCACCCCCTTCAAGCAATGGTTCCGCGGCTCAGCGCCGCGTTTTTTTGGGGATTGACGCGCTGCGCGGACAGTTGTCTGTGGGCGTTATGAGCAAAGCACACGATACCGGAACCGTGGACCATTCCGCCAGCCCTGCCGCGGCAGATGTCTCCGCTGGAGCACCCGCCGGCGAAACCGGAGCAGCGCCCGCGAGCCCGCGCAAGGAGCTCAGCCCGGCCGCAGAGCGCGCGCTCGCCGAGGCGGCGGCCAGGCGTGCGGAGATCGACCGGAAGACCGCTGAACGCCCCACCGAGCTGCATGGTCGTGGCGGCCTCGAACCCTCCCGCTATGGCGATTGGGAGGTGAAGGGCATTGCGAGCGATTTCTAGGATAAGTTAATATCGGTGAGATTTCGCTCTTTTTAGTTGTAATTCTGCCGTCCGCCCGTTATGTAGGAATATGCTCCGATACCGTCGGGAATATTCCTCCTCCCGGGGCGTGGATGGCAGGTCCGTTGCCGTGCTGGTCGCCTTGGCATTGTTTGCCGGCGCCGCGCTCAAGACTCTATGGGACGGCGCCTTTGACGTTGCCACCCATCCGGCGCGGGCGGTCGCGGCGGGCTTGCCGGTTGCGGTCTCGGCGCGCGTGGTCAAAGTGGTGGACGGCGACACATTCCGCGCGCGTATCGAGATCAGTCCCGACTTCCGGGTCAGCACGCGCGTGCGACTGCGCGGGGTCGATGCGCCCGAGATGCGTGCGTCATGCGAGGAGGAACGCATCGGCGCCAAGGCGGCACGGCGTGCCTTGCGCGCAATCCTCGCCGAGGGCGGGGTGATCATCCGCGACCTCGGCGAAGACCGATACGGCCGCCTGCTCGGCACGGTCACCACCCGCGCGACTCCTGATGTGTCGGAGGCGCTGATCGCGAAAGGGGTTGCGCGCCGCTACGAGGGCGGCCGCCGCGAGAGCTGGTGCTAGCTCACGGACTAGCGGAGTGTCACCTCTCCCCGCTTGCGGGGAGAGGTCGACGCGCGAAGCGCGGCGGGTGAGGGGGCTGCGGCGCTGCCAAGCCGCCCGAGGTCGGTTCAAGCACGCAATTGCGTTTTTGTCCGACTATGTTGTTTGAAGAGGGCCGGCAGCGCTGGGATGGCGCGATCGGTTCTGGCTGAATTGTGCTGCCCATGCTTGCCCCTCACCCGGATTGCCGAAGCTGACGCTTCGACAATCCGACCTTTCCCCGCATGCGGGGAGAGGTTACTCAGTTCTGGGGCGCGATTGCTGCAGAGGTGGAACGGGAATCTCAGCGGGTCACGACCACCCTGGTGCCAACCCCCACCCGCCGGTACAGGTCCAGAATGTCGCGATTGTACATGCGGATGCAGCCATAGGAGACAAACCGGCCGACCGAGCCCGGCCTGTTGGTCCCGTGGATCGCGTATTGGCCGCTGCCCGCCAAGGTCAAGGCCGCGGCGCCCATCGGATTACGCCGGCTGCCGCCTTTGATGACTCGTGGCAGACGCGGAATATCGCGCTTGACATCGGCCGGGGGGGACCAGGCGGGCTTGAGATATTTGCCGCTGATCATGGTCGTTCCGGTCCACCGCTTACCGCGCCTGCCGACGCCGACCAGGTAGCGCACCGCCCGGCCATTGCCGAGCACGTAATAGAGACGACGCTGGCTGGTCTTGATCACGATGGTGCCAGCCGAGAAACGAGCGTCACGGAAAC
>JANQFI010000408.1 GCA_028277905.1 Chromatiaceae bacterium | reverse complement strand
CAGCGGGCGCATAGTCGAGCTCTGTGCCCGCTGCCGCGACGCAGAAGGCGGGCGAAAAGACAAGCCAGGCGGTATGTTGGTTGACAGAAATCGCCTAAGAGCATCAGGCAGCGCTACGAGCAGGGCGCCACCATCAACACCTCCAACCACGCCTTCAAGCACTGGGCGGAGATCTTCAGCAACGACGCCACCCTCACCTCGGCACTCCTCGACCGCCTCCTGCACCATGCCGAGACCGTGCTCATCGCGGGTCAGAGCTACCGCATAAAGGACCGCATCGAGTCCCGGGAGGCAGCGCGCCGTTTGCCCCGGGCAGGCAACGGCGCCTGCTTTCCCGCGACAGCTTCAAACCGGCCGTTTCGATACAGAATGAGGTCGGCGGTAACAATGAGCCTGCGGGCGTGCTCGGGGTTGGCGCGCGCCAAGAGCACCAGGATGCGGATGGCGGCCCAACATGAAATCCGCCCCGCTCGGACCTGCTCGAGCAGATCCTCGGGCAGGGCCTTGATCAGGTTCAAACGCCGGCTCACCCAACACAGATCCCACCCGAGTCGCTGAGCAATCGCCGGCAGCGAATGGCGCCTGTTCAGCTCCTCGATCAGCGCCACCTCCTCAACCTCCTCCCAGGCGCAATCCGGCGCGCGCGCCAGACAGAGCATCAGCGCCTCGTCGACCGAGCGCTCCCGGGCGGAGACCCAGATGCGGTCCGCACCGAGGCTGTGCAGCGCCTCGCGGCGCCGGTAGCCGTCGATCAGGACCTGGTGGTCCTCTTTGCCCGCCTCGGACACGGCCACCGCCGGCAGGATCTGCCCCGTTGCTCGAGGGAGGCCTTCAAGCGCCCGAGCCGGGCGGGGTCGTGCAGGCGCAGCGCCGCGCAGCGCGGCATCAGGGCGTGCAGGTCAAGGTCAGGACGTTTTCCATGGTCCATACGCTAGCTTCCCGCGCGCCCTTTGCCCATCGAGTCCTCTCGTTGCAATCACCTTCAAATGACCCTAACCCTCCGAAAGTACATGCATTTCCACCAGGTACGCGTCCGTCTTTGCAACCCCAGGTGCCGCGACCGGAACCAGGCGGTAAATTACTGGAATTGGCTTTTATGAGCGGTACGCGTCCATGTTTGCAGTCGCCGGCGGGGATGGACCTGTGGCCGCCGAACACTGGCGGCGGTTCCTTGTGTGTTGTCGTTTGCGGTTACGCGCGGCGCACTCGGGATGGCTCTGGAGGTCGCGGCCGTCCCTGTGGCGAGCACGTCGAGCGCGGCATCGAACCCTCAACCGAGCGCAACTCCGCCGAGCTTCGGTGGGTCCGTCTTGGTGAGCAGAGGCGGGTCGATTTCTGTGAGCGTCAAGTTTCTAGCGGCAAAAACGATTTCTCGTCCACTATTGGCCAAAAAACTCTCTCAAAACAAGGCGTTTATAGGTATTTGCCTCATCAAGATTGGCTGCATGTCCCGCGCCCTTTATCAGCGACACTTTCAATTGAGCCCTTGGTGCACAAGGATATTCATAGTTAGCAATCTCAGCACCGCCAAACGCCGATTTCTCTGTAGAAACTCTCCGAGCGGGACGCTGGCATCGATTCCGGCGAGCAACAATGTCCATCAAGTTCCACTTAAACGGAACAACCACATCTTCATCTCCGTGGATATGATAGAACGAGACCGGACTCGCTGGATGACAGCTCTTGCCATGAGGGTTCCCGACATAACTACTGTATTTTCGAAACGGATACACTTCGGAGCAGAAGAGATAATAAACCAAAGCGCCTCCGTTTGAAGTTCCTGATACATAAACTGCGTTGGGGTCAACCCTGTATTCTGGCTTGCTTAACATTTGTCTTACTACTTTCTCTATAAATCCAGGATCATCTACCTTTGGATCATGGCTAGGGCTTTTTTGCCAACGTGCGTCTAATCCTCCCTTGCACGGATCGCCAGGTATTGCCGTTTCCTTGCACGCAGCAGGATACACCACAACACACCCTGGTCCTGCGTCGCAAGCCTTTTGAAATTGCAGAAGATAAGCGTGCTTCTGTGGGTCGCCATGGTGGCCGTGTATAGATACTAGCAGAGGCCTGTCACCTGATACCTCAACCACTTGAGAAGCGCCAACGGCAAAAAACCTCTGGTATCCTTGATGTTCAATCTCATACCATTGCAGATTGCTCGAGCCTTTGCTTCTTAATGCCGCGTCATTCGCATAAAGATCGCTTCGGCTCGAAGATGGATCTCGCCCGATGTGTCGCTGCATCAAAGTATCGCGATAATACTCTTCCAATTCAGAGCGCGTAACCCGCTTATCGCCATTGATGTCGATAACATGAAAAAGAGGTCTTCTCCGGACTTCATCATGAGTTATGACGCCGTCCCGATTGATATCGAAGCGTTTGAAGCTGCTATCTACCTTGGCGGAGACGTCTTGTAATCCTGCCGCCCAAGAATCGGAAATTTGCAGACCATTTCCGAGAGAGATGATCAGGCCATAGCAGAAGATCTGTGCAAGCCATGCCTTCAGGAAAGATACTTGTTGCATCGGTACCGCCTGGATCCGTGAAATGAATGGACTGCCTATCGCGTTCCGAAACGAATAAGAGCTGGAAGCGCCCATGCACGTCTAGGGCTACTTGTAGCGCGAACCTAGCAGGGATCTGGAAGCTCGGTCAAGGCCCCAGTTGCGTGCTGGCGGAGCTTGCGGGCAGGGCAAGAGGAGGCTTTGGCAATGGATTGGATGAGGGCGATCGGCTGTTGGGCATGCGCCCTAGCAGCAGCCCTCGATAGCGGCACGGAGCCTGCGAGCCAGTGGCATCAGGCCCGCCGCGTGTGCTTCTGCTGCGAGCATCTCAAGCCGGCGTTCTCGCTGGCACGGGGCTGCGTCGGAACTGCTCGCCACCAGCGCGCGGGCCGCGTTGGCGACCAGCTCGCTCCAGGGCAGAGGCTCATCCCTGGTGTAGGCCTCCAGCGCCTTGGCGTGGTGCTTGACTGCACTCGGATCGCGCGCGTCGATCGCGATCTCCAGGGCGCTGTAGCGAAACTGGAAGTGGTTGTGGCTCAGGCTGTCGCCCTGGAGTGCCCTTTCGGCCAAGGCCAAGTCCTCGCTCCGTCGCGTATCGTCGTCGGTAGCCTGGGCGCGATAGCCCAGCACAATGGGGCCCGCATAGGCCATGTCATCGTCCCGAACCAGCTCCCAGGCCGCCATCAGATAGGGCAGTCCTTGCTCGGATCGGCCGGTCGCGGTCTTGACCGCACCGAGCATGGTCAGGTGGTCTGCTTCGAACCGGCGAAGGCCGACCTCGCGGGCGGTGGCCAACCCGGCCTCGGATTCGCGTTCCGCCAGCTCCGAGTCACCGGCATAGTAGGCGGCGATGGCCAGGACGTTTCGAGCCAGGCATTGATCGCGCAGGCTGCGCGTCAGGGTCGCTAGCCGCACCGCGTTGGCCGCATCGGTCAAGGCGTCCTCTAGTCGGTTCAGGTACATCACGCTCATCGCTCGGCCCGACAGGTTCGGCGCCTGCAACCTGACCAGCCCTTGCGCCTCGCACAGACGAACGCAGCGATCGAAATAGTGATGGGCGGTGATCATGCGCCCCTGCTGGTAGTGGGCATCCCCAAGGCCGCTGAGGGCGCGTGCCCGCAGCTCTGGGTCCTCGGCGGTGCTGGCCGCTTCCAGGGCTGCTCTATGGGCGCTCATGCATTGCTCGACCTGGCCCAGCGCGAAGTGCGCATTCCCCTGTTGCAGCATCAGGCGGGCAAGGCGCGGCGCATCGCCGAGCGATTGCGCCACGGGACGGGCATCGCGCAACCGAGCCAAGGCCTCCGCGTAACGATCCTGAACCAGCAAGGTTGCGGCAAGCTCGATCCGGGCGTCGCATCCGTGGCTGTCATCCGCTGCGTCGTCGATGGCGCGCGTCAGCACTTGGAGCGCGGCATCGACCTCGCCAAGGTCCCGACAGAGCGCGCCGAGGAACAAGCCCGCCGCCGCCTTGTGCTCGGGGTCCGACGACGCACCCAGCGCACGTCTGGCCAGGTCCTTGGCGGCGTCATAGCGATGGCGCTGCAGACAGTCTCGCGCTGCGCCGAGGCAGGCCTCCGCGGCTGCTGGGTGACCGGCATGGGCCATGTGTTCGGCAAAGAGCACCGCGTCCTCTTGCTGGTAGACGCCTGCGGCTCGTACGTGCAGTGCCCGCCGACTGGGCTCGGGGATGGCGTCGAGGACGCCGTCGCAAACCAAGGCATGGGTAAACCGCGCCCAACCGCCCTCGCGACACAGAAGTCCCGACGCCTCGATGCCAGACCATGGGACGGATGCCTCCAGCAAGCGCTCCAGGACCGACACCGAGAAACGCTGCCCAAGCACCGCGGCTGCTTGGACGGCCTGACGTTCGACCAATGGCAGCGCGGCCAGTCGCCGCTGGACCAGTGCCGCGACCGAGGACGGCAAGGCGTCGCCGAGCTCGGGTCCCGCGTGCAGTAGATGCTCCAGGAAGAGCGGATTGCCACCTGCGCGCGCGACGCAATGCCGAACCCAGGGCTGGTCCGCGATGCCTTGCCGCTGGGCGATCATCATGACCGCCTGCGTATCGAGGCGTGCGAGATCCAGGGTAGTGAGCGCGACGCGCGGCATGGCGCCTCGCCAGTCGGGGTCGAACGGCTCGCCCAGGTTGCGGCTCGTCAGTACCAGCAGCGCCGGAAGCCGCACCACCTCGACGGCCAATGCTGCGAGCAGCGAGAGAAAGCCGCTATCCGCCCAATGAACATCCTCCACGAGTATCAGGCGCGGCCGCTCGCGCACCGCACATGCAAGCAGGTGTCCCAGCGCCCGGCTCAGCCCGGCACGTCGCTCCGCCGGATCCAATGCGCGGAAGAAGGGCTCCTCGACGGCGCTCAGTGGCTCCCCGAGCGCATCGAGCAGGAACAGGACGTCGTCTTGCTCGGCACAAAACGCCTCCAGCTTGGCGCGAAGCTCTGGCAACCCCTCGCTAGTCGGCGACAGCTCGCGGATCAGACTGGCGGCAGACGCCGCAGGCGCATCTGTGCCCGGATGGAACAGATAGGCGCGATGCGCGGCAAAGCCGCGACCGGCAGCGCGCGTCTCGACGGCATCCAGCAGCGCCGTTTTGCCGATGCCCGAGTCGCCGCGCACGAGGAGCACCGAGCCGGCCCCGGTTGCGAGGCAGGCGTCCAGGATACCATCGACCTGACGCAGCTCGGAATCTCTGCCGGGCAGCTGCGGCACCTCGGGCAATACGGCTGGCCCGGGCCAGGCCGAGCTCAAACCCTGTCGATCGCGAGACCCTGGGGTCCCCGCCCGCGGATGATCGGGGCCGGTCACCCGCGCCCCCGCAGGGCCGGTCTTCTCGGAGCGCCGTGCCAGGATGCGCCGATGCAGATCTCGAGTCTCGGGCTCCGGGCCGATGTCGAGCTCACGTTTCAACAGGACCTGGAAGGATCGATAGCGCCGCAGTGCCTCTGCCTGACGACCGAGGCGCAGCTCAAGCTCCATCGCTTGGCGCACGACCGGCTCGCGTAACGGCTCCAGCGACAGCAGGCCCACGGCAGCACGCAGCGCCGGTTCCCAAGCGCTCGCCGATTGGTGATGGGCCAACAGCCGGTCGAACAGCGCACAGGCCTGCTCACGCAGCCGGCTGCGCTCGGTGGCCATCCAGTCCTCGAATTCTGGAGAGCGGACGATGAATCCCTCCAGCAGCTCGCCGCAGTACAGTGATACGGCCCGCTCCAGGTCGCGGAGATGCCTGCTGACAGCCAGCTCCCGAAATCGCAGCACGTCGCAGTCGAGCTCACCGGCGGCCAGTTGAATACGATCGCCCAGGCTCGCGAGCATCCGCTCCGGGTCGGGCAACGCACGGCGCAGGCTAGTCAGGGCCTGGCGCAGGCTATGGCGCGCGGCGCTATCCCCACTCTCGGCCCAAAGGAGGCCGGCAAGCTTGTCGCGGCTTTGCGGCTCGCCCGGGTGAAGCGCCAGCCAAGCCAGCAGGGCCTTGGCCTTGCGCATCCCGACCTCTAGCCGCTCACCGTCCCGATCGCGCAGTGCGAAGCCACCCAGCAGAGCGAGGCGGGGGATGCTCATCCGGCGAGCCCGTAGAGGATCACCGCAAAGCGGAGCGTCAAGCCGTTCCAAGACCGCTGCATGTGGGCGATCGCGATTTGACGATTCATTGACGCTCCACCGGACGGGACCTTGACGCTGCCCGGGTAACGTTAGCACAGCATCGGCGGCGCACCCGCCGAGCCCAACCAGACCGACAAAGACCGATCCGGAGGAACTTGCAGCCATGTGTGACCCATCCCCCATCTTGCACACCCACACAGATGAGCACAGAACCGACCCTGGCGCGCAGTTCGCCGAGCGCATGATAGATGCCCTGAACAGCGGGGCCGTCTCCCTGATGCTGTCGCTTGGGCACCGCACCGGGCTGTTCGACACCATGGCAGAGCTACCGCCGTCGAGCAGTGACGCCATCGCCAGCGCCGCGGGGCTCGATGAGCGCTATGTGCGCGAATGGCTCGGCGCCATGGTCGCCGCGGACATCGTCGCGGTGGACCCAGCGCAGGGTCGGTATCGGCTCCCGGCACACCACGCGGCCTTCCTGACCCGTGCCGCGACGCCCGACAATATTGCCGTTTTCGCTCAGTACATCCCGCTGCTCGGACAGGTCGAGGACGACATCCTGGACTGTTTCCGCAACGGCGGCGGGGTACCCTACGAGCGCTACGCCCGCTTCCACCAAGTGATGGAGGAGGACAGTGCTCAGACCGTGGTCGCAGCGTTACACGAGCACATCCTGCCCCTGGTCCCCGGTATTCGCGCGCGGCTCGAATCGGGCATCGACGTGCTGGACGTCGGCTGCGGTAGCGGGCGCGCGCTGGTCAGCATGGCCCAAGCCTTCCCGAACAGCCGCTTCACTGGTTACGACCTATCTCCGATTGCGATCGACCGGGCTTGGGCCAACGCGAGCGCCGCCGGACTCCAGAACATCCTGTTCGAGGCAAAGGATGTCACCCGGCTCGGCGTTGGAGAGACCTATGATCTGATCACAGCCTTTGATGCCATCCACGACCAGAAGCGCCCGGCCAGTGTGCTCGGCGGTATCGCTTCGGCGCTGCGGCAGGAGGGCTGGTTCCTCATGCAGGACATCGCTGGCTCCAGCCACCATCACCAGGACAGGGAGCACCCCATCGGCGCGTTCCTGTACACGATTTCATGCATGCACTGCATGTCGGTGTCACTGGCCCAAGGCGGCGATGGACTGGGTGCGATGTGGGGTCGCGAGCGCGCGCTGGCGATGCTGGATGCGGCAGGGTTCGGGTCGGTGCAGGTCCACAGCCTCGACCACGACTTCCAGAATTTCTTCTATGTCGCACGGAGCGCCGAGAAGCGGCTTAGCTGATACCTCTAGCGAGGGTCGGCGCGCAGACTGGGATGTCGCTTGATTGCCCGACTCTCGCTGCGCAGCAGGCGGATCTTCCAGCCCGAGCATCGGCATCTAAGCAAATAACCTACGGATTAAAAAGGGATAAAGGGGCAGTAGACGCGGCGGCTGACTGGCTACAAGGCCTTGCCGGTGTGCCGCGGGAAGCGAATGCCGAGTGCTTCGGGGAGGGTGCGTTGCGCGTCGTCGGGCTGCATGAGGCGCGCGTAGCCCTGCCCGTTGATGTCGTCGACCGGATAGGTCAATCGGGCCAGCGCTGCTAAGGCGATTTCTGTCAACAAACAGACCGCCTGGCTTGTCTTTTCGCCCGCCTTCTGCGTCGCGGCAGCGGGCACAGAGCTCGACTCTGCGCCCGCT
>JANQFI010000403.1 GCA_028277905.1 Chromatiaceae bacterium | reverse complement strand
GCAGCGGGCACAGGGCTCGACCATGCGCCCGCTGCCGCTCCTTGAAGGCGAGCGAAAATCCTGCGCCATTTGGTATGTTTGTTTCCGGCAATCGCCTTAGTCTAAGCTCTCGATGCGCGCTCCTCGACCCGCGGACCCGTCTTCGTGAAACGCCTCAGCTCGGTCCAGAAGATCCTGGGCCTGCTGTTGATGGTGTTCAGCGTCACCATGCTGCCGCCGGCGGCGGTGGCGCTGATCTACGGCGACGGGGGCGGGCTGCCCTTCTTCTATTCCTTCCTGGTGATCCTGGGCGTGGGGCTGGCCACTTGGGCGCCGGTGGCACGGCGGCGCGAGGAACTGCGTTTGCGCGACGGCTTCCTGGTGGTGGTGCTGTTCTGGGTGGCGCTCGGTCTGTCCGGCGCTCTGCCTTTCCTGCTCTCACCGGTGCCGAAACTGTCGCCGACCGACGCGGTGTTCGAGTCCCTGTCCGGGCTCACCACCACAGGTGCAACGGTTATCCTCGGCATCGACAAGTTGCCGCACTCGGTGCTCTGGTACCGCCAGCAGCTGCAATGGCTGGGCGGCATGGGCATCATCGTGCTGGCGGTCGCGGTGCTCCCGATGCTCGGGGTGGGTGGCATGCAGCTCTATCGCGCCGAGACGCCTGGCCCCATGAAAGACGCCAAGCTTACCCCGCGTATCACCGAGACGGCCAAGGCGCTCTGGTTCATCTACCTGTGGCTCACGGTGGCCTGCGGGCTCGCCTACTGGGCCGCCGGCATGTCGGTCTTCGACGCCATCGGCCACGCCTTCAGCACCGTGGCGATCGGCGGCTTCTCCACGCACGACGCCAGTATCGGCTACTACGATAGCACCCTGATCGAGATGATCGCGCTGGTGTTCATGTTGCTCTCGGGCGTGAACTTCGCGCTCCACTTCGTCGCGCTGCGCCGACTCGACCCGCGCGTCTATGCTCGAGACAGCGAGTTTCGCTTCTACCTCTTCCTGCTGGCGGTGACCACCGTCCTGGTTACCCTGGCGCTGTTCTACACCAACACCTACATCTTCTGGGACGAGGCGCTCACGCAGGGGCTGTTTCAGGTGGTCTCCATCGGCACCACCACCGGTTTCACGACGGCGCAGTTCTACACCTGGCCGCCCTTCATCCAGATCTTGCTGCTGTTCCTCGCCTTTGTCGGCGGCTGCGCCGGCTCCACCGGCGGCGGTATCAAGGTCATCCGGTTTCTCTTGCTCATCAAGCAGGGCGTGCGGGAGATCGGCCGCTTGATCCATCCCAATGCACAACTGCCGGTACGCGTCGGCGACAAGATCATCAACCACCGCATCGTCGATGCCGTTTGGGGGTTCTTCTCCCTGTACGTGGCTACCTTCGTGATCATGTACCTGGCGTTGGCGGCCACCGGGCTCGACCTCTTGACCTCCTTCTCCGCGGTGGCGGCCTGCATGAACAACCTGGGGCCGGGGCTGGCTACCGTGGGTGCCCACTATTTCGATATGCACGACCCTGGGATCTGGATCCTGTGCTTCGCGATGCTGCTGGGGCGGCTCGAGATCTTCACGCTGCTGGTGTTGCTGACGCCCGCGTTCTGGCGGCGCTGAATAGGCAGCAATGCCGCACAGGGGCGCCGGGTACGCGACTTGGCATGAAGGTCACCCGTGCTCCTGGAATGCTTCACGCATCTGCACGACCGGGCAAGGCCGGCATGTCAGGACGGCATCCAAACTATGCGCCGCGCGGCGCTTGTAGGCTTGCCGAGCACCAGGGGTCCTGCTGGAGGCCACCTTCTCCCGCGTCGGGCATGTCACCGGGTTGGACCGCCGCAGGGCGAAGCGGCACTGCGACTGAAGCTCGAGTCTGCGCACCTTCGTCACGGCAGGGAGGTCGCTTACAATGCCGCCCCATGCTGCTGTCGCCGAAATACCGCTTCCTGTTCGTGCACATCGCCAAGACCGGCGGCACCAGCGTGCGTGCGGCCTTGGGGGCCCGGCGCTGGGCGGACCCCTGGTACTGGCCCATGTTCCTCTGCAGCCGCGTAAGCCACCTGAGCGGCCACCGCATTGCCACCAAGCTGCCGCGGCACGCGAAGGTCATCGCCGCCAAGGAGCTCTTGCCGAAGGAATGGTTCGACACATTGTTCAAGTTCGCCTTCGTGCGCAACCCCTGGGATCTGCAGGTGAGCTCCTTCCACCACATCCGCCGCGAGCGCCCAGAGCTCCTGGGCGGCCATGAGGATTTCGGCGACTTTCTGCGCTGGAAGCTGGATCCGGAACGGCCCTACCAGTTCCACGTCGACACCTCGATCGAGCGGCAGACCGACTATCTGATCGATCTCAGCGGCGACATCATCGTCGATTTCATCGGCCGCTATGAGCGCCTGCACGACGATTTCGACGCCGCTTGCGCGCGCATTGGGCTGCGCACAGTGCGGCTGCCTCACCGCAGACAGGCCAAAGACCGCAACCGCGACTATCGCGATTACTACGACGACGCGACAGCCGACTTGGTGGCCCGCCACTTCGCCCGCGACATCGCGCTATTCGGCTACCGCTTCGACGACCCCGCCGGCTGAGGCCGGCACGGATCCAGGGCATGGACTGGTTCCTGCTCGCGCTGCTGTCCGCGGCAAGCCTCGCGTCCGCGGATGCCGCCACCAAGGCTTGGCTGCGGGACTATTCGGCCGCGGAGATCAGTATCGTTCGCTTCTCCCTGAGCGGGATGCTGCTGGCGCCCCTGTTGCTCGGGATGCCAGCGGCCTGGACCCTGCCGGCGCCATTCTGGAGCTGGCTCGCGGTCATGATTCCGCTGGAGATCGCCGCGATGCTGCTATACATGGCCGCGATCCGCGACCATTCGCTGGCGCTGACGGTACCCTACCTCGCCTTCACACCGGTCTTCGTGCTGGTGATCGCCGACTGGCTCTTGGGGGAACAGGTGCCGGTGCAGGGTGCGGCCGGCGTGGTTCTCGTCGTAGCCGGTGCCTGGCTGCTCAACATCCGCCATGCGCGGCTCATGGACTACAAGAGCTGGGCTGCGCCCCTGGCGGCCATCATCCGCGAGCCGGGCTCGCGGATGATGCTGGCAGTGGCGCTGATCTTCGCCGTCACGGCCACCATGGGCAAGGCCCTGCTGCTGTACCTGCCACCGCAGTACTTCGGCCCCTTCTACTTCGTGGTGCTGGGGCTGGTGATGCCGCCGATCTGGGCGCTCGCCTGGGCGCTGCCGCTGCCTTGGGGCGCAAAGAGCGCGCAACGGGCGAGACAGCCGATGCGCTGGCTGGGCCTGCGCGGGCTGCTGCGCAGGCCGCGGGCGGTGGCGACGGTGGCGGCCTTGAACGGGGTCATGATCCTCGCCCACTTCGAAGCGATCGCACGGGTGGAGGTGGCCTACATGGTCGCCGTCAAGCGCACCAGTCTGTTGTTCGGCATCCTCTATGGCGCGCTGCTGTTCGGCGAGACGGGGCTGCGCTCGCACCTCGCCGCCGGCACCCTGATGGTGGCGGGCGTGGCGGTGATCCTGACGAGCTGACGCGCATGACGACACCCAGGGCAAGCAAGCCAGGGCGACGCACCCCGGCGCCTGTGGCCATCCGGAGCGCCTTCCCGCCGATCCTGGGCGAGGCGCCGCGGCTATTGATCCTCGGCTCCATGCCGAGCGAGGCGTCGCTGGCGGCGCAGCAATACTACGGCCATCCGCGTAACGCCTTCTGGCCCATCATCGAAGTGCTACTTGGGCTGCCGGCGGGCAGCGGCTACAGCCGCCGGGCAGGAGCGCTTCGCGACAATGGCATCGCGCTCTGGGACGTCATCGCCGCCTGCGCGCGGCCCGGGAGCCTGGATGCGGACATCCGCGCCGAGACGGTGCGGGTCAACGACTTCGCGGCGCTATTCCTGGCCCACCCCAGCATCCGCTGCATCGCCTTCAACGGCGGCACCGCCGAGCGCGAATTCCGCCGCCGCGTGCTGCCCAATCTGCGCGACCCGCACGCCGCTATCGAGCGCCTGCGGCTGCCGTCCACCAGCCCGGCCCACGCCGGCATGCGCTTCGAGGACAAGCTCGCGGCCTGGCGCCCGCTCTTGGCCTGGCTGTGATCCCGCAGGGCGGCTGCGCTCCGCTTGTCCGGCCTAGGCGCTCGAAGGCGCATGCACACCGCGTCTGCGCCCTAGGAGCCCCCTCGGCCCTCGGGAACTGGTGCTCGCGACTGCGTCGCCGCTAGCATCCGGCTTCGCTGGCCGCGTCCAGGTTCTCCTGCCACCATTCCTGATAAGCCGCATCCGGCGCGACCAGGCGTGCGCTGCCCGACGAGAGCGTGTCGCCACTGAGATTCCGCACCTCGACGGCCATGTCGAGGATGCCACCGCGGACGATGCGCGAGACCCTCAGGGTAACGGTGACCTCGTCACCCGGGCACACCGGCCGGCGAAATCGCTCCAGGCAGAAGGTGAGTCCGAGCGTACCGTCCCCTGGAAACAGCGACCCGAACAATGCCGAGATGGTCGTCTGAATCAGCCCGCCCGGCACGACGATGTCGGCGATGTCCGGAAAGCGCATCCGGGCGGCGTCTAGGTCGCGGTGGATGGCGTTGTGGTCACCCACGAGCTCGCAGTATTGGCTCACCTGCTCGCGGGTGAACACGAACCGCGCCTCGTGGCTCATGCCTGCCGACAACATGGACGCCGCCAGGCAACGGGTTCGGGTCATGGGCGGGATCTCCCCTGCGTCTGGAGCAAATCGGCCATCATAGCTGGTGAGCCCGAGCATGCGCCAACACTAGGGATTCTGGCTGACAGCATTCAACCCGGGGTGCTCAGGACAGGACCCTGGAGGCCGGGTCGAACAGCTCCAGCCAATGCACGACCGGCACGGCGGCGGCGGCGGCCAGGTGGGTCTGACAGCCGACGTTGGCCGTCGCGATGAGTGCCGGGCCGGCCTGCTGCAAGGCATCCAGCTTGCGCGCGCGCAGCTGCTCGGACAGCCCGGCCTGGAGGATCGAATAGGTCCCGGCGGAGCCGCAGCAGCTGTGGGCGTCGCGCACCGGGGTCAGCTCGAAGCCGCACGCGCGCAGCAGCGACTCCACCCGGCCCATGAGCTTCTGGCCGTGCTGCAGCGTGCATGGGGGATGGAAGGCGATGCGCCTCGGTACACCATGCGCGACGGGGTTGGGCAGCCGCTCCAGGTCCGCCGCGGTGAGTAGCTCGGCCGGGTCGCGGGCCAGCGCGGACACGCGGGCTGCCTTGTGGGCGTAGCTCGGGTCGTCCTTCAGATGGTGGCCATAGGCCTTGACCATCGCACCGCAGCCGCTGGCGGTGACGACGATGGCATCGGCAGGCTGGGCCGCATCGGGCGCGATGTGCGGCCACCAGGCATCGATGTTGTGGCGCATGAAGCCGCGCGCCTCATCGCCAGCGGCTAGATGCTCGCTGATGGCGCCGCAGCAGCCGCCACCTGGGCGGATCACCTCGATGCCCCCTGCGTCCAGCACCCGAATCACCGCGCCCACGGCGGCCGGGGTCAGCGCCGGCTCGACGCAGTTCTCCAGCATGACGACCCGCCGCGGATGCCGCCGATTCGGCAGCGGCCCCAGGCGGCCTGGCGCCGGCAGCTTGGCCTTGAGCGCCGCAGGCAGCAGTGGCCGCATGGCCTGCCCCAGCCCGAGCAGCGCGCGGAAGCGCCTCGGATAGGGGACCACCAGCCGCAGTGCCCGGCGCAACAGCCGCTCCACCAGCGGTCGCCGCACGCGTGCCTCGATGATACCGCGACCCGTGGCCAGCAGTCGGTCGTACTGTACGCCCGACGGACAGGTGGTCATACAGTTGAGGCAGGTGAGGCAGCGGTCGAGGTGCGTCTGCACGGTGCGCGTCGGCGCCTCGCCCTCCAGCAGCCCCTTGATCTGATAGATGCGCCCGCGCGGGCCGTCCAGCTCGTCGCCCAGCAGCTGGTAGGTCGGACAGGTTGCGGTGCAGAAGCCGCAGTGGACGCAGCTGCGCAAGATGCGGTCGGCCTCGCGGCCGGCATCCGTGTCCCTGAGGGCGGAGAGGAGGTTCGTCTGCATCCGCTACAGGTCGGGGTACAAACGGCCGGGGTTCAAGACGCCCGCCGGATCGAAGGCGCGCTTGAGGTTGCGATGGAGCCGGCGTGGCACCCCGTCCAGGGGGGTCAGCACGCCGTCGGCGGGTCGCCCGCCGGCACCGACGCGGAAGAGCGTCGCGTGGCCACCCGCGGACCTCACGCTGTCGCGCACGGCATCGACCGGCAGCTCGCCGCGCAGCCAGCGCAATGCCCCGCCCCACTCGATCAGCGGTGAGGCGGCGCCGAGCGCATCGGTCACGGCCGCCGGCGTCGCCGGCGGCAGCGACAGCCGCCACAGCGGGCTATCGCCGGAGAAGAAGCCGAGCCGCTGGTCACGCAGCTCACGCCAGAAGGCGTCTGCATCGTCCATCGGTAGCCCCTCGACCAAGCGATGCGTCTCGGCCAGCGCTTCCTCGCCGCCTTCAATGCGAAGACACAGCCGCCCGTCCAGCCAGGCACTGGCGGTGATGGGCAGTGCGCGGCGCGAGAATTGCTTGAGCAGATCCAGCGCCTGCGCCAACGACTCTTCACGCACCAGGGTCAGGCCGCCGGGTGCGCGCGGGATGACCCTCAGCGAGACCTCCGACAACAGGCCGAGCACGCCCATGGCGCCCGCCATCAGCCGCGAGACATCGTAGCCGGCGACGTTCTTCATGACCCGTCCGCCGAACTCGAGCACCTGCCCGCGTCCGTTCAACAGCCGCACGCCCAGCACCGCGTCGCGCACGCTCGCCGCATAGGGCCGGCGCGGTCCGGACAGACCGGCGGCGACGGCACCACCAATGGTGGCCGGGGACTCTGTCCCTGCCGCGACCTCTGGCGCGACGAAGTGCGGCGGCTCGAACGGCAGCTGCTGTCCATGCGCCGCCAGCACCGCCTCGACCGCCGCCAGCCGCGTACCGCCGCGCAGGGTGATCGCCAGCTCCGTCGGCTCGTAGGCGACGACGCCAGCGTGCAGGCCGCAGTCGAGCTCGGCGTCTGCCACGACCGGATTGCCGTAGAAGGCCTTGCTGCCGCCGCCGCGCAAGGTCAGGCGTCGCCCCTCGGCAACCGCGGCGCGGATCTGCTCGGCGAGGGCCTGCTCGGTGTCGTTGGTGGGGAGATGCGCTGGCATGCTCGAAGACAAGGGGTCGAAGAAGAGGGGATCCAAAAAAAGCCTCGCAGCCGTCTGTCGCTTGGTGTCGGTGCCGATACAACCTGGGCGTTCTTCAGGCGGGCCTCGTTCAGACGTGTTCAGAGATTGGGCGCAGCGCATCTGCCGTCACGGCGACGCGCTCGAGGCGGTCCATTTCTCCGACGCAGACAAGGCCGCAGATCTAAGGCGATTTCTGTCAACACACAGACCGACTGGCTTGTCTTTTCGCCCGCCTTCTGCGTGGCGGCAGCGGGCACAGAGCTCGACGATGCGCCCGCTGCCGCTCCTTGAAGGCGAGCGAAAATCCTGCGCCATTCGGTATCTTTGTTTCCGGCAATTGCCTAAACTGTCTTTATTGACAGTTCAGCATGCTGCTACCGATGGCATCGGCTGCACCTTTGCACTACGCGGAGCTGTACTGCCGCAGTTGCTTCTCTTTCCTGTCCGCGGCGTCGCGACCGCAGGAGCTGGTGCGCACCGCGGCGGACCTCGGCTACAAGGCGCTCGCCATCACGGATCTCTGCTCCCTGGCCGGTGTGGTGCGTGCTCACGAGGAGGCACAGGCGCAGGGGCTCAAGCTCCTGATCGGCAGCGAGCTACCCGTCAACGACGGTCCATGGCTGGTGGTGCTGGCGGCGGATCTAGGGGGCTACCGCAACCTGTCCCGGCTCATCTCCCGGGCCCGGCGGCGGGCACCCAAGGGGCAATGGCGGCTACTGGCGGAAGACCTGGACAAGGGGCTGGGCGGCTGTGTCGTCCTCTGGCTCGCCGATCCCGATGCCCCTGAAGGCACCGACGACGAATGGGGCCATCGGCTCGCGGCGCGCTTTGCCGGGCGCTGCTGGATCGGCGTCGCGCTGCACCGAACCGGTGACGATGCCGGCCGGCTCGCGCGCCTGCGCCGGCTAGGCGCCCGCACCGGGCTGCCGCTGACCGCCGTCGGTGGGGCGCTGATGCACGTGCCGGAGCGCCGTGCGCTGCTGGACGTGATGGCGGCCATCCGCACCGGCACCAGCGTCGCCGAGGGCGCCGCCGAGCGCCAGAACCGCGAGCAATACCTGCGCCCGCTCGGCGAGCTGCAGCGCTTCTATCCTCGGGACCTGCTGGCCGAGACCGCCCGCATCGCCGCCTGCTGTGGCTTCAGCCTGGACGCGGTGCGCTACGAGTACCCGGAGGAGCTTGTGCCTGCAGGCGAGACGCCGGGCTCGCATCTCAGAAACCTCACCGAGGAGGGCGCCGCTCGGCGCTTTCCGGATGGCGCGCCGGCCAAGATACGCCAGCAGATCGAGCACGAGCTGGCCCTCATCAATGAGCTGGCCTACGCACCCTTCTTCCTGACGGTGCAGGATATCGTCCGCTTCGCCCGTGACCGCGGCATCCTCTGCCAGGGGAGGGGCTCGGCGGCCAACTCGGCGGTCTGCTACTGTCTCGGCATTACCGAGGTCGACCCGGCGCGCATGGACATGCTGTTCGAGCGCTTCATTTCCCGTGAGCGGGGTGAGCCGCCGGACATCGACGTGGACTTCGAGCACCAGCGTCGGGAGGAGGTCATCCAGTACGTCTACGCCAAGTATGGCCGCGACCGGGCCGCCTTGGCCGCAACCGTGATCTCGTATCGGCCCAAGAGCGCCGTGCGCGACGTGGGCAAGGCGCTCGGTTTCTCGGTAGACCAGGTGGACCGGCTCGCCCGCAATATCAACTGGTGGGATGGCCAGCAGGTGCCACCGGCGCGGCTCAAGGAGGTTGGCCTCGACCCCTTCAACCCGCGCATCCTGACCCTGATGCGGCTGGTACACGAGCTGCTGGGCATGCCGCGGCACCTGTCGCAGCACGTGGGCGGCTTCGTCATCGCCCGCCGGCGGCTGGACGAGCTGGTGCCCATCGAGAATGCGGCCATGGACGGGCGCAGCGTGATCCAATGGGACAAGGACGACCTGCACGCCCTGGGGCTCTTGAAGGTGGACTGCCTGGCGCTGGGCATGTTGAGCGCCATCCGCCGCGCGCTGGAGCTGGCCAACCACTATCGCGGCAGCCGGCTGACCCTTGCGGACATCCCACCCGAGGACCCGGACGTCTACGCGATGATCCAGCGCGCCGAGACCACCGGAGTGTTCCAGATCGAGTCTCGGGCGCAGATGGCCATGCTGCCGCGCCTCAAGCCCGCCCGCTTCTACGACCTGGTCATCGAGGTGGCCATCGTGCGCCCCGGCCCCATCCAGGGCGACATGGTGCACCCGTATCTGCGGCGCCGGCAGGGATTGGAGCCCGTGACCTACCCGTCGCCGGCGGTGGAGTCGGTGCTCGGGCGCACGCTCGGCGTGCCCATCTTTCAGGAGCAGGTCATTCAGGTGGCCATGGTGGCGGCGGGCTTCAACGCCGGCGAGGCGGATCAGGTGCGCCGCTCTATGGCCGCCTGGCGCCGCCGCGGCGGCTTGGAGCATATCCGCGGGCGGCTCATCGACGGCATGCTGGCGCGCGGCTACACCCGCGCGTTCGCCGAGCAGATCTACAAACAGATCTTGGGCTTCGGTGAGTACGGCTTCCCGGAGTCCCACGCCGCGAGCTTTGCGCTCCTGGTCTATGTCTCGGCCTGGCTCAAGCACCACGAGCCGGCGGCCTTCTTCGCGGCGCTCATCAACAGTCAGCCCATGGGCTTCTATGCGCCGGCGCAGCTGATCCGCGAAGCGCGCCGGCAGGGCGTCGAGGTGCGGCCGGTGGACGCGCGTGCCAGCCATTGGGACTGCACGCTGGAGCCGCGATCGCCGGCACGGCGATCCAACGGGGACCAGCCCTTGCTCAGGCTGGGCTTGAGGCTGGTGAAGGGGCTTTCCCGGACCGGTGCCGAGCGTCTCGTCGAAACCCGCACCGACCCCGGCTGGAAGACGCTGGACGAGTTGCGCGCACATGCCCGGCTAGACAAGCGCGACCTCAAGTCCCTGGCCGGCGCCGACGCCCTCGCCGGGCTCGCAGGCAACCGCCACCAGGCGAGCTGGCGGGTGGCGCGGCAGACCGTCGCAGTGGGGACGCCGCTCCCTAACCCTGGTGCACAGGCAATCCTGCCGCTGCCACCGCCGGCAGAGCCCGGTCTGGTCCTGCTGCCCAAGCCGACCGAGGGTCGGGAGATCGTCGCCGACTATGCCAGCACCGGTCTCAGCCTGCGCCGCCACCCGCTGGCACTCCTGCGCCAGCGCCTCGCCAATCTGGGCCTCGGCAGTGCCCAAGACGTCGAGGCCACGGCCCCTGGCGAGCAGGTCAGCACCGCCGGCCTCGTCATCAACCGCCAGCGCCCGGCCAGCGCCAATAATGTCACCTTCGTCACCCTGGAGGACGAGACCGGCCAGGTGAATCTGGTCATCTGGAAACGGCTCGCCGAGCGCCAACGCCGTACCCTGCTCGGCGCCAGGCTCATGGGCGTGCGTGGCGAGGTGCAGCGCGAAGCCGGCGTCACCCACCTGGTAGCCAAGCGGCTGATGGACTACTCGCATCTGCTGGGCGGGCTGGTGGTGACCTCGAGGGATTTTCATTGACGCCGCTGCGACTGCCCGGGCGTCGCTTGCGCATGCCCCTCGCTCCCCCAACACTGGGCGAGCACACACCAAATCGGCCAATAGCCTCATGCAACGCCTGCCGCTCCTCCATGTGATACGCCACGGCGAGACCGAGTGGTCGCGCACCCATCGACACACCGGACGTACCGACATACCCCTGACTCGGCATGGCGAGCGCGAGGCGGGCCTGCTGCGTCCCGCCCTGGAGCGACTCCTGTCGACGACGCGACCCGTGCTCGTCCTTGCCAGCCCATTGCAGCGCGCGGTGCGTACCGCCGAGCTGGCGGGCTGCGGGTCAGGGATGCGAGTCGAGCCGGACCTGACGGAGTGGGACTACGGCGACTACGAGGGCATCACCACCGCCGAGATCCACCAAGGGGTGCCGGGCTGGCAATTGTTCCGGGATGGCTGCCCGGGCGGCGAGGATGCGGCGGACATTGGCGAGCGTGCCACACGCATTATCGAGCAGCTGCGCGCCGCGGGTGGCGACGTGGCGGTCTTCTCCCATGGCCATTTCAGCCGGGTCCTCGCCGCCTGCTGGCTGGGTCTGCCGCCGGAGCAGGGCCGGTTCTTCACCCTGGATACGGCTGCGATCAGCACCCTGGGCTACGAGCACGATCAGAGCGAGCCGGTGATCCGGCGCTGGAACGACACGCATCATCTGGACTAGCGCAGCAGGGCGAGATTGCCGAGCCAACCCTGCCGGCGCCGGCTGCACAGGCACTTCAACATCAAGCACCAAGCCGTGCTAAGGCGATTTCTGTCAACAAACATACCGCCTGGCTTGTCTTTTCGCCCGCCTTCTGCGTCGCGGCAGCGGGCACAGAGCTCGACTATGCGCCCGC
>JANQFI010000402.1 GCA_028277905.1 Chromatiaceae bacterium | reverse complement strand
AGCGGGCGCATAGTCGAGCTCTGTGCCCGCTGCCGCGACGCAGAAGGCGGGCGAAAAGACAAGCCAGGCGGTATGTTTGTTGACAGAAATCGCCTTAGTACATGTGCTGCCCGCCGTTCACCGACAAGGTCGCACCAGTGATGAAGTCAGCCTCGTCCGCTACCAGGAAGAGGACGGTGCGGGCGATGTCTTCCGGCTTGCCGAGGCGGCCAACGGGGATGCGCTTGATGATCTTCTCCAGCACTTGCGGCGGCACGGCGCGTACCATGTCCGTGTCGACGTAGCCGGGGGCCACCGCGTTGACGGTGATGCCCTTGGCGGCGCCCTCCTGCGCCAGGGCCTTGGTGAAGCCGTGGATGCCAGACTTGGCGGCGGCGTAGTTCACTTGGCCGTACTGGCCGGCCTGGCCGTTGATGGAGCCGATGTTGACAATGCGCCCGAAGCCCCGCTCGCGCATGCCCTCGATGACCGCCCGCGAGCAGTTGAAGCAGGAGCCGAGGTTGGTGTCTATGACCGCCTGCCACTGGTCGTGGGTCATCTTGTGCATGGTGCCGTCGCGGGTGATGCCGGCGTTGTTGACCAGCACCTCGATGGGGCCGAGGTCCTGCGCGATCGCCTGGATGCCGGCGGTGACGGCGTCGAAGCTCGCGACGTCGAATTGATAGGCCGGGATGCCGGTGCGCCCCGTGAAGGCCTGCGCCGCGGCGGCGTTGCCGCCGTAGTTGGCAGCGACGCTGTAGCCGGCGTCCTTCAGGGCGACGCAGATGGCCTCGCCGATGCCGCGGGTGCCGCCGGTGACCAGTGCTGTTCGGGCCATGATGTCCTCCGTAATTCGGTTAGTTTCAGAGTGGCGACCAGGAGGCGATGCTGCCGCAAGCGCTCGCCGGTCGTTGCAGGGGCCGATGGTACCCCAGGGCCCCCGGCTGTGGCAGCGAGGTCCGTGGGCAGAGCACCGTGCCGCGGCGCCGTCCGCACTGGCCCCGGCCGCGGCCAGGACCCAGATCCCCTGGCGCATTGCCCGCGGCGCTTGCGCAGCCGTCCTCTCCGGGGCCCTGAACGCCCGGGCGCCACAGGAGCGCCGCCCGAGGTAAGGGTCCGCTGCGGTCTGTTGCGGAGCGACGCGCTGAACGGCCCGAGCGTCCTGCACCATACCCTTCAGGCGTAGTTCCAGGCCCTGCGGCTGCTGCAGCGCCCGGCCGAGGCCCTGAACCCGGCGGGCGGCGTCCCCTTCCAAGACCACGAAATCGTCGTATTCTCCGCTGGGCTGATGGCCGACCCGATACCGCTGCTGGAGCGCGCCATCCGCTCGCAGCCGACATTGGCCTTGGAGAGGGTCCGCGCTGCGCCTGGGTCGGTCTGACGGCCGTGCGCCGGCGGCGCGGCCCAGGTCGGCATAGACGCCAAGGGAGGCACGGGCGCCAGATCTTGCGGGGATCAGGTTCCGCGCCCGTCACGGATCGACCTCGGTGCGGGGCGTTGCGCCGGGCGCGGGTTTGAGGTATCAAGCCGATGTGCTGGCGATGTGTGACCGGCAAGCCCTGTCTCGCGCTCGAACGGACAGTCGGCGGCTGCTCTGCCAGAAGGCCCGCGAACAAATGCCAGGAACAACCTCCCAGACGACTGCTCTTTGTCATCTCAAGCATGCGTGATCTCAGACAACTCTATCACCAGGACTACAGCGCCTGGGCCGAGGCGAGCGCAGAGCTTCTCAGGGCCGGGCGCTTCGAGCATCTGGATATCGAGCATCTGCTCGAGGAGCTGAGCGACATGGGCAAGAGCGAGCAGCGAAGCTTGGAGAGTCGCTTGCGTGTCCTGCTCGCGCATCTGTTGAAATGGCAGTTTCAATATTCGCAGCTCGCCGACCGCTGGCGCGAATTCGATGGCCGCAGTTGGCGCAACACCATCATTCATCAGCGCACGGAGCTCAAGATCCTATTGCGGAAATACCCCGGCATGCAGCGACTTTGGTCAGCCGCGGTGCAGGCAGCCTATGCCGATGCGCGAGAGCTCTCGGCGGCCGAATCCGGTCTGGCGATCGAGACCTTTCCGCTCGACTGCCCCTATGCAGAGTCCTCGGTCCTCGATGATCATTTCCTGCCGGCCACCGAATCCTCCGATTGACCGCCCACTAACCCTGCAGTGCCCACGAGCTCCGACATCGACAACAACCGCCCTGCGGCCCGTCACGAGGGATCGGCCGCAGGGCGGCCAAGGCACCACAGGCAACCCGCACCGGCCGCGCCTGCGGCTCGACGGGCTGCGGAGGACTCGGCCCTATGCTGAGCAAAGATCGCATCACCGCCATCGTTACCACCCTGCTCGTCTGGAGCCTCGCCGGTGCCCTGTTCGGCGGACTCTTCATCGCTCTCTACGAGGTGCTGCAGGTGCAGGGCCTACAAGGCTGGAAGCCCGTCGTCGTGGCCGCGGTGTCGGCGGCCATGACGACGGCCGCCTTCTACAGCGCCATGCCGGTGGCCCTGATGGGCGCCATGTCGGGCGTGCTGGCCTCCATCGGCTATCTCATCGTCGCCGGCCCGCGCTTGGATGTGCGCATCATTGCCGCGGTGGCGGCGGGTCTGGGGCTGCTCGGCGGTGCCTTTGTGGCTTGGACCTCGCATGCGGGCGCCAAGCCGCTGGCGGAGACGCTTACGGGGCTGCTCGCGGGCCTGGGCGCTGGTGCAATCCTGTCGGTGGTGCTGGTGGTCTACCCAGAGCCGGTGGGGACCTTCGTCATGGCCGCTGGCATCGTCGCGCTCGTGGGCTCGCTGTTCCAGCTCAACGAGCATTGGATCTTGCGCGCCTGCCACGGCTGGCTGCCGGATGCCATCGCCGCGCCGCTGGTGGCCGCCATGGTGGCCGCGGTGGTGGGCGTGAGCATGTGGATGGTGGCCGGCACCACCACCGCGGTGCTGGACCTGGAAACCAGGAACGCCGTGGACCGCGTGCTGTCGGAGGTGCCCGCCGGCTTCCTCGGTGGCCTGCTGGGCGGCGCCGTCACAGGTATCGTGCTCGAATCCCTCGGTTTCCGGCTGGAGGAGCATGGCAGCGTCTGAGCGCCGATTGGTCTAAGGCGATTTCTGTCAACAAACATACCGCCTGGCTTGTCTTTTTGCCCGCCTTCTGCGTCGCGGCAGCGGGCACAGAGCTCGACTATGCGCCCGCTGCCGCTCCTTGAAGGCGAGCGAAAAACCTGCGCCATTCGGTCTGTGTGTTTCCGGCAATCGCCTTAGGGCGACCGCGGACGCGAGGCCATGCTTGTCCTCAACGCAGAGCCGCGAGCCGGGTGGCGGCCTCCGGCGTCAGCGCGAGCTCGTAGACCACCATGCCGTCCACATCGCGCAAGGTGGCGCGCAAGGTGCCCGACAGGGCAATGTCCAGCTCGCCGAAGCCGAAGTAGCGCCGCGCATCGGCGTAGGTACGCACCGCGTCCTGCGCCGGGGGTGCATACATGAAGAGCCGATCGGCGCCGAGGTCGCGGTCATAGTCGTCGATGACGCGAATCCCGGCGCTCAGGGGACCGGTGATCAGCTCGTGCACGACGAAGCCGGGACGCTCGACCGCCGGCCGGTAGCTGAAGGCAGCGGCGAAATGCACGTCCGCGCTGATGAACAGGAGATCCTTGCGCCCGACGTCGGCGGCGTAGCTCAGGATCGCGCGCAGCTCCTGCTCGAAGCCGCTGGGCTGGTCGAAATCCGCCCAGCCGTCGCGCCCGCCCTCGGCCGGCCAGCCGGTGGGAATGGCCAGCGGCACGCTGGAGGCGACGACCACCCAGGTGGCGTCCGAGGTCTTGAGCTTGTCCTTGAGCCAGGTTAGCTGCTCACGCCCGAGCAGCGTCTTCGGCCGCGCCGCGCTGTCCGACGCGCTGTTCGCATCGCGGTACTGACGGGTGTCCAGCAGCAGCAGCTCCAGGTGCTTGCCCCAGCGCACGGCGCGATACAGCCGGCCCGGCCGCTCCGGATGCTCGGTGATGGGGTTCTGCTCCAACATGGCCGCGAGCCCGATGGGCAGCAGGTGCTCGCCCGGGGTGTAGGGTGCTTCGTCGCGGGAGTCGTGCAGGGGACCGACATCCTCAACCACCTCGTGGTCGTCCCAGGTGGGCAGGTAGACGCTGTTGGCCAACAGCCGGCGCAACCCGGCGTCCGCACGCGCATAGCGCCAGTGGGCGCGATAACCGGCCAGGTCGGCGGCACGCGCGAAATCCCCGGGCACCTGTGCGTTGCCGTAACTGCCCCTGGCCTCGCAGAGCCCGTCGGCGTAGATCATGTCGCCCATACCGACGAACAGGTCCGGCGCGCGCTCGTTGATAGCGCGGAAGACCTCGAAGCCCTGCTCTGCATCACGGCAGACGTTTTGTCCGGCCAGATCGCCTCCCCAGGCGAGACGCACCGGCACCGCGGCACCGGATGGCGGTGCGGTGCGGAAGCTGGCGCCGGCGCTGGCCAGAGAGCCGCCATTGTCGTCCACCAGCACGGCACGCCAGTGCTGGCGGCGCCCGGGGCTCAGGCCATTTACGGGAATCTTGGCGGTGAAGTCCGTGCCGGCGTCGAGGCTGCGCTGAAAGCGGCGTGCCCCACCTGTGCCAGGCGCTTCGACCTCCACCACCAACTGCGCGGGACCATCTGCCTGAACCCAGAGCAGCCCAGCGTTGGGCCCGACGTCACCCACGGCTAGCAGCGGAGTCGGTGGCTGCGCCGCCGGCTCCTCGGCCGCTCGCTGGCCCGGTTGCTGGGCTGGTGCGATCACCGGTGCGATCGCCACGGCGAGGCAGCAGAACAGGACGCGGAATCGGTACTTCATGGGCTGAATCGGATGGCTCTGGCCGAAGGGGCGCGCGCCGACCGACGCGGCCTACTTGAGCTGTTTCGGGCGCACGATGGACACCAGGCCCGCGCAGCCCCGGGCAAGCGCCGACCAGTCGTTCGGCATCTCCAGCCGCGCAACCGTGGCCGTCGGCAGCAGCTTGCCATCCGCCGGCTCCTCCAGGTCGCTGCCGGCGAGGTACCGCAGTAGTTCCTCGAGCCCCGGATTATGCCCCACCAGCAGCACCAGCTCAGCGTCCGGCGGCACGCGTGCAAGCGCCATCAGCAGGGTGCCGAGGTCGGCATCGTAAACACTCTCGTCCCAGACGACCTCCTGCTTGGGCAGGTCCAGGCACTTGCAGACCCTGAGTGTGGTCTCCCGCGCACGCTGTGCCGGAGAGCTCAGGATCACGCCCGGAATCAGGCCCTCGCGGTACAGCCACTCACCCACCCGAGGGGCGTCCTTGCGGCCGCGCTTGGCCAGTGGACGCTCGAAGTCGAGCGCGGCGCCCGTCTCCCAGTCGGACTTGGCGTGACGCAGGATCAGAAGCTCGCGGGGCATGGGGGAGGAGCGCTCGGGGCTTGGCAACGGCTGAACCGACGGGCGGCGGACTGGCAAAGGCGCCTTTTAACACAACGGTAACCTAGTTGGTACTCGACCGTCGCCTCGTGCTAGCCGGCCGCGGCCAGGAGCCGGTCGATCATGCGCTCCGCCTGGCTGCCGTAACCCCCACCGAAGAGGTTCAGGTGGTTCAGGATGTGATAGAGGTTGTACAGGGTCTTGCGGGTCTGGTAACCGGAGTCGAGCGGCCAGGCAGCGTTGTAAGCCGCGTAGAAGCGGCTGCCGAAGCCGCCGAACAGCTCGGTCATGGCGATGTCCGCCTCGCGATCGCCGTAATAGCAGGCTGGGTCGAAGATCACCGGGTTGCCGGCGGCATCGGCGCCGAAGTTGCCGCCCCAGAGGTCGCCGTGCAGCAGCGACGGCGCCGGGGCATGATCCAGCAACGCACCCAGCCGCTCCAGCAGCAGTGCACCGCGCTGCTGGAGGCGCCCCCCATAGCCGTTGCCCAGGGCGAGGTCGAGCTGGAACCCGAGCCGCTGGTCGCGCCAGAAGCGCACCCAGTCGGCATCTTGCCGGTTGCGCTGCGGGGTCGCGCCGATGGTGTTGTCCCGGTGCCAACCGTGGGCCGGCGCCGTGCTGCGGTGCATCGCCGCCAGTTGCTCGCCGGCGAGCGCGGCAGAGCCGCTGCCGCCTGCTTTTAGGGGCAGGTACTCCATGGCGATGAATGCCTGCCCGCGAGCGACACCGCAGCAGAGCGGACGCGGCACGCGGATGCTGTCGGTGGCGGCCAAGGCCGCGAGTCCTTCGCACTCGGCCTCGAACATGTCGAGCCGGGAGGCGTCATTGAGCTTGACGAACCAGCGCCTGCCCCCGTCATCCAGTACCGCGGCGCTGTTGATGCAGCCGCCGCCCAGGTGGCGCGGCTGCCGCGGCTCGAAGGGCGCGCCGCTGGCGGCGGCGATCTGCTCGGCGATTCGAGACCAATCCGTCAAGGTGCGAATATCCTGTCGATGTCGACTGTGAGACCATCGGAAGATGGCCGGCGGGCGGCCGGCGCCCGGACCCTGAGTACAGCCCGGGACCCGGGGCGGCTCGCTAGGCCCTGACCAGCCGCCGCAGCAGCGGCGACGAGCGCGGGAAATGGGCACGCAGGAACTCCATCTGGTCCACCAGCACGTTGCGGCCCATCAGGTAGATGTACTCCGCGTGGGTCGGCGTGAAAGGCACCGCCAACAACTCCATACCGGCCGCCTCCGGGGTGCGGCCCGCCTTGTAGTTGTTGCAGCGCACGCAGGCCGTGACGACATTGGTCCAGATGTCTTCACCGCCGAGGCTGATGGGTCGCACATGGTCGCGGGACAGGTAGCGCGACGAGAAGCGACCACCGCAGTACATGCAGAGGTGATCGTCGCGCTGGAACAGGGTGCGGTTGGACAGCGGCGGCACATAGTCGTCGCGCAGCTTGCTGAGCGCGTGGTGTGTGCCGTGGGTGGCAATGATGCTGTGAATCAACAGTCTGCTCTGCACGCGGGTACGGGCGTTTATGCCGCCGCGCAGCAGCAATAGCGGATTCCCGCAGGCATAGGCCACCTGGCCAAGGGAATAGAGCCGGGCCGCGGCCTTGTAGCTCACCCACTCCAGCGGCATGCCCGCCAGATCGGTGCGCAAAACCTGTTGGCTCAGTATCACCATAACTCGACACCGGTCCGCAGTTGGCGAGCATAATACATGCCCGGCTGGAGGTTGCAACGCCCTGGGCAAAAGGGCTGCCAGGTCAGAGGATAACGGCAAGGCCCGGGTCAAGGCGTGCGACAGCCCGCGTCACGCCCGCACGCAGTTTTGCACAAGCTTCAGAGGCTTGGCCTGCTTGTCAACGGCTGCTCGCCGACGCCTTGCTCAGTCATGGCTAAATTACCGCAAATTACTGATTTTAAACATAATCGAGAGTATATGACCAATTCTTAGACAATGTTACACTGCGCCAACAACGGCGCCGCCTGGCGGCGCGTCCCAACGTCTTTTCCACGGACTTATCCACAGGTGGTGTTGAAAAACCCTTTCCGGATCGTCTGAAACTCGGTTGCCTTGAGCCGAGTGGACGCAACGCCGCAACAACCTGTCCAAGCGCGCATGCCTGCCGCCAGCAGCGCCGCCCCCGTCCTCCGCGTGGCCGTCGCGGCCCCACTGGGCGAGTTGCTGGATTACCTG
>JANQFI010000400.1 GCA_028277905.1 Chromatiaceae bacterium | reverse complement strand
AGCGGGCGCATAGTCGAGCTCTGTGCCCGCTGCCGCGACGCAGAAGGCGGGCGAAAAGACAAGCCAGGCGGTCTGTTTGTTGACAGAAATCGCCTAAGCGGCTCAGGAGCGGGCAGCCGTCCAGAACTTGGCTGACAGGCTCGGCCACAACCCCGAGAGCGTCCAGACCGACATCGAGACGCTGCTGGCGCCGGGACTTCTGAGCGCACTGGCGACGGCGAGCTGACCGTCCCTTTTGACGAGGTCGTCATCCACGCCCGCATCCGCGACGCGGCATGATTCGGCTATGCGAAGCCGTAACGCCCGCTAGGCGGCTGAAACCTGGACCAAGACCGCGCCCGGTTACCAACCCAGGCACGCGGAGCAGCGCAAGCGTATCGCGGGGCGGCGAGCGGGACAAAGCGACCGGCCGCACACCCGATGGCCTAACCGTTACTCGAACCCAGGCCACCATGACCCTGAAACCCAAGCCACACCTCAGCTTCGACGACTGGCTCGCCGCCGAGCGCGAGAGCCTGGACGAGCGCACCGAGTACCTCGAGGGCGAGGTCTTCGCGATGGCCGGAGGCACCGCGGAGCACAACGCAATCATCAGCAATATCAACCGGGAACTGGGTAACAGGTTCAAAGGCCGCCCCTGCCAAGTCTACGCCAGTGGTATGAGGCTGCATATCGAGACCGCCGGCGCCGGCAAGTACCCGGACCTGATGGCTCTCTGCGGCGAGCAGCGCTTCCATGATGACCGCCGCGACCTGCTACTGAACCCGAGCCTCATCGGCGAGGTGCTCTCATCCAGCACCGAGGGCTATGACCGCGGCGACAAATTCGCGCTCTACCGTCAGGTGCCATCGTTAAAGGGTTACTTGCTCGTGGCACAGCACCGGGTGCAGGTGGACCTGTACATCCGCGACGACGCCGGCCGCTGGGTGCTCACCAGCTTCGACCGGCCCACGGACGAGCTCAAGTTGCCCAGCATCGACTGCACGCTTGCGCTCGCCGACGTCTACGACAAGGTCGAATTCCATGCGGCCTGAGCGCTCGGCAGATCTGCTAGGCTCCTGCTCGAGACCGACCCTGAGCGCCTCGGGAACAGCGACCCCGTTGGCGGAGCTCTGCGACCAACCCGGGGAACATCAGAAACCTCTGCAGACCCCTGAGCATCAGCCCCATGACCAGCAACAAGGCCGACCGCAACGCCGAGCTCGCGCCGGACCCATTCCGCTACGGCTGGCGTCAGGTCGAGCGGCATCGCACCGACGGCACGCTGGAGCTGGTCGAGCAGCCACTCGGCCCGGACGACTTCCTGGACCCGCAGCCCGGTGACGTGATGATCCAAGGCGCGCTGCATTTCGAGTGCGTGAACGATCTCTATAATCGCCTGGCGCTGCGCTATCGCGACGACCCCGCGACCGCGGTCTTCGCCGACATGAAGATGCTCTGGGGCATCCCGGGCCTGAAGCAGCCGGCGCCAGACATCGCCGTGGTCCCCGGCGTGCGCGACAAGGGCGCGGACCGCGAGAGCTTCGACGTCGTCGCCGAAGGCACGCGCCCCTGCTTGGTCATCGAGGTGATGTCGCGCAACTACGCGGGCGACGACACCAAGAAGCCCGCGATCTACGCCCTTGCCGGCATCCCCGAGTACTTGATCCTGAAGCCCTATGGCCAGCATGGGGAGCGCGAACTATCGCTGCAGGGCTTCCGAATGGTGAGGGGCCGCTACCAGCGCTGGCGGCCCGATGCCGACGCCTGGTTTCGCAGCGATCGAGTCGGCGTCGGCTTCCGGGTCGCCGCCGACCGCCGGCACTTGGAGCTTGTCGACCTCGCCAGCGGCGACAGGCTACCCACGCTCGCCGAGCTGGCACAGGCGCGGGAGCAGCGAGCCGCCGCATTGGCCACCGCCGACGCCGAGCGCGCACGGGCCGACGCCGCCGAGGGGGAGCTGGAACGCCTGCGTGCCAGGCTGCGCGAGCAGGGCATCGATCCGGGCTGATTGCCGCGCTTACCTGCCCGAGAGCCGCCAGGGCCAGCGCCGGGTGGGCAAAACGAGCTTGCTCAACGTCCTGCCGGAACTGCTGGGGCCGGGCCTCCGGCTGGTGCGGCAGGACCTCCAGGCGCGCAAGATCCGCTCCGTGACCCACTGGCTCGAAGATCTGCGCTGCCGTGCCGCTCTGGCCTGCGGCGAGCACGCGGACGACTGGACCGCGCGAGCGCGCTCCGGCTCATCACAGACCCGATGCCGACGCCGCGCTACCCGCCCCAGCTGCCGGCGCGGCTGTTCGAGCTGACCCGGGGCCATCCGGTGCTGCTGCGGCGGCTCTGCAAGGAGCTGGTGGACATCGCGACCCGGGAGTGCGGTGGACAATCGGAGCGCATTCCACCCCGGGCTCGAATGGCGGATGCGGTGCGCTTATCCGCTCTAAGCTGCTCACCTTGTGTTGGACGTGCTTCCTGGTGGCGCGACGGGGCGCGTCGAGCAGGGCGCGGAGCTCGAGGGAAGGCGTGACACCGCGGAGCGGTGGGACGCGCTCGGTGAGATCCGCGTGATCCCTGCCCCGATATCTTCTGCGAGGTCAGCTTCTGCCAGATCGAGCTGGTGCTCGATGCGCTCGACGCAGTGGGTCAGCGCGTCCAAGGGATCATGGCCGACCGGCAGGGAGACAAGCGGCGCGGCCAAGGACCGCCGCGCTCGGGTCGCGAAGCTGGAGTTTCGCGACCAGGAGCCAGGAAAACTCCGCGACCAGGGAACATTTTCCGATAACGCGGACGCAGCAATCATTCCCAAAAGCCGTGCGGCGAGATTCGATGCCGTCACAGTCCGCCCGGGATCATGTGCTTCTGGGACTGCCAGAAGGCACTGACGCAGACCCTGCGGGTGCTCGAGCCAGCAAGTGGCGCTACCAGCCCGAGCACCGCGGTCGGAGCCGGCAGCTCAGGGTTCGCAACCAGCGTCAGGGCATCCAGCTGCGGATGAAGCGAACCCCGAGCCTCGAGCCGACCTTGGCGGATCCAGAGTGGCCACAGGAGATCTGGGTAGATGCCGTCACTGCGGCGGCATCCGAAGCCGGCCTGGAACACCTGCCCGAGACCTGCCCCTGGCCCACAGCGCAGATCCTGGACCCGGACTGGCTGCCTGACCGAGCGCTCGGCCTTCCGCTCGCCATCACCGCCCGCCCCTGCCGAGCCCCGCGTCACATCCCCGACAACGGCCTGCCGCGGCTGTCGCAAAGCCCCCGGCCAGCGGCCGACATGCCACCTTAACCCGCTGAATCCAAGACATCAAAAAGATTGGTTCGGGTTTTGCTTAGAGATCTAGCATTCCTCCCCGCAACACTGCATGGAGCGGGCCGATGCAGATCCCAGACAGGACCGCCGACCCCATGCCGGCGACCCTGGTCACCATCAATGACACCACGCTGCGCGATGGCGAGCAATCTGCCGGCGTGGCCTTCTCGGTGGACGAGAAGCTCGCCATCGCCCGCGGGCTGGATGCATTGGGCGTGTCGGAGCTGGAAGTAGGCATCCCGTCCATGGGCGACGATGAGCGCGAGGCCATTCGCGCCACCGCGGCGCTCGGCCTCCAGGCGCGGCTGATGGTCTGGGCACGGATGCTGCCAGCGGACATCGCCGCCTGCCGCGGGCTTGGCGTGGAGCTGGTGGACCTGTCCGTCCCGGTGTCGGATCAACAGATCGCCCGCAAGCTCGGCCGCGACCCTGCCTGGGTGCTGGCGCAGATCGGTCGGCTGGTGCCCACCGCGCTAGCGCTGGGACTCGAGGTCGGCGTCGGCATGGAGGACGCCTCCCGTGCCGATCCCGCCTTCCTCCGCCAGGTGGCCGAGGCCGCGCAGGGAGCCGGAGCGCGGCGGGTGCGCTTCGCCGACACCCTGGGTCTGCTGGACCCCTTCGGCACCCGCGAGCGCATCGCAGACCTTGCCGCGGCCTGTGACTGCGAGATCGAGATGCACGCCCACGACGACCTGGGGCTCGCGACCGCCAACACCCTGGCGGCCGTGCGCGGCGGTGCTACGCATGTCAACACGACGGTGCACGGCCTCGGCGAGCGCGCCGGCAACGCTGCCCTCGAGGAGGTGGTCATGGGGCTCAAGCATTTGCACCGGCTGGACACCGGCGTGGACCTGAGCCGGCTCGACGCATTATCCAAGCTGGTCGCCACCGCCTCCGGCCGCCCTGTGGCCTGGCACAAGAGCCTCGTCGGCGATGGCGCCTTCACCCACGAGGCCGGCATCCACGTGGACGGCCTGCTGAAGGACCCGCGCAACTACCAGGGCATCGACCCCGCCGAGTTGGGGCGCACCCACCGCATGGTGCTGGGTAAGCACTCCGGCCGCCACGCCGTGCAACTGGCCTATGCCGAGCAGCTCGCCACGACCATCGACGCCGGCGAGGCGGAGCGCCTATTGCCGCTGGTACGCCGCTTCGTCACCCAGACCAAGCACGCGCCGGAACGCGCCGATCTGTGCCGCTTCCTGGGCGAGCTGGCGGCGAGCGCGCCCCTGGACACGAGGCAGGACCCCTTGCCGGGTGCCCAGGTCCTGAGGGCCTCGGCCGCGAGGGCCAGGCTCCTGACGGCAGGGTAAGCGAGAGCGCGGTGCTCGCTTTCCCTCATGCTCAGCGGCCCCGGAGGCCCTGAGCGGCGGGGTATCTTGCCCCGCGGGGCGACTGCCCCGCTACCGATTCGACCCAGGTCACGCAACCGCCGGAGACCAGCCATGCCCACCAGCGACGCCGTCCCACCCAACCCTGAAGACCTCGGCCTGGCAGACTTGGAAGACGCCCTCGATGAGCTGGAAAGCGCCGAGGACTTTCTGAGCTTCTTCGGCGTGGCCTTCGACCCCGCAGTCGTGCAGGTGAATCGGCTGCACATCTTGCAGCGCTTCCACGACTACCTGGACGACGCCGGCAAGCCGCCGGCCGAGCCCGGCGCGTGCTTCGCCGCCTACGCGGCCTTGCTCGGGCGGGCCTACCAGGATTTTGTCTCCTCCGATGCGCGCACCGAGAAGGTCTTCCGTGTCTTCCACATGCACGAGCCGCGGACCGTCGAGGTCGGGCTCGACGCGCTACTCGCCGACCGCGTCAAGATATCCCCCGAGACACCCCGCGAGTCTCCCCGCGAGAGACCCGGGCGGTCCGCCGACAGCCATGCGTCCTAGGTTCGAGCACGGCATGGAGGTACGCGTGCTGCGTAACCTGCGTAACGACGGCACCTATCCGGGCAAGCCCAGGGGCGCGCTCCTGGTGCGCCGTGGCAGCACCGGCTTCGTGGGCGACCTGGGCACCTTCCTGCAGGATCAGATCATCTACTCGGTGCATTTCTTGGACATCGACCGCGTCGTCGGCTGCCGCGAGGAAGAGCTGCAAGCGGCCGAAGAGCCTTGGACCCCGAGCCGGTTCGAGAGCCGCGAGCGGGTCGCCACCCGAGTCGCGCTGGGTGTCGGCGGCCGGGTGCTGGTGCAGACCGGTAGCGTCGGCGAGATCGCCCGGGTCATCCGCGGCGCCCCAGGAGCGGATGGCAGCCCCGGCGCTGTCGCCTACGACGTCGACTTTCCCGGCTGCGACACCTTGCAGGTGCCGGAATCGGCGCTCACCCGAGCCGCGGATGCCGACACCCGGACCCGGGGCCACCCTGCACAGGAGGACGTCGCATGAGCAGGCCCACCCTCGGCGACAACAGGGCCGCGAACGCCGGTGACGAGCAGGCGGACGACAAGGCGACCGCCTACCGCTACCACCTGCTGCGCGCCGCCACCGAGCGCTTCCAGTCGAGCCTGGCGGCGTTGGACGATGCCCAGCGCGCTGCCGTCCACCAACAGGCGGACCAGACCTTCAGGCTGGAGGAGCTGGTGCTGGGCTCCCCGGAGGCCACCAAGGTCGTCATCGCCGCCGGCACGGTGGAGCTGAGCTTCACCGAGGTGGCCCGACGCTTCGCGAGCTCGGACGAGCTCGATGCCGACCTCGCCCGTAACGGCCTCGACGCCGCTGGACTCCGGCAGGCGCTGCGCCGGGAGCTGGCATTCGACGCCGTCCTGCAGCGGGTCGGCAGCCGCCTTGCCGAAGTCACGGACACGGACGCAAGCCTCTTCTACGAGCTGCACGGCGAGCGCTTCCGCATACCGGAGCATCGCACTGCCCGGCATATCCTCATCACCGTCAACGACGACTACGCGGAGAATACCCGCGGCGCCGCCCGCGCCCGCGCCGACGAGATCACCGCCAAGCTCTGCTCCGAGCCCGGCGGCGGTAAGGACAGCCTGGTGCGGCGCTTCGCCCGCCTCGCCCGGCGCCACTCCGAGTGCCCCACCGCCCTCGCGGACGGCAAGCTCGGCAAGATCGTCCGCGGCCAGCTCTACCCCGAGGTGGAGGCCGTCCTGTTCGCGCTGCCCAGGGGCGCGGCCGGCGCCCCTGTGGAGTCCGAGATCGGCTTCCACATCCTCCTCTGCGAGCACATCGAGCCCGCCCGCATCCTGCCCTTCGCGCAGGTCAAGGACCGCATCCGCCAGGCACTGGAGAAGCGTCGTCGCCGCGAGGCGCAACATGCCTGGATCGCGGCGCTGCGGGAGCGCCGGACCGCCGTCGCTTGACGCAGGCCAGATGCTGGAGCGGCGTCTCCGGCGCGATCGCCAGGCGACCGACGCAGGCCGCCGGCGATGGGCAGCCTTGCGGAGCGGAGCCTGCTCGACCCTGCTCCCCTGGAAGAACGGCCAACCGCCCTTAGCTTCCCTCCCTCCGCAAAGGCGTTCCCCGGGATCAGCCATTGAATACTCCCCTTCCCCTGATCGAGTTTGCCGTCTTCATCGGCGTCGTGCTGTACCTATTCACCATGCAGTCCTCGCCTTCACGACCTGATGCCTCATCCGACAAGCAGGCGGACGGCGCAGGCGACGGCGGTACCCCTGCCGCCGCGACTTCGGAAGAGCCTCCGGCAGAGCAGGAACGCGGGCCGCAGGGCTGAGCCTGCGTTGACGTTCAACCCCTAAGGCGATTGCCGGAAACAAACAGACCGAATGGCGCAGGATGTTCGCTCGCCTTCAAGGAGCGGCAGCGGGCGCATAGTCGAACTCTGTGCCCGCTGCCGCGACGCAGAAGGCGGGCGAAAAGACAAGCCAGGGGGTATGTTTGTTGACAGAAATCGCCTAAGGCTGCAGCCGCGGAGCCGAGGCGCTCTCAAACGGCCTCCAATGCCTCCGCCAACGACAGCACGGGCTTGATGGCGAGGCCATCGATGCCGCCCCTGGGCAGGTTGGCCTTGGGGGCGATGGCCTGCGTCAGGCCATGCTTGGCAGCCTCACGCAGACGGTCCGGGCCGTTCGGCACGGGCCGGATCTCGCCAGAAAGGCCGATCTCGCCGAACACGGCGAGGTCCAGGGGCAGCGGGCGGTCGCGGTGGCTGGACAGCACCGCCAGCAGCAACGCCAGATCGGCGGCCGTCTCGGTCACGCGCACGCCGCCGACGGCGTTGACGAAGACGTCCTGGTCGAACATGGCCACGCCGCCATGGCGGTGCAGCACCGCCAAGAGCATCGCGAGCCGGTTCTGCTCCAGCCCGACGGCGACACGCCGGGGATTCGCAAGCGGGCTCCGATCCACCAGCGCCTGCACCTCGACGAGCATGGGCCGAGTGCCCTCGCGCGTCACCAGCACTACCGAGCCCGGCACCGGGCGGTCGTGGCGGCTCAAGAAGATTGCCGAAGGGTTGCGCACCTCGCGCAGGCCCTTGTCCGTCATCGCGAAGACGCCCAGCTCGTTGACGGCGCCGAAGCGGTTCTTGACGGCACGGATGAGCCGATGGGCGCCGTCCGGCTCGCCCTCGAAATAGAGCACCGTGTCCACCATGTGCTCCAGCACCCGGGGGCCGGCCAGCGCACCTTCCTTGGTCACATGCCCCACCAGGAACAGGGTCGTATCCGTGAGCTTTGCGAAGCGGACCAGCTGCGCCGCGGTCTCACGCACCTGCGAGACGCTGCCGGGCGCGGAGTCCAGGATCTCGGTGTAGAGCGTCTGGATGGAGTCCAGGATCAGGACCCGCGGGCGCTCGGCCGCGGCCAGGCTCAGGATCTGCTCCACACAGGTCTCGGCGAGCAGGCGCAGTTGTCCACGCTGATGCGCCCCGGGCTGGCCGCCCTGCCCCACCAGACCGAGCCGATGCGCCCGCAGGCTCACCTGCTGCGGTGACTCCTCGCCGGTGACGTAGAGCACCGGCGCCGCCGCACTGCCGGACCCGGCGGCCAGGGCGGCGCCCGCCTGCAGCAGCATTGTGGACTTGCCGATGCCGGGGTCGCCGCCGATCAGCACCACAGAGCCGGGCACCAGCCCACCGCCAAGCACCCGGTCCAGCTCGGCAAGACCGCTCGGCGCCCGCGTCTGCCGCTCCGGCGCGATACCGGACAAAGCCAGCACCTCGGCCCTGCCGCCCGCGCCGGTCCAGCCGCCACGAGGCGGCGGTGCCGGCGCCGCGGGCGCCTCGTCGATGCTGTTCCAGGCGCCGCAGTCCGGACACTGCCCGGACCACTTGGGCTGCTGGGCACCACAAGCCTTGCAGAGGTACAGGCTGCGGCGGCGAGGCTTGCCGGATCCCTTTGTGATTGCGGCGCTCCGGCGTGGATCGCTCAGAAGAACAACACGATCTGGTTGACCAGCAGCACATAGACCGCGGCCCACAGGGCGAGGGCGAAATCGTCGAACAAGGCCACGAGCCCCATGAAACCGCCGACCAGGACGCCCGCGATGGCCAGCGGCGCCCACTTGGCACGCTGCCCCCATTTTTCCTGGTTGGACGTCCGCTGCACTGGACCGCTGGGAATCGTCCCATCCACCACGTATGCGGCCAGGGCCGGCCACATCGGCTCGGCAATGCCGGCACCATGACCGCCTTCGACATAGCAGAAGTTGTGCACTTGCGGGTGCTCGGCGGCCGCTGCGCCGACACTCTCGGGGGGACTGAACCCCTGGAAGCCGGCACCGCCGACGTCCAACCCACGCAAGCCGAGTCGCTCGAAGGCCCAGGGTAGGCAGGCAACGACCCAATCTGCGCTCGCGGCCAGGTTCAGCACGGACTCCACCTGCCGGCCTCGCTCATGCCAGGGGTAGTCGGTGCGCACCACGCTGCCGGCGAAGGCGACTCGCCGCAGCGCTACCATCGGACAATCGCGCAGCGCCCGTGCCGCCAGGTAGCTGCCGTTGCTGTGGCCGATGTAGCTGATGCGCGCATCAGGCCAACGCACCTTGACCTCGGCGTACTTCTCCAAGAACCAACGTGTAGCCGTTTCCCGGCCCCAGGGGTTCACGAAGTCCCACAGGGAGAAGAAGCCATAGCTGGGCGATGGCACCCGGACCACCAGCGTGCTCGGCCGTCCCTCGGCGGGGGCGGCATCGGCTGCACGCCGGCGGGCAAGCTCCTTGATCGCCCGCGCGAGCCGCTTGGTCCAGAAGCCGTTATCGCGAATTCCGTGTACGACGAAGACGACATGACCCACCTGCCGGTCGGCGTCGCTGTCGAGCGGCACCAGCGACCTGTCCATCTCGTCCAGCCAGTCGTCGATATCCTCGTGATGCATGGCGATGTCCGCCACGTCCGCCGGCGTCTCGGCCAGCAACGCGCGCTTGAGGCTCTCGGCCCGCGCCCTGCGCAGCCGGGCAGCGTCCGTGTCGTCGTCGCCAGCCATGCGGCCGATGTCCAGCAGGTCGAGATGGTTGCTGTACGGCACCTCGATGCAGCTGTACCCTTCCCGTGGTCCCAGGTCGATCGCATCCGCGGGGGACACGTACTCGTCCTGCGAGCCCAACAACAGCAGGGTGTGCGGCAGGTGCCCTGTTCCGGCAGCCCGGTCGTGTCGCTCGACCTGGAAGAGCTTGAGCCGGCTCTCGATCACGAAGGGCGCGCCGCGCTGGAGCTGCTTGATGAACAGCTCCCGGCGCCGGGCCAGGCGTGCCCAACGGGTGACGATCGCCAGGAACCAGGGCGCGAGGAAGCGCAGCAGAGGGGGCGTCGCCGAGGAGACGCTCCAACCGCGCGTGACGCCGGCCACCAGCAGGATCCGCGCCACGCGCGGGGCCCAAGGCTTGGCCGCGCCCTCATCCAGCTCCCTGTCCGGCTCGGCGACGGCACCACAGGCCGTCGCGTACAGATTGCGCGCCAACAGGGTGCCGGCGCTGACACCGATAATGATCAAGCGCTCGAAAGGGCGGGTCGCCCAGCGCTCGTCCACCACCTGGATGATCCGCTGGACGAGCTCGCTCGGATCGGCCGTGGAGAAGATCCCGAGGTCGAGCGCCGGCACCATCGGCTCGTCGGCGTCGGGAAAGCACTCGCGCACCAGAGACTTGAGCCCGTCCGAGACCTGAGCGCGCTGGGTCCAGCCGCGAACCATCAGGATCGCGGTACCCTGAGGCTCAGGTCCTGCATTCGTTGAATCCGACATGTCGTCCGCCCCCTACACTTTGCCGTAATCGCCATAAAGGCCGTCGGCGAGGTTCTCGAACTTGGTGTACTGGCCGAGAAAGGCGAGCTTGACGGTGCCTATGGGGCCGTTTCTTTGCTTGCCGATAATGATCTCGGCGACGCCCTTATCCGGGCTGTCCTCATTGTAGACCTCGTCGCGGTAGATGAACACGATCAGGTCCGCGTCCTGCTCGATGGCACCGGATTCGCGCAGGTCCGACATCACCGGGCGCTTGTTGGGCCGCTGCTCCAGCGAGCGGTTCAGCTGCGATAGGGCAACCACGGGCAGGTTCGTCTCCTTGGCCAGCGACTTCAGCGCCCGGCTGATGGCGGAGATCTCCGCCGTCCGGTTGTCACCCTCGCTTGGCGCCTGCATCAGCTGCAGGTAGTCGACGACCACCAGGCCGAGCTCCTTCTCCTCGCGCTTCAGCTCTCGCTGCAGCCGTCGCACCCGGGCACGAACCTCCGTCGGTGACAGCGCTGGGGTGTCGTCGATGTACATGGGCGCCTGGGAGAGGATGTGCACTGCGGAGGTCAGCCGCGGCCAGTCGTCCTCGGTGAGCCTGCCGGTCCGCACACGGTGCTGGTCGATCTGCCCCAGCGACGACATCATGCGCATGGCGAGCGAGTCACCCGGCATCTCCATGCTGAACACCGCCACGCCCTTGCGGGTCTTGATGGCGACGTTCTCGGCCAGGTTCATTGCGAAGCTCGTCTTGCCCATGGACGGCCTGCCTGCGACGATGATCAGGTCCGCGTTCTGCAGCCCGGAGGTCTTCATGTCGAAGTCCACGAAGCCGCTGGGCAGGCCAGTGATGGGCTCGTCGCGATGGTAGAGCTCGTCGATCTTGTCGACCGCGATCTTGAGCAGGCTATCGATGGGCTGGAAGCCGCCACCGCGCGCGAGCTGCTCGGCGATGGCGAAGACCTTGGCCTCGGCGGTATCGAGGATCTCGGCCTCGGAGCGGCCCTCGGTGTCGAAGGCGAGATCGGCAATATCGGTGCCCGCCTTGATGAGCTGGCGCAGCACCGAGTTGAAGCGGACGATGCGCGCATAGTGCAGGGCGTTGGCGGCGGAGGCCGTGTAGCGATCGATCTCCGCCAGATACTCCATACCGCCGACATCCCCTAAGAGCTTGCGCTTCTCCAGCGTCTCGGCAAGGGTGACCACATCGAAGGGCTGGTCGTCTTCCGCGAGCAAGGCCACGGCACGAAAGACGAACTGGTGCTCGCGCCGGTAGAAGTCCACCTCCCGCACCCTGTCCGCCACCAGCTCCCAGCTGCTGTTCTCCAGCATCAGTGCGCCCAATAGCGACTGCTCCGCCTGCAGGTTATGCGGCGGCACGCGCACGCCCTCGAAAGCCTCCACGAAGTCGGGCTCCACGGCGTTATCCCCCTGTTCTTATTCGACAAATCTGAGCCATCCCGCGATCGCATCGAAGCTTGGACGCGAACCGCGGCAGGGTCGATCGGGCTCTGGAAAGGACCTCGATTGTCCGCGTGCGCAGGGGTGCCGACAAGCGGCTCCGGGGACTGGCCGACGGCCGGTGGGCGGGTTGCGCGGCGCAGGTGGTCAGCCGGCCAGACCGCAGCCTGCGGCTGGGACGCACAAGGGATGCTGAGGGACCCTGGTGGAGAACGGCTCGAGGCACAGGGTGCAAGCCGCGAGTACAGCTCCGGTCACGGCAGGCATGCCGCTCGACCCTAGGGATTGGGGCGAGCGCCGCGGGGTCAGTTGGCGGGTACGACCTCCACCAGGATCACGACCTTCACGTCGGAGTGAAGATGCAGCTCCACTTCGTACTCGCCGATGTTGCGGAAGGGGCCCTGAGGCAGGCGCACCTCGCTCTTGGACAGCTCGATACCCGCCTCGGTGACGGCGCCGGCGATGTCCAGGGTGCCGACGGAGCCGAACAGCCGGCCCTCGTCGCCGGCCTTGCGCGGGATGCTGACGGTAAGCCCCTCGAGCTGCTCGCGGCGGGCCTCGGCATAGGCCAGCGCCTCCGCGGCCCGTGCCTCCAGCTCGGCACGCCGCTCCTCGAAGGCCTTCAGATTGGCCTCGGTGGCGGGCACGGCGGCGCCTTGCGGGATCAGGTAATTGCGGCCGTAGCCTGGACGCACGGCGACCTTGTCGCCGAGATCGCCGAGACCGCCGACCTTCTTCAGCAGGATCACGTCCACGTGGGGTTCCTCTTGGGGTGCCTCAAAAGGCTGTGCTGTGGCGCGCCGCCGGACCTCGGCCGACGGACAGCGCCAGGAAGATCCTCGGGCCGCTGGGCGGGCGCGAGACCGGGCCGATGGCCGGCACGGCCCGGCAGCCGTTCACTCAATGCCCGTCGGTGTAGGGCAACAAGGCCAGGTAACGAGCGCGCTTGACGGCGTCGGCGAGCTGGCGCTGGTACTTGGCGGAGGTACCTGTGATGCGGCTCGGCACGATCTTGCCGGACTCGCTGACGTAGGCCTTGAGCAGGTTCAGGTCCTTGTAGTCGATCTCGGTGATGCCTTCGGCGGTGAAGCGGCAATAGCGCTTGCGGCGGAAGAAACGGGCCATGGCTCTAATCCTCTCGGCGCCTTGGGTGGCAGTATGGGCTCAGTCGTCGTCGCGACGCGGACGGGACGCCTGGTCATCGTCGTCGCGGCGCGAGCGCGCCGGGCGCTCGTCCTCGTCGCGCCGGCCGCGGCGCTCGCCGCCACCACGCTCCTCTCCACTCTCCTCGTCGCCCTTCAACAGCGGCGAGGGGTCCGTGACGGCGCCCCTGCGACGGATCACCAGGTTGCGCAACACCGCATCGTTGAAACGGAAGGCCTTCTCCAGCTCATCGAGCGCCTCTTGATCGCACTCGATGTTCATCAGCACATAGTGCGCCTTGTGCACCTTGTTGATGGGATAGGCCAGCTGGCGGCGTCCCCAGTCCTCGAGCCGGTGGACCTTGCCGCCGCGCCCCTCGAGGTTGCTGCGGTAGCGGTCGATCATGGCCGGCACCTGCTCGCTCTGGCTCGGATGAACCAGAAACACGATCTCGTAATGTCGCATGGCACTCCTCACGGGTTGAAGCCTCCCGACGCCCGATGGTCTTGTGGTCGCGTGGTGAGGCAAGGAGATCGCCGCAAACGCGGCGCAGCTGCACATTATTTCCAGTTTCGCCGCCCGGTTCAACCGCGGCGGCGACAGACCAGGCAGCGTTGCGGGCGCTCGGGCCCCGACGGGCCGGCGATCACTCGAGCTCGATGCCGACCAGCCAGGTGTCGCGGCTGGCATCCCGGGTCACCCAGCGCACGCGGCCTGTGACCGTGAGCGGTTCGGCCCCCTCTGGGGTGATGTCGGCCCGGACGCTCGTGTTCACCGGCGGCGGGTCGTCCATGCACACACACAATCCGCCACCGCTGCCGTCGATCGGCAGGGCCGAAGCGGGCTGCTTCGCAGGCGTGGTTGCGAGGACCGAGTAGGTCATTGGCCAGCGTGGCCACCGTCTCCGTTTCATCATGAACCTCTGCGCCTGGCGGCGTGAGCAAAGGAGTGCCGACAGGCCTATAGTCGCACTACGCAGCGGCTGGCGCGACGCAGCAGGCGGGCGCCAAGACAGGCAAGCTGGTATGACAATCGACAGCAATCGCCTTGACCCAGCTGCGCGCACAACCCGGCGACATCCGCCTCAGGGTCGCCAAGGCGTCGCTTAGGCGATTTCTGTCAACAAACATACCGCCTGGCTTGTCTTTTCGCCCGCCTTCTGCGTCGCGGCAGCGGGCACAGAGCTCGACTATGCGCCCGCT
>JANQFI010000395.1 GCA_028277905.1 Chromatiaceae bacterium | reverse complement strand
GTCTTCTCGCCCGCCTTCTTTGTCGCGGCAACGCGCACATAGAACGACTATGCACGCGCTGCCGCTTCGCGAAGGCGGACGAGAATCCTGCGCCATTCGGCATGTTTGTTTCCGGCAATCGCCTTAGCTGGTCCAGCTCGAATGCTGGCTGCGCTGCGCTTATCCAGCCTCCGGTGTTCTGCTTGTCTTTGGCAGGTGCCTTAAGCCAGCGGATCCCCCAGCGCTTCGTTCAGCGCTTCTCTCGGCACTGGGCGTCGCCGAGCCAGGTCTCGAGGATCAGCTTCGCGGCATGGGCATCCAGCGCGTCGCTGCCGCCCCCTGCTCGGCCCTGTCCGCGGCCTCCAACCCGGCCCAGATTCCGCAGGGCCCGCGCGGCGGCGAGGGTGGTCAGGCGCTCGTCCACCAGATGCACCGGGATGCCGAACCGGCCGGTGAGCTGGCGGGCGAAGCGGCGCACGGGCGCGGCCAGGGTCTCCTCCTCGGTATCGTCCATGTTGTGCGGTAGGCCCAGCACGGCGGCCTCGGGCCGCCATTCCCGCACCAAGGCCTCCAGCGCCACCCAGTCCGGCCTCTGGCCGCGGTTGCGCAACGTGGCGAGCGGGCTCGCGGTGCCGGTGACCGTCTGCCCCACCGCGACGCCGATCCTCCGGGTGCCGAAATCGAAGCCCAGCAGCGTGGCCAAGAGGTCTAACCCGCTGCGGGCCTAACCCGTCCGCCGGCGCCCTGGAGGCCGGGGCGGCTGCGCGCGGGGCGCACCCGCTCTCGGCCGTCGGCCCTAATTCCTGTTTCAAGCATGTCCCGCATCACCGCTCAGCAGGTTAAGGTCGATGCCGAGCAGTTGCGCCGCGGCGAGCCAGCGCTCCCCCGGCGAGCGCGAGAAGATGATGTCCCCGTCCGCCGGGCCGCTGAGCCAGGCGTTGGCACTCAGCTCCTCTTCCAGTTGGCCGCTACCCCAGCCGGCGTAGCCGAGGGCGATGAGGGTGTGCGCCGGGCCTTGGCCCTGGGCGATGGCCTCGAGCACATCGCGGGAGGTGGTGACGCGGATGTCTGGCGTGATGGCCAGTGTGGAGTCGTACTCCAGGGGCCCGGAGTGGATGACGAAGCCGCGATCTGTCTGCACGGGGCCGCCCAGGTAGACCCGGACGCCGGCCACACCGCTGACCGCCGGCTCGATGTCGAGCTGGTCCAGCACCTCGCCGAGCCGGATGTCCATGGGCCGGTTGATAACGATGCCCATGGCGCCGTGCTCGGTGTGCTCGCAGACATAGGTGACCGTTCGCGCAAAGTTCGGGTCCTTCAGACCGGGCATCGCGATCAGGAAATGATTGGTCAGGGACGTGGCAAAGCTCATGCGCCTAGTATCCCGAGGCGCCCGCCCTGAGGCAAGCGCGGGCAGACACAGGGCGCCGGACCTGATGCGGGCCTGCGGCGGCTGCTGCCGCGGGATGCCGGTCGCGGCTCCCGGCACCTCAGTCCGCCCCCGCCGCCTCGAAGATCAGCTCCGCCACCCTGCCCGGGTCCTCTTCGTGCGCGAGATGGCCGAAGCCGTCCACCAGCCGCATTCGGGCACCCCGGTGCACGCCGAGGACGCGCTCGGCCTCCGCCGGCGGCACGGTGAGGTCGTTGTCGAAGGCGATCAGCAGCAGCGCGGGCCTGAGCCCCGGCAGCTGGCGGGCAAGGGGCTCCAAGTCCCAGTTCGCCATCATGTTCAGCGCCGCGGCCAGGTGGCCCGAGCTCGCGATGAGACGGCGGTAGAAGGCGATGTCCTGCGGCCTCAGCTTCGAGCCGGTGCTGTCGGCGAGGCGCTGCACGCCCTTGGGGTCCTTGCGGGCACCCTTGGCGATGAAGCTGGGCAGAAAGGAGTTGCGCGCGAAGAGCTTGGCAGCCGGGGAGAACCACTTGCCGGCGAGGCCCCGCAGCGGCAGGAGCGCGCCGGAGAGGCAGACGATGAGCCGTGGGTGGATCAGTCCGTCCAGGGCCATCTGCACCAGAACCGCCGCACCGGCGGAGTGACCGACGGCGACCTCGGGCTCGAGCTCGAGCGCCCGCAGCAGCGCGCCCAGACCTGCCGCCATGCGGGGCAGGCAGAGCTCGTTGGGATGCGGCGTGGCGGTGAAGGCGTGGCCCGGCAGATCCGGCGAGACCACGGTGAACCGCTCCGCGAGCCGCGGAAAGAGCCCGCCGAAGGAGTGCGTGGACGCCGCGGTGCCGTGCACCAGCAGCAGGACCGGCCCGCTGCCCGCCAGCTGCACATGCCAGCGCAGGCCCCCGGCGTCGGTGAAGCGACTGGCCTCCCGGTTCGGCCAGTCGGCGCCGTCTTGCGCCCAGTCGAGCTTGTTCTGGAGGACCTTGGCGGCGGTCATGCCTATGCAACCGCCTGCACGGCGCCGGACAGAGCGGCCGCATCCGCGTGCGGCAGCGGCAGATACACCGCCCCCATCGCGCGGGCGAGCTGCTCGGCGTCCGGGCGCGGGCGCGGCGACATGTCCACCACCAGGGCCTTGAGCTCCGCGGTGCGGAAGGCGCGGGCGGAGGCGAGCGCATCTTCGGTGGCCCGGGCGCGACCGCCGATCCCGTCGCGCGAGACATTGGCACGGCCATCGGTCAGGAGCACGACCACAGGTGTGCCGCCGCGCCGCTGCACCCCGTCCGCCAGCTCCACAGCGGCGTCGATGCCGGCCGCCAGGGGCGTGCCGCCGCCGCCCGGGAGCCCGGCCAGGCTGCGCTTGGCACGCACCAGCGAGCGCGTCGGCGGCAGCAGCAGCTCGGCCCCGGGACCGCGAAAGGCGAGCATGGCGACGCGGTCGCGGCGCACATAGCAGTCCGCCAGCAGCAGCTCCACGGCGCCCTTGGCCTCCGCCAGCCGATGCAGCGCGGCGGAGCCGGAGGCATCGACGACGAAGATGGTCGTCGTCTCGGAGCGCTGCCTGTAGCGGGTGACGCGGAAGTCGTCCTGGCGCACCTCCACCAACACCTCGCCGCCCTGCGTGATCGAGCGACCCTGCCGCAGGCGCTCCGCGCGCCGGAGCCGCTGCCAGGGGGCCGCGGCACGCAGGGTGTCGATGACCGCGAGCCTGGCACCGGCGCCGGGCTCGCCGCGGCGGGTGCCGGCGGGGCGCCCGCGCAGCGAGCCGCTCTGGCTGGCGCCGGACTTGCCGCCGCTGCGCGAGCGCGTGCGCAGGGTGCCCATCTTGAGCATGGCCAGCAGGTTGTCCGGTATGGCCGCCTGGGCCGCCTCCAGCACCACGTCCTCCAGCGGCTTGTCGATGTCCTGCTCCGGCGACTGGCTGTCGGGGTCATCGTCCTGGTTGTCTTCAGGCGGCGGCTCGTCCGGCTGCTGCTGGTCCTCTGGCGGGTCCGGCACCGGGATGCGGGTGGCGCGGGGTGCCAGCACCAGCCGGGCGGCGGCGCTCACATCGTCCATCTCGACGACGTCGCGCCCGTCCAGCGCCGCCGCGGCACAGGCGATGCGCTGTGCGAAAAGGCTGGCCCTGAGCGAGCCCACGCCCAGCGCCAGCGCCGTGCCGCAGATGGCCTCCAGCATGTCGTCCGACAGCTGCACGTGCGGCAGTCGCGCCCGGGCGCCGCGGATGGCATCGAGGTCCTGATCCGCCGGCAGCGCGGCGCTGTAGGGGATGTCGCTCAGGTCCAACAGGACGGCGAAGCGGTCCTTCAGGGTATCGGGCACCTGTTCCTCGTCGTTGGCGCCCTCGTCCAGCGCGACGACGCCGAAGCGGGCGGGCGTGCGCGCGGTGATACCGTCGCGCTCGACCATGACCTCCCGGTTGTCCAGTGCCGCGCCCAGATGCGCCGCGGTGTTGCGGGCGACGCGCTCGGCCATGGCGAGCAGCACGACGCCGCCGTCGGCCTCCGCGAGCAGGCCGCGCTCGGCGACGGGGCGGCCGGCATGTAGCGTGGCCGCCAAGTCCAGCCCGCCCAGTAGGCGGCCATCGGCGATGTGTAGCGGGACGCGGCGATAGGGCTCCTCGGGCGGCAGCAGCTCGCGCAGGAGCTCCAGCCAGATGTCGCGCACCGGACCCGGCAGGGCGCGCAGGTTGACGCCGCCGGTGCCGACTGGGTCTGCGGCGAACAGCGCCGCGGCCAGGCAGGCGTCGCTCCAGCGCGCCGCCAATTGGGAAGCCTGCTGGGCCTGCCACTCCGCGGCGGCCGCGGCATCGACGGTCGCTGCATCTGCCGGCACCTGCCCTGGCGCGATCTGCCCCGGGAGCGGGGCGGCGGTGCTCATGCGCCGAACAGCTCCTCGACGGCACGGTTGACACGGGTGGTCGAGCCGGCATCGTCCAGCACGTTCCGTCGCAGGCGATGGCGCAACGCCGGCGGGGCGACGCGCATCAGGTGCTTGTCCGCGACGCTCTCGTCGCCCTCCAGTGCCGCGAAGGCGCGTGCGGCGCGGATCAGGGTCAGCTCACCGCGCAGCCCGTCGGTGCCGAGCTTCATGCAGAGCTGCGAGGCGCGCTCCAGGCCCTCATCCGGCACCTCCACTTGGTCCAGGTGCGCCTTGGCCTTGAGGATTCGGCGGCGGATCTTGCTGTCCTTGCGCTTGTGCTTCTCGATGAAGGCGTCCGGGTCGCGCTCGAACTCGTCCCGCAGCCGGACAACCTGCATGCGGGTCTTGAGGTCCTGCGGTGTCGTCACCTCCACCGACAGGCCGAAGCGGTCCAGCAGCTGCGGGCGCAGCTCGCCCTCCTCCGGGTTGCCGCTGCCCACCAGCACGAAGCGCGCCGGGTGACGCACGCTCAAGCCTTCTCGCTCGACCACGTTCTCGCCGCTGGCGGCCACGTCCAGCAGCGCATCCACCAGGTGGTCCTCCAGCAGGTTGGCCTCGTCGATGTACAGGAAGCCGCGGTGGGCACGGGCCAGGAGGCCCGGCTCGAAGCGCTTCTCGCCGCGGGTGAGCGCCGATTCCAGGTCCAGGGCGCCGATGACGCGGTCTTCGGTGGCGCCGAGCGGTAGGTCCACCACCGGCACCTGGCCCTTGCGCACCTTGAGCTTGCCGCCGTTGTTGCGTCTCTCGCGGCAGGCCGCGCAGAGGGCGCCGTCCGGGGCGTCCGGGTCGCAGTTGTAGGCACAGCCCTCCACGACCCGCATGGGCGGCAGCAGCGCGGCCAGGGCGCGGATGGCCGTGGACTTGCCGGTGCCGCGGTCGCCGAACACCAGCACGCCGCCGATGCTCTGGTCCGTCGCCGCGATCAGGATCGCGAGCTTCATCTCGTCTTGGGCGACTATGGCGGAGAACGGGAAGGCGGCCGGCATACGCGTAATCCTGGGGGTGTTCCGGGGCGGAATGGTCCGGGGAGGGATGTTCTGGGCGGCGAAGCTCGAGGGAGCGGCGCGGCAATGGCAGCCTGGGATGCTGTCTCGCGGACGCTGGGCCAGCCGATACCAACGCGGGAACCTATCCCGCAGGGTTTTCAAGGTCAAGCCGGTGGCGGCCTTTGGTTGCGTTGGCGCAGTCCACCGGCTGGGGCAAGCGGGTGCGCGCACGGGGCATTCCACCAGAAGGGCATCCCACTAGGCGGCCTACCCTAATGAAAATGAACGCTTGCCCGGCCGGGCAGGGGCAATCAAGCGTCTGCGGCGTCGTCATCCGGCGCCGCCGCCTTGATCTGCCGGTGGCGCTGCTCGATCTCGCGCCGCAGCTCGCGGCGCAGCTTCGCGCTCTGGTTGCGGCGGTGCTCGGTGGCGGTCTCGATGCACAGCGGGGGCACGGGCACCGGCCGGCCCTGGTCATCGACGGCGACCATCGTGAAATAGCAGGTCATCACGTGTCGCTTGGTCTTGTGGATGATGTCCTCGGCCAGCACCCGGATGCCGACCTCCAAGGACGTCGTGCCGGTGTAGTTCACCGACGCGAGGCAGGTCACCAGCTCCCCCACGTGCACAGGCTCGCGGAAAAAGACCTGGTCCACCGACAGGGTCACCACGTAGTGGTTCGCATAGCGCGCCGCACAGGCGTAGGCGGTCTGATCGAGCAGCCGCAACAGGGTGCCGCCGTGGACATGGCCCGAGAAGTTGGCCATGTCCGGCGTCGCCAGGTGGGTCATGCACAGGGTCTTGTGCTGCTGGTCCATCCGCGAGTGGCTGGGTTGGGGCGGGCGGCAGGAGAATCACCAGGCTCGGGGCGCGTGGCCCGGGCTTCCAGACCCGCGATGGAATCCGCCCTGGCCCCTGCCGGCCGCCCGCAGCGCCTTGGGCGATCGCCGCGCAACAGGATTGCTCGGGTGGTGCCGTGGTTCCGCGACAGCTGCGACCAGCTTAGGCGATTTCTGTCAACAAACAGACCGCCTGGCTTGTCTTTTCGCCCGCCTTCTGCGTCGCGGCAGCGGGCACAGAGCTCGACTATGCGCCCGCT
>JANQFI010000390.1 GCA_028277905.1 Chromatiaceae bacterium | reverse complement strand
AGCGGGCGCATCGTCGAGCTCTGTGCCCGCTGCCGCGACGCAGAAGGCGGGCGAAAAGACAAGCCAGGCGGTCTGTTTGTTGACAGAAATCGCCTAAGGACCTGCTCGATGCCCTGGCCGCCTGCGGCGCGTTCTGCGACGCGGTCCGTGCGACTCAGAGGTTGTGAAGCATCCGCAGGCCTTGGCGAGGGCGTCCCTGGGCGGGGCCAGCAAGGCGCAGGACGGCGAGAATCGGGAAGCATAGGGGCCAGGTGACCCGATTCTCGGCCTTCTGCAACGCAAGCTGGACGCGCCCAGGGGCGTCTGCGGTCGGTCGGCGGGCCCTTTCACGAGCGCTCAGGCCAAGGGCATGCTGAAGGAGCAGGCCAACCCTGACACGCGCATATCTCTGAAGCTACAATCACGGCCAGGTCGGTTGGGCGCCGTGCCAAGCTGTGCGGCGCCATGCAAGCCTTCACCGGGCGTTCGGGACCCGGCCCTGGGGCGCCAGGTCCTGGCCAGCAGCGCGACAGGGGCCTGACAGCGCCGAATCCGGCAGACCCGCATAGAGGGGCCAGCAATGAACGAATTCCGCAATCCTGACTGGCAGGGCCGCGGCCCCACCGACACCATGTCCCGCAGTGGCACCATGCAACCCGCCGCTGGCGACAGCCAGCCCCTGCGGGACGGCATGGCCCAGCCCGTGCTCGGCCGCAGCGGCCCGCGCACCGGCTCGCGTGGCGGCCACCGCAGCTCCAGCAGCAGCCGGCGCAAGGTTCGCCGGCTCCGCCTCCTCGCCTTTCTGCTCGCAGCCGGCATGGTCGCGAGCATCGTCTTTTCGGTGGTGCTGTACTTCCACACGCAGAATATCCGCGACAAGGAGCGGGACCTGACAGTGGTGCAGAAACAGTTGGAGGCTGAGATCGCCAAGGCCCGCGAGCGCATCACCGAGCTCAATAACGACCTGGTCATCCTGCTCGCGAACCGCCTTCCGGGCGTCGCCGAGCTTGTGCTCGACCGCCAGATCGAGCTCAACAACCAGTACGTCAAGAACATCACCTTCGTCCAATCCGGCGTGGACGACCAGCGCACGATCGAGTTCAGTACGGTACTGCACAACGCGCGCACGGGCCCGATCCTGCCGCAGGTCACCATCGCGCTGTTCGACGAAACCGGCCTGCAAACCGGCATCGCCCGTCTCGACAAGAGCCAGACCATCACCCCGGCCGATATTCCGGAGCTGCAGCCGGGCGAGACCCGAACCTACTCCGCGCAGGTCAGGCTAGACCGGCAAGCGCCGTCGAAGTACTTCGTCGTCGAGGTGCGCTGAGCGCTCGTGAAAGAACCCGCAGACCTGCTGTGGACGCCCCTGGGCGCCCTCGCGACGGCCTGCGGATTCTCCACAACCTCTGAGCCGCCGTCGCGGCCTCCCTGCGCTGCCGCAGGCACCCAGCGCTAGCCCTAGCCTCGGCACGAATCCGGACACCTCCTGCTGCCGCATGCCCGCGCCAATGTCCCGGGCGTGCGGCCCCTCGCAACCTTGGCCCCGGGGCCCCACGCGAGCTGGCCATCCGCGCAGATGCGGATGTCGAGATCGCACCGTCTTGGTACTTCTCCACCCGGCGTTGCCCACCGCGGGAATCCACAGCCGAAGTCAGCAAGGCTGTGCCCCTGCACGCCCTCGCCCGTGACTTATGCACAGGTTACGCACTGGCGACCAACCGCTTGACCACCGGGTTGAACACAAGATATTGTGGTTGACAGCGCATACGGTCCATATATATTCCTACACCAGAGACCGCGACCAGACGCAGCCACCAAGCCCCGGGAGAAGACGCCATGTCCGCTGCAACCCGCGCCGAGACCGCCACTGCCGATCGATCCGGTCAGGCCGGCAGACGCTCGGCGGACGGCAGCTCGGGCGCGCCGACCACAGCGGTGGAGCTTGGCGCACACCAGCCAGGCCGGGTACAGGTCATCCGGCGCAATGGCAAGGTGACACACTTCGACCCGAACAAGATCAGGGTCGCCATGACCAAGGCCTTCCTCGCCGTGGAGGGCGGCAGCGCGGCGGCCTCGTCGCGCATCCATGACCGGGTGGAGAGCCTGACGGCTCAGGTCGTGAGCGCGCTGACCCGCCGGCTACCGGGCGGCGGTACTGTGCACATCGAGGACATCCAGGACCAGGTGGAGCTGGCGCTGATGCGCGCCGGTGAGCACAAGGTGGCCCGCGACTACGTGCTCTACCGCGAGGCGCGCGCCCGCGAGCGTGCCGAGAAGGCGGCCCTACTGGCCACCGCGGAGAGCGCCACTGACGGCGGCATCAAGGTCACGCTGGCCGACGGCAGCACGCGGGCGCTGGATACCGAGCGCCTGGCCCGCCTGGCGGACGAGGCCGCCTGCGGGCTCGACGGCGTCGACGCCGAGGCCATCCTCGAGGACACCCTCCGCAACCTGTTCGACGGCGTCAAAGAGGCCGACCTGAGCCAGGCGCTGGTGATGTCGGCGCGGGCCATGATCGAGCGCGAGCCCGCCTACAGCCAGGCGGCGGCACGGCTGCTGCTGGATGTTCTGCGGCGCGAGGCGCTCGGGTTCCTGGACTTGGGCCTGGGTGTCGAGACCCAGGCCGACATGAGCGAGCGCTACGCGGACTACTTCGCCGCCTACATCCGGCGCGCCGGGGACCTGGAGCTGCTGGACAAGCAGCTCGGGCGCTTCGACCTCGACCGTCTCGGCGCGGCACTGAAGCCGCAGCGCGATCTGGAGCTCACCTACCTCGGCCTGCAGACGCTGTACGACAGGTACTTCATCCACACCGACCGGGGTGTCCGGTTCGAATTGCCCCAGGCCTTCTTCATGCGCGTGGCCATGGGGCTGGCCATCAACGAGATCGACCGCGAGGAGCGGGCCATCGAGTTCTACGAGCTGCTCTCCGGCTTCGACTTCATGAGCAGCACGCCGACGCTCTTCAACTCCGGCACGCTCAGGCCCCAACTCAGCTCCTGCTACCTGACCACGGTGCCGGACGACCTGGACGGCATCTACAGCGCCATCAAGGACAACGCGCTACTCAGCAAGTTTGCTGGCGGCTTGGGCAACGACTGGACCCGGGTGCGCGGGATGGGTGCGCATATCAAGGGCACAAACGGCAAGTCCCAGGGCGTCGTGCCTTTCCTGAAGGTGGCCAACGACACGGCGGTGGCTGTGAACCAGTGCTTCGCGCCGGACACCAGGGTCTTCACCGCTGAAGGCCCCAAGCCCATTGCGGAGGTCAAGCGCGGCGACCTGGTGCTCGGCCAGCGCGGACGTTACCGGGAGATCACCGAGCACTTCGTCTATCAGCAGCAGGACGCACCCATGTTGCGGCTGCAGGTCAGGCACTCGGTGAACGACCTGCGCGTCACCGCCGGCCATCCGTTCTGGGCCATCAAGGGCGTACCTCAGGAGCAGTCCATCGAGCATACGCTGCAGCAGATCGAGCAGGGCAGGCTTCAGCCGGATTGGGTGGAGGCCGGCGAGCTGCGCCGCGGCGACTATGTGGCGCAGGTCATTCCTGGCGACCTGGTGCCTGTGGAGGGGCTAACCGAGGCCGACGCCCGCTTCTACGGCATCCTGCTCGGCGATGGCCACCTGACCCGCGGCTACGAATACGGCGTCTCCGGCAACCCGCAGCGCGACCAGGGCCACCTGGACTTCGTCTGCGATTATCTCGCGGAGCATGGCATCCACTATTGGGAATCGGCCCGTGGCGACAGCGACATCCAGATCCAGTGGTCTGTGGGTAAGGGCCTGGCCCGCTGCGCCACGACGGGCCAGTGGATCGGCCGGGACCAGGCAAGGCTACCCTTCACCGAGGCGGACTTGTATGACGCCGCTCGCAACAAGCGTATTGCATCGCGCCTTTGTCACCTGCCCCATAGCCAGGCATTGGCGCTGATCCAGGGGCTGCTGGAAACCGATGGCTGTGTCAGTCGCGGCAAGGAGATCTACGTCACCAACACCTCTGCCCCGCTGGCGGAAGGCCTGCGCTACCAACTGCTGCGGCTGGGCATTCCGTGCGCCGGCCAATGGCGGGAGCGGGATACCGCGCACCTCGGCCGCCGTTCTGGCGGCAGCCTGGTGTCATTCACGGATACCACGCCTGTGCTCGACCTCCGCATTCCGGCGGCACCGATCATCGCGGATCTCGTCGCTGTGCCGGCGCTCACCGATCAGAACTGGTTCCGGCTCGGCAACTGGGTATTCACCCGCGTTGAGGGCGTCGAGCCCATGGCGCCGCTGGCCGAGGTGCATGACCTCAAGGTGGACGGCGACGAGAGCTACATGACCGCAGCCGCATTGGTGCACAACGGCGGCAAGCGGAAAGGCGCGGTCTGTGCGTATCTGGAGACCTGGCACGTGGACATCGAGGAGTTCCTCGATCTGCGCAAGAACACCGGTGACGACCGCCGCCGCACCCACGACATGAATACCGCCAATTGGGTGCCGGACCTGTTCATGAAGCGCGTGGCGGAGGACGAGCACTGGAGCCTGTTCTCGCCAGACGAGACCCCGGACCTGCATGACCTCATGGGCCAGGACTTCGAGCGCGCCTATACGGCCTACGAGGCACGCGCCGAGCGCGGCGAGCTACGCGTCTACAAGCGCGTCAAGGCCCTGGACCTGTGGCGCAAGATGCTGGCCATGCTGTTCGAGACCGGCCACCCCTGGATCACCTTCAAGGACCCCTGCAACCTGCGTTACACGAACCGGCACTTGGGTCAGGTGCACAGCTCCAACCTCTGCACAGAGATCACCCTGCACACCAATGACCAAGAGATCGCCGTCTGCAATCTCGGCAGCGTGAACCTGGCCAACCACGTCGGCCCCAATGGCCTCGACACCGCCAAGCTCAAGCGGACCGTCTGCACCGCGATGCGGATGCTCGACAACGTCATCGACTACAACTTCTACAACGTCCCGCAAGCCCGAAGATCCAACCTGCGCCACCGGCCGATCGGTTTGGGGATGATGGGCTTCCAGGACGCCCTCTATAAGCTCGGTATCGCCTACGCGAGCCCGGACGCCGTGCGGTTCGCAGACCAGAGCATGGAGCGCTTGAGCTACTACGCCATCGAGGCCAGCACGGATCTGGCCGAAGAGCGGGGGCGCTACCAAAGCTTCTCGGGCAGCCTCTGGAGCCAGGGCGTCCTCCCCATCGACAGCATCCGGCTGCTGGAGGAAGGTCGCGGCGGCTATCTGCAGATGGACACCAGCGTGACACTGGACTGGGAGGCGCTCCGCGCGCGCGTCAAGACCATCGGCATGCGCAACAGCAACTGCATGGCCATCGCGCCGACCGCCACCATCAGCAACATCTGCGGCGTCAGCCAGTCCATCGAGCCCACATACCAAAACCTGTTCGTCAAATCGAACCTCTCCGGCGAGTTCACCGTGGTCAACCCCTATCTGGTCGCCGACCTCAAGGAGCGGGGCCTCTGGGACAGCGTCATGGTCAACGACCTCAAGTACTACGATGGTAGCGTCCAGCAGATCGACCGCATCCCGGACGACCTGAAGCAGACCTATGCGACGGCATTCGAGATCGACCCCCGCTGGCTGGTCGAGGCCGGCAGCCGCCGCCAGAAATGGCTCGACCAGTCGCAGAGCCTGAATCTCTACATGAGCGAGCCCTCCGGCAAGAAGCTGGACAACCTCTACAAGCTCGCCTGGGTCCGCGGCCTCAAGACCACCTATTACCTCAGGTCGATGGGCGCCACCCATGTCGAAAAGTCCACCATGGACGACGCAAGCAAGGCGAACAGGCTGTCCGCCGTCGGCGGGAACTACATCAGCATGGGCAAGAGCAACGGTTCTGGAAAGCCAAACCTCGGCACCGCCGAGCCCGGCGCCTGCTCCGTTCTCGACCCCGACTGCGAGAGCTGCCAATGACTGGGGGCACCGAGGTCCCGCCGGCAACCGAACGGCGAGGAGCCACACAGGATTCGGCGGCGCGCTTAGGCGATTGCCGGAAACAAACAGACCGAATGGCGCAGGATTTTCGCGCGCCTTCAAGGAGCGGCAGCGGGTGCATGGTCGAGCTCTGTGCCCGCTGCCGCGACGCAGAAGGCGGGCGAAAAGACAAGCCAGGCGGTCTGTTTGTTGACAGAAATCGCCTAAGGTCAATTCCATGACGAAACAAAGCACAAGGCAAGCACTGAAGCGGCGCGAAGCGAAGCGACACAAGCGCAGCCAGGCGGCACGTCGGCATCACGCGCGCGACGACTTGGCGGGCGCAGGGACGCTGGCGGCGAACTGGGCCGCCGATCGGGGCGATGACGGGAAGCTGTCCGGTCGCATCTTCGACATCGCCGAAGCATGGATGGAGCACTTGTCGCACGATGTCGCGGAGGTGGGTCTCGGCATCGCCGTGGTGTGCTGGAACCTCGCGGTCCTGGGCATCGAGGCTTCCGATCCGCTGTTGGTGCAGTACATGGCAAGCGCGGTCAACATGAAAGAGCGGGAGCTTGCGGGCATCATGCATCACGTCCGTCAGATGGTCGCCCGCAAGCACCGACTGTATCCGGATGATCGGCGGTTTGTCGCGCATTACGAGGTGCGCACCGATGCCTTGGGATGGCACCTGGTCGTCGCGAGCACTCCGCTGCGCGACTTATCGGAAGAGGCTCGCCAGCGGGCGCTGGCGAGCCTAGGGGAGCCGACCGAGAAGCACAGGCCGAGCCTGAGAGGACCCGGCGCGGCCCGCTGCGCTTGAGTCGAGCGGGTGTCCCCGTGCCAGAGCATAGGAGCAAAGAGATTTCCAAGCGCCCGGCAACGCACATGAACTACACCGCCATCCTCGATGCCTTGAATCAGGTGAGCCTATTCGATCTGTATTTGTTGAATGCGGCCATCGCGGAGCAACCCGGCACTTGGACGCGGGTTGACAAGGATAAGGCGCTAGATGCGGGCTCGCACGGCCTGCCTGTCGAGCAGTAGGCCCTGGTGGGAGGCTAGCTGGACGTGCAACTGCTCGGGCGCGTGGCTAGGGGGCGACATTGGCCGCGCTGGCCGGCGCGAGCCCGGCACTCCCAGCAGACCCACATGAGCTTTATGAATTTCCAGCCGCGACGGCAAGCTGGACATAACCACGGCGGCGACTCATGAGTGGCAACTGGCCGCAAATTCCCAGGGTCTGCCATGTGCAGGCTAGCTCAGGCGTGGCTCTCGGCGCCATCGCGGCCCTGCTCTGTGCCGCCATCCAGTCGGCCGGTGCGGCCAGCTTCGACTGCGCCCGCGCCGCGACGGCGGTGGAGCGGATGATCTGCGGCGAGTCGCTGCTGGAGCGCCTGGACGAGCGCATGGCGGAGCTGTTCCAGCGCGCACGGGAGGCGCCGAGCGCGAACCGGCAGGCCCTGCTCGATGCCCAGCGCGCTTGGCTCGCGACCCGCAACGCCTGCAGGAGCACCGCCTGCCTGGCACTGGCCTACCGCGCGCGCATCAAGGCGCTCGGCGGCGGCCCGGCAGGCAATGCCGGCGAGCCGACACGCGAGCTGGTGGACGGCGGTAACGCCCTGCGGCTCGCCGACAAGCGTAGCGACCTGGACAGCGAGACCATCTTTCCGCTGCTGACCGGCGACGATGCGGCCATCCCCGCCTGCAACGCGAGCATCGAGCAGGCATTCCGCGAGCCCCTCACGGCCTTCGGCAGAGCCTATGCCGAGTTCCTCGATGGCAATGACGGCATCCACATCGGCCCGCCCTGGGCCTTCTCGCTGGGCTATGACCGCGTCTACGTCACGCATACGCTGATCGCCGTCGATGGCGGCGGCTACATGTACACCGGCGGCGCTCACGGCGGGGCCCTGTATCTGCCGCTGGTGCTGGACCGGCGGACCGGCGAGCGGGTGGAGCCGGAGGCCCTGTTCCGCCCCGACCGCGACTGGCTCACCCCACTGGCCGAGCAGGCCCGCAGGGCGCTGCGTGAGGAGGCGCCCTTCAGCACGGATCCGGACCTGGCCGACGACGACTGGTTCCAGGAGGGCACAGCACCAAGGGCCGACAACTATGGCCTGCTGCTACCCACAGGCGACGGCATCCGCGTGACCTTCGGCCAGTATCAGGTCGGCCCCTATGCCATTGGCGACTTCCGGGTCACCCTGCCCTATGCCGCGCTACGCCAGCTGCTGAGTCCGCGCCTGTTCCCGGAGCAGGCCGCGGCCCCGGCAGGGTCTCGCTGAAGCCGGGGCCTGCATGCGCCGTCCGCCCAAGCACAGGATCGACCCAGGAGCACTGGAAGCCGCTCGCCCAACCAAGAACCGACCCACCCGGAGGACACCCGCATGCTGAATTGGGACGACCCGCTCGCCAACCCGAGCCCGCTGCCGCAGCAGGGCTCCCTGTTGGACGATATGGCGGATGAGACGGCACCAGCGGCCGGGCGGCAAGCGCCCAGCTACGACGGCTGCGCCCGCGGCGGTGCCACCGGCCTCGAGGACCTTGAGATGGGCGCGGGGCGGCTGCGCGTGGACGACAAGCGCATCATCAACTGCCACGCCGATCTCAACCAACTGGTGCCTTTCAAGTACGACTGGGCGTGGCAGAAGTATCTCGACGGCTGCGCCAACCATTGGATGCCGCAAGAGATCAACATGAACGCGGACATCGCGCTCTGGAAGGACCCGCAGGGCCTCAGCGAGGACGAGCGCACTATCATCAAGCGCAACCTCGGGTTCTTCTCGACCGCCGACTCACTGGTGGCCAACAACCTGGTGCTGGCGGTCTACCGCCATATTACCAACCCAGAGTGCCGCCAGTACCTGCTGCGCCAGGCCTTCGAGGAGGCCCTGCATACCCATGCGTACCAATACGTCGTGGAGAGCCTGGGACTCGACCAGGGTGAGATCTTCAACATGTACCGCGAGGTCCCAGCGGTGGCGCGCAAGGCGGAGTGGGCGCTACCCTTCACGCAATATCTGTCCGACCCGCACTTCCACACCGGCACGCCGGAGAACGACCGGCACCTCTTGCGCGAGCTGGTCGCCTTCTACGTGATCTTCGAGGGGATCTTCTTCTATGTCGGCTTCGTGCAGGTGCTCTCCATGGGCCGGCGCAACAAGATGACCGGTACCGCCGAGCAGTTCCAGTACATATTGCGCGATGAGTCCATGCACATGAACTTCGGCATCGACGTCATCAACCAGATCAAGATCGAGAACTCGCACCTGTGGACCGAGGCATTCAAGCAAGAGCTGGTGACCATGATCCGCGACGCCGTGGCATTGGAGTCCCAATACGCCCAGGACACCATGCCCCGCGGCGTGCTTGGCCTTAACGCCCCCATGTTCGAGGGATACCTCAGGTTCATCGCCAACCGCCGCTGCGCCCAGATCGGCCTGCCGGAGCAATATCCAGGTGCCAGCAACCCCTTCCCCTGGATGAGCGAGGTGCTGGATCTCAAGAAGGAGAAGAACTTCTTCGAGACCAGGGTCACGGAATACCAGACCGGCGGAGCCTTGAGTTGGGACTGATTCCCGCGGGTCAGGGCGGGAGCCATGCCGCCGGGAGGCATGCTGCGACTCCCCGCCATACGCATGAACGCCTCCGAACAGAGCCAATGGTCGCTTCAGCAAAGGCGCCCCTGGAATGCCAATCACAGTGCGAGAGCACTGATCACGCCTGAGCGGTCAAGCCCTCAGCGGTCGCCGCCAACCAACCGATGCTGCCCCAATGAATTGCGCCAGGCAGGAGCAACCATGCCGCAGACCGCAACCACCGCCGCCGCCGAGCTCGATTTCCTGTTCGACAGCGAGGAGCTGCACGGCCTCGCCGACGAGGCCCAGCTGCGCCGCGCCTGGCGCCACGCCCAGGACAAGCGCGTCCTGCGGGTCCAGTACCAGGACGGTGAGCTCAGCGCCGAGGTGGAGGACGAGGACACCGAGGCGCACCTGGCGCTGAGCCTGGGGTACGACGCCGACGGCAACCTCTGGTCCGCCTGCGACTGCACAGGCCGGGACGATGGCGAGGCCAGCGGAGACAAGGGCGGCGACGGGCTCTGCGTCCATGCCTTGGCCGCCCTGCTCGCCTTCGGCACCGCCGAGGCTGCCGATGTGAGGCTCGGCGATGCCCTGGCCGCGGCCATCGACGAGCGGGTCAAGCGTGGTCGCGCCGAGGTCCGCGTGGAGCCCGTCAGCGGACATGACCTGGGGGATACAGGCGCCGGCGAGCCCTGGCTCGGCACCTGGCGAGCCCGCTCCATAGGTACAGGTGCGAGCTCGATCCAGACCACTTGGCAGGTGCAGATCCGCTCGCTGACCGAGCGCGCCAACCATTGCACCTGCCCGGACTTCGCGACCAACCAGCTCGGCACCTGCAAGCACATCGAGGCCGTGCTGCACCGCATTTCGAAGCGTCGCGACTTCAAGCGGATCGGCTCCCAGCCGGCGCCGCTGCCCTATGTCTACCTGGACTGGCAGCGCGACGACGCCCCGCGCATCCGCTTGCACCGGGCCAAGGAGATCGCCGCCCACTTGGCACCGGTGCTGGATCGATGGTTCGATGCCGACGGCGCCTTCCGCGGCCGGCTGCCGGACGAGCTCTTCGCCTTCGCCGAGCGGCACGGGGGCGAAGACCTGCTGATCGGTGACGACGCCCTCGGCTTCGCCCGCCGCCTGGCGGACGACGCCGCTCGCGAGCTGCGCGCCCGCGACATCGGAAGCCGGATCCGCGACAGCGGCGGCCGACTGCCCGAGATCCGCGCCCGGCTCTATCCCTACCAGGTGGACGGCGTCGCCTTCCTCGCGGGCCGTGGTCGCGCGCTGCTGGCCGATGACATGGGGCTCGGCAAGACCCTGCAGGCCATCGCCGCCGCCTACTGGCTGCACCGCAACGACAAGGTCGAGCGCGCGCTCATCGTCTGCCCGGCATCCCTCAAGTACCAATGGGCGCGCGAGATCCAGCGCTTCACCGGCGCCGACGCGCACCTGGTGCAAGGACCGGTCGACGCGCGCGCGGTGCAATATCGGAAGGGCCAAGGCTTTTACGTCGTCAACTACGAGCTGGTGCTGCGCGACCTGAGCATCATCAACGAGACCCTGGCGCCCGACCTGCTGATCCTGGACGAGGCCCAGCGCATCAAGAACTGGCGCACCAAGATCGCCACCGCCATCAAGCGAATCCCGTCGCGCTACGCCTTCGTGCTCAGCGGCACACCGCTGGAGAACCGGCTGGAGGATCTCTACAGCCTGATGCAGGTGGTGGACCCGCGGGTGCTCGGACCTCTGTGGCGCTACCTGGTGGATTTCCACATCACCGACGAGCGCGGCAAGGTGCTCGGCTACCGCAACTTGTCGGAGCTGCGCCGCAGGCTCGTGCCGGTGATGCTCCGCCGCGACCGCGCCCTGGTGCGCGACCAGCTGCCGGACCGCATCGAGCAGCGCCGCGACGTGGCCCTTTCGCCGACGCAGGCGGAGATTCACGACGATGCCCTCAACACCGCAGGACGCCTGGCACAGATCATCAAGCGCCGGCCGCTCACGCCGTCCGAGCAGAACCGCATGATGGCCGCGCTGCAACAAGCCCGCATGGCCTGCAACGCCGCGGGCCTCGTGGACAAGGAGACCGAGGGCTCGCCCAAGCTCGACGAGCTGGCCAGCATCCTGGAGGAAGGCTGCCAGCTCGCCGGCCGCAAGGCCGTGGTCTTCTCGCAGTGGGCGCAAATGGGCGAGATGGTGGAGGAGCTGGTCCGGCGCATGGGCCTCGGCTGCGTGCGCCTGCACGGTGGCGTGCCCAGCGCCAAGCGCGGCGCGCTGATGGATAGGTTCCACAACGACGACGCCTGCCAGATCTTCATCTCCACCGACGCCGGCGGCACCGGGCTGAACCTCCAGTGTGCGTCGCTGCTCGTGAACCTGGACATCCCGTGGAATCCGGCCGTGCTCGATCAGCGCGTCGCCCGCATCCACCGGCTCGGCCAGCGTAACAAGGTCCAGGTTATCCACCTGGTGGCCGCTAACGCCTACGAGGACCAGGTGCTAGGCCTGGTGCAGGGCAAGCGCGACCTGTTCGACAACGTCGTGGACCCGGGGGCAGACCGGGACGTGGTCGCGGTGTCCAAGAAGCTCGCCGAGATCCTGGCGCAAGACCTCAGCGACAAAGGCGCCTGCAAGGAATCCTCACCCGCCGGCCCAACCGCCGGCGCGACCACCCCGGACACCCAGGCCGAGGCAGCGGACCTGGCCGACCCAGGACCTGCCGAAGCCAGGGAGACCGCCGCCGCGAGCGCGTCGGATGTCGCCCCGGCCCGCAGCGACATCGGCGACGAGGTCCGCCGCTGCATCGAAATGCTCCAGCGCGACCTCGGCCCGCGCATCGAGCGTATCCTCGGCGCCCGCGGCGGCCTGCTCGTCGTGCTGGACCAGGTGGACGACGCCGATGACGCCCGCACCCAGGCCATCTCGGAGCGGGTCCCTATCGCGCTCATCGACGGCCGCACACTCCGCGGTCTCCAGCGCCTCGGCGCCGCCTCGCCCACCGCCGACGCCGAGGAGCTCTACCAGGCCTCGGCCGCAACCTTGCCGGCGACCCCGGCGGAGTCCCCGTTGCTGCGCGGCGCTCGGAAGAAGCTCGAGGCCGCCGAGGTCCTGCTGCGCCAGGCGTGCCCCGCGCCGGCCGCCGAGCTGCTGCTCGGCGCCCTGCTCAACGCCGCCGCGCTGCGCGCCGGCCGAGACGATCCACCCGAGCCCAGCCGCACCGTTGTCTGGCTCTACGGCGAAGCGCTCCCCGGCGGCCGGCTCCAGCCCGACGATGCGACCCTGATCATGCGTGCCCATAGCCTCGCCCAGGCCAGCGACGACATCCCGCCTGAGCTGCTCGCGGCGCTAGCGGGGGATGTGGCGGCATTCATCTGCGGCAGCGATGCTGACGCTTGAGGGCTCGGCACCATAGCTTGCTCGACACCGAGCCGATCGCGATCGGCGACCCAGGGCAGGCCAACCGGGCCTGCGCTGCGTCCAAGGCCCAAATCGGTCTTGGCACCAAAGTTGGATCAACTACGCGCCAGAGCTGCGCTTTCTTCGGGACACCGAGGTCGCCGCACCGGACCTCGCGGACTTGAGCCGCGAGCGCATGCCCGCATCCCGCAAGAGCACCGGTGATGAGTGCTCCCGGACTGGATCTGCGACATACTCCCCAGCTCCACGGAGAGCCCGAACCCCAGCATCAAGACCCCGCTTGGCGCCCGATTCGGCGTCGCCTACGCCTGGCTGATCGACGGCCGCAGTAACAGGCCGCGGGATCTAGGCCGTCACCCGAGTCTTGGGCCTCTTGTCAGGTGTGATCTGGAGCCGGGCCAACAACTAGGATCCGGAGATCGAGTCGGGATCGATGCCGAGCTCCTGCAGGCGCCTGGCATAGCGCTCGGCCCGGGCGTCGGCCTCCTCCCGCCGCTGCTCTGCTTGCTGCCATAGGTCTTCGAGGGCCTCGGCGTCCAAGAGCAGCGCGCCGGTGGCCAGATCGACGATGACGACGCCGCGGCGGCCGGGCTCGGTGCCGAAGTCGAGCCCGGTGGTGCGGCTGCGCAGCCGGCCACGGGCGT
>JANQFI010000383.1 GCA_028277905.1 Chromatiaceae bacterium | reverse complement strand
CCGCCTCCAGGCAGTCCACGCAGAACCCCGCCTCCAGGGTGTTGGACACCCGCCAGCAGAGCACCCGCCGCGAGTACCAGTCCACCACCGCGACCAGGTCGGCAAATCCATGCGCCAAGCGGATGGAGGTGATGTCGCTGCGCCACACCTGGCTCGGGCGCACGAGGATCACGCCGCGCAGTCAGTAGGGGTAGAGCTTGTGCTCCGGGTGTGGCCGACTGGCCGCCGGCCCGGGGGCCATGCCCACCAGCCCCAGCACCCGCATGCGCCGCTGCACCCGCTTGCGATTGACTGTTGGCCCTTGTTCTGACAGCGCGACCACCATGCGCCGACTGCCATAGCACGGCCGGCGGCTATACTCAGCGTGGATCAGCCGCAACAGCTCCAGCTCGTCCAGGACTTCCTCGGGATGCGGCACCTACTCCCAGGAGCGCGTCACCCCCGCCAACTCGCACTGCCGGCTCACCGCCAGCGGCTGCGACGGCTCCGGCGCCACGTGCTCGATCCACTCCCGCCGCACGCTCACAGGCTCAGTCCGGACTCTCTTTTCAGCCAATCCAGCTCGACCTTCAGCCGCCCCATCTCGCTGTAGCGCCGCTCCCTGCCCCCCGGCCCGCGACTGGCTTCGGCCCACGCTTCGTCTACAACAGGCTCTGCGCCTGCTCCTGGATCTCCCGCTTCCACTGCCCGACTTGCGCCGGATGCACCCCATGCTCCTGCCCGATCTCGTTGCTCGTCTTGGCCCCAGGGATCGCCGCCAAGCCGCCTTGCGCTTGGAAGGCTGCCGTGTAGGTCCTGCGCTTCGCTTCACTCATCTTCCTCCTGCCCCTTGCGGTTAGGAAGCAAGCTCAAACTACTGTCCGATTTTCGGGGTCCACTACACTCATCGAGGACACCCGCGCGCGCTTTGCGGCGCTGCACAGCATCAGCATGGACACGGGCTTCCACAGCAAAGCCAATGAGCAGCACTTGGCCGAGGTCGTCGCCATGCCCGTGCTGCCGAAGCAAGGCCAATGCAACCAAGCCGAGGCGGCGCACGCGCACGATCCCGAATTCATGCGTCTGCGCCACCGGCACGCCGCGGTCGAGTCGGCCATCAA
>JANQFI010000382.1 GCA_028277905.1 Chromatiaceae bacterium | reverse complement strand
CCGCCTCCAGGCAGTCCACGCAGAACCCCGCCTCCAGGGTGTTGGACACCCGCCAGCAGAGCACCCGCCGCGAGTACCAGTCCACCACCGCGACCAGGTGGGCAAATCCATGCGCCAAGCGGATGGAGGTGATGTCGCTGCGCCACACCTGGCTCGAGCGCACGAGGGTCACGCCGCGCAGTCAGTAGGGGTAGAGCTTGTGCTCCGGGTGTGGCCGACTGCTCGCCGGCCCGGGGGCCATGCCAACCAGCCCCAGCACCCGCATGCGCCGCTGCACCCGCTTGCGATTGACTGTATGCCCTTGTTCTGACAGCGCGACCACCATGCGCCGACTGCCATAGCACGGCCGGCGGGTATACTCAGCGTCGATCAGCCGCAACAGCTCCAGCTCGTCCAGGACTTCCTCGGGATGCGGCGCCTACACCCAGGAGCGCGTCACCCCCGCCAACTCGCACTGCCGGCTCACCGCCAGCGGCTGCGACGGCTCCGGCGCCACGCACTCGATCCACTCCCGCCGCACGCTCACAGGCTCAGTCCGGACTTTCTTTTCAGCCAATCCAGCTCGACCTTCAGCCGCCCAATCTCGCTGTCGCGCCGCTCCCTGTCCCCTGGACCCGCGACTGGCTTCGGCCCACGCTGCGTCTCGAACCGGCTCTGCGCCTGCTCCTGGATCTGCCGCTTCCACTGCCCGACTTGCGCCGGATGCACCCCATGCTCCGGCCCGATCTCGTTGCTCGTCTTGACCCCAGGGATCGCCGCCAAGCCGACTTGCGCCTGGAAGGCTGCCGTGTAGGTCCTGCGCTTCGCTTCACTCATCTTCCTCCTGCCCCTTGCGGTTAGCAGGCAAGCTTCAACTACTGTCCGATGTTCGGGGTCCACTATACACGCTAGCGGGTCATTCGGTCCCCGCGAGTTATGGTGATTTCTGGTGTACGGCGTAGGGCGGGTGGTGGCGTATCCTGTTGACTGATCACTGCCAAGATCACAGCCAACAGAGGTGGATACGCCATGTCCGAGTCGACGCTGAGCGCTCTGTCACAGCCAGAGATCGAGG
>JANQFI010000060.1 GCA_028277905.1 Chromatiaceae bacterium | reverse complement strand
CCCTGATGAGCCCGCGTGCGCATAGCCCGTCTCCGCAACAAACCGGCCGTACTGCGCGTTGCTCACCGCATACACCCCGATCCAATACCCGGACAGCTCGACCCGGTGCTTTGGGCAATCGCTGTCCTCCCCGTCGCCCATCTCGAATTCCCCAGGCGGCACGTACACCAGAATCGAGCCGTCCTTTGCGTTGACGACCAGCGGATGCTCGATCCGATAGCGGTTGCGGCCTTGGCGGGTCAGGATGCCGCTGGCTTGCTCAGACATCGATGCTCCCCCTCAACGGCTCGCCGGCGCCGAGGAACTGGCGTGGTCCCGCCAGCGCGCGGGCGCAATCGGTGACCTTGGCCGCGTCGATGACGCCGGCGCGGTACTGGGCCTCGCGGCGCTTCAGCAGCCGACGCTGCCGTCGCAGCCGCTTGCCCTGCTGGCGCAATAGACCGGGATAGACCCGCCAGCCGAGGAAGGGCATGCCTTCGGTGACCGGGGCGATGAGGGTGCGTTCCTCCTTCAGCATCAGTTGCAAGCGCTCCGCGAGATAGGCGCGCAGATCCGCGGCCAGCGCGAACAGGCTATCCTTCGCCGTGTCGTTCCGCCAGCGGCGCAGGTCGTGGTAGAGGTCGCGCAGGGCCTCCGGCAGCTCGTTGCCGGGGTCGTCCGCCGGTTTGGTCTTCACCGCGGCGGCTGCAGCCGCATGATCGCCGGCGAGCTGCAACACGAGCGCCAAGTGCGGGATGTCGCCGACGGTGAAGAAGTGCTCGCTCACGGCGAGCACCTCACGGCCCGCGGCGGCGGCGTGCAGGGCATCCTCGGGAAAGCCGTGCAGGTCTTGGTTGTAGCGCAGGGTGATCACTCGCAGCTCCATCTCAGGTCTCCGCTGAGCGGCCGACCGATCGCGGTTGGCGAGCACCCGCCCCGCGCTCGCCGCCCCGCCTCGCCCTGCCGGGCGGGCGGCGCGGCGGCACGGGACGTCCGGGGCGCTGCCGCGCAACAGGGTGGGATGCGACGAGATCATGAAGGGACGGGACCGGAAGCTGTCCTCACGAGGCGAAACCCCTGGAGGCCGCGGCGGTAGCCGGGGTCGTCCCCGTAGCGGTACGCGCCCCGGAAGAGCGCCGGATCGTCGTGCCACCAGCCCCCGCCACGGCGGACGCGGTACGAGCCCCCAGACGGCCCCTCGGGGTCCCGCGCCGGCGAGTGCTTGTAGTACTCCCCGTCGTACCAGTCCCGGCACCATTCCCACACGTTCCCGGCCTGGTTGTAGGTGCCGGTGCCCGACGCGCCACGCGGGTAGCCATGTACCGCCGCCGTCTCCTCCGTTCCGCGGTTCTCGCCGTTGCGGCAGCGCGCCGCATCCCACTCTTCACCCCACGGGTACTTCAACCCCAACGGACCCCGCGCCGCCCGCTCCCACTGCGCCTCCGTCGCCAGCTCGCAGCCCGACCACTGCGCGTACGCACGCGCGTCCTCCCAGCTCACGCATACCACCGGATGATGCGCCCGCGCCTTCGGAAAACCGCCGTCGCGCCAGACGGCTTCCCCATAGTCGGCCTGCTCCGGCACCCGATGCCCCGTGGCCTTGACGAACCGACCGTACTGCGCGTTGCTCACCGCATAGACCCCGATCCAATACCCAGACAGCTCCACCCGGTGCTTCGGACGGTCGTCCCTTTCTCCGTCCCCCATCTCGAACTCCCCGGGCGGCACATACACCAGCACGCTCCCGTCCTTGACGTTGACGGCGAGGCGGTTCTCGACGCCGGCGAGCTGCAGACGCCGGGAAAGCGCAGCCGCGCTCGGAATCGAATGAGAGACGGCGGCGGTCATCGGCCGGTGCCTCGCGTTGGTTCGCGGCACGCGTACGACGCGGTGTCGCCGGAACGGGCGGCCCCTCGGCGACCTTGGCCCGCAAGGGCTACCAGCCGCCGGGGGCCGATGGGTTTCGGTCCCAACCGGCACGCGCCGGCAGCGGGACACTGGTCAGGGTGGATGGGACAGCTCCTGACCCCCTCCCCCCTCGTGGGGGAGCGGCCGGGGGAGGGGGTAAAACCTGTGCTCACGAGGCGAAACCCCTGGTTGTCGTTGCGGTTGCCGGGGTCGTTCCTGTTGCGGTTCGCGCCCCGGAAGTTCGCCGGATCGTCGTTCCTCCAGCTCCCGCCACGGTTGACGCGGTTCGAGCCCCTGCTCCACCCGCCCATTCGTGCCGACGCCCATGCGCCAGCGCGCCGCTTGGACGAGGCAACGAATCTTGCCGCCGAGGCTTCGGCGCCGAGCTCAATCGAAGTCCACATTCTTGGCATCCTCGGTCACCAGCGCTGCCCGATCAGGCGCCTCGTCCATCTCGTCGACGCTGATCCTGCCGGCACCGAACGCGCCCTGGAACGCGCATAGAATCTCCAGCAGCCCACTCGCCGTGCTCGCCGCCTCGCCGCGAGCCTGTTCCAGCCGTTCGGAGAATTGCGTGTACTCGTCCGGTCCGACCTCGATGGGCGCATGCAGCAGCGACGCATCGCTGGAGACGGCGTTGACCCAGATGACGTGGTCCTCCGCCGGTGCCTCGCCTGCCTCAGGGGGCACCAGCATCCGGGAGATCAGCCGCCCGGGCCAGTGATCACTCTCGCCCGCCTGCCTCAGGCGAGCCTGGTCCACCAGCCCGCGCTCGTGGCCCAGATAGAGGCCGCGGGCCTTGTCGAAGGGGTCCTCGGCGTCGAGGTTCTGGCGCAGTTGCTGGTCGCTGGGGGCCTGCTCGCGCCAGTGGACGAAGATGTCCACCATGCCGTCCGGCAGATCCGGACCGGGCTCGATCTCGATGCCGCCGAGGGCGATGTAGGCCGCGACGCCGGCATCCACCGCCTGTCGGCGGCGGTTATCGCTCGGGCGGCCGTCGGTGCCGGCCCAGTACTCGCATAGGGGCAGCGCATCCAGCAGCCGTTGGCCGCGCAGGGCCTCGAACAGGCCGTCGTGGTCGCCGACGCGCTTGAGGTTGTCGATGAGCTGGGTGCCTTCCATCCCGCTGTGCTGCTGCGCGCGGCGGTAGGCATCGAGCAGCGCCATGTCGCCGCTCGCCTGCACGGCTTGGGCGATGCGCTGGCGGAAGGGCTCGGGCGCCATCTCGAAGGCCTGCGCCAGCAGCATGCCGTCGCTGTCCTGCAAGGACTGGTAGCGGGCAAGATCGCCGGCCACCAGCGCGTGCAGTGCCTCGAAGGCCGGGTCCGCCGGCTGCCGCCCCTGGGCGGTGATGACCTGGTCGAGCTGCGGTGAGCCGCTGCGGTTCCAGGCGGCGAAGATATCGTTATTGAGCGCTTCGTCCTGCGGTGGAATCGCTCGGGCGAAGTCGACCAGGACGGACAGCACGTCGTCCGTGGCATCCTGGTCCGCCAGCGCCAGAAAGCCCTTGGCCGTTCGGCCGTCGATGGCACACCGCCGCGGCCAACCGAGCGACCGCAGCACCCCGCCGAGGGCCGGCGGCTGATCCGCCCGCCAGGCCTCGAAGAGCGCCGCGACCTTATCCGGCTCCTCCTCCGGCTCCAGCCCCAGCAGGGCCTTGATAATGCGCTTCTCGTCCGGATGCCCGTCGCGCAGCGCGTCCGCGAGCAGTTGCATGCCCGCGGGGTCCGGCGCCTCCACCAGGGCGCGAATCGCCTTCTTCCGCCGCCCCGGGCCAAACGGAAACCCCTTCGCCCACAGCTGCTCTCGTACATCCTCAAGCTTCATCGGTGCCGCCTCTAGCGTCCACTTCCTCGCCTTACAGAGGGAAGCATAGAGCAATATAGGGCAACGTCAAGAACATCATGGCTATGGAACTCTGAATCTGCCTATACCAGGCAATCCTGATCAGCGTGACAAGGAGATTGCATGCGACGACCGATAACGGATAGCCAATCCAAGCCACCCTGAGCGTCCAGTTTGGCCCGGGGCGGGACGGCAGTGCTGAGGGGAAGCACGGTCAACACACAGCGGCGGGGCTGCACCGTCTCCTGCGAGAGAGAGAGCGGCTACCAGTCACTCCTGAAGCAGGCCGGACTTTCCGCCACCTGCGTAGACCAAGCCGCGCGGACCCCAGTCGCAGCGCTGTCCTGGCATCCTCGCCCCGACTGACT
>JANQFI010000327.1 GCA_028277905.1 Chromatiaceae bacterium | reverse complement strand
CGGCAGCGCGTGCATAGTCGTTCTATGTGCGCGTTGCCGCGACAAAGCAGGCGGGCGAGAAGACAAGCCAGGCGGTCTGTTTGTTGACAGAAATCGCCTAAGACGCAAGGACGCAACGCGGGGTCGTGCAGCGACGAAGTGCCGAGATCAGGGCTCAGCTTGCGCGACGGCAGCCTTGACGACGCGGGCAAGTCGGCAGAAGCGCGACCTCTTTGATGTCGCCTCTAGGGTTGGAGGCTCTTCTGTAATCCATGGCGCTGGCCATGGCGCTGGCACCCCTGTTGCTTGTCGGGTCGTGTTGCACCCAGCACGACGCGAAAGGACACCAAGCCCATGCCCTTGTCTCTCGACGACTTGGCCACCGCCCTGCAGCGCGGCGACCTGATTCCCTACCTTGGCCCCGGTGTGCTGGCGGATGTCACCGACGCCGACAACGGGGATCAGATGCCCGCGTGGAGCGATGATCTCATCCTGGCCATGAACAAGGGCCGGCCTATGGCGCCGCGGCTCATGTGGGAGTTTCCGCGCGCGGCGATGGACGTGGAGTTGAAGCGGGGCCGCAGCGCCGTGAATCGTTTCTTGGATAACCTCTATGGCCGGCGCAACTGGACCCGCAGCGCGCTGCACGACTGGCTCGCCGCTGCGGCGCCGCCCTATATCATCGACATCAACCGCGATACCCAGCTCCAGGACTCCTATGCGGACCGCCCGCACACCCTGATCCGCGGCATCGCCCGCGTCGGCGGCACGGACTACAGATTCAAGCTCCAGGCCTGGGACGGTGAGATCTACCAGGAGATCGACCAGGCGGGCGCCGACCCGCGGTTGCCGATCCTGTTCAAGCCCATGGGAAGCCCGCGGCCGGATCCTACCTACATAGCATCCGACGCCGATTACGTTGACTACATCACCGAGCTCATGGGCGGCTTCGGCCTGCCGAAGTTCCTGAAGCAGTACCGGGTGGGGCGCCAGTACCTCTTTCTCGGCCTGCGCTTCACCCGCGATACGGAGCGGATGGTGATGTCCGACATCATCTACGCCGCCGGCAGGCCTGCGGGCTATGCGCTGATCCCGGAGCCGACGGAAAAGGAGCTGCGCTTCTGCAACAAGAAGGGCATCAAGGTCGTCAAGGCGGATGTCCCGGACTTGCTCGCCGCGGCCGGTGTCTCAAACGCGGCGCCCGTGCCACGGGTCTTCGAGGTGGGCAGCTGAGGGCGCCGCGGCCCCTGCTCGCCTAGGTCCTCGTCCATGGGGAAAGGCGCACTGCCGATTAGCGCCGGCTATGCTCGTCCTGCGCACGCCGCATTCGGCGAAATTGACCTGGTCTGGGCGGGGCGGGACTTTCTTGCTTCACTGGTAAGGGTTCAGACCCTTTTCCAAGAATCTGCGCCTGAGAACCAAGAAACTTGGGCTTCTATTCGGATTTGCCGCAAATGGGTGAGGGGTCAGAAGGGTTGCTCAGCGCGCGACGGATCCCCGAGCGCCGATCTAATTTTTCGCTTGGCGCCAGCCGGTTTCTCTCATAATGAACTCCCGACTCTTCGCACTCGCCGGCCGCGTGAACAGGTCGTCTGTTCGAGAAAACTCGCCGAGCACGCCGTACTCGCCGTCATTGTGAATCATGGCGCTATAATCACTGACACGACGGGCCTGACCCAGACTATGGGTCACCAGCAATACCAGCTTGGTCTCTCCGAGATCACACATGACCTGCTCGACCTTTTCGGTGGACATGGGATCCAACGCGGAAGTCGGCTCGTCGAACAAGAATATATTCGCGTCCTTCAGTAGACCCATGGCAATGGACAGGCGTTGCTGCTGACCCCCCGATAAGCGCTGGGCGCGTTGTTTCCACCATTGCTCACCCAGCTCGCCGAGCAAGCCCGTCTTCTCCAATGCCCTTTCCATCAGGGCGCACCACTGCTTGCGATCCAGCTTTCGCTTGCGCAGCGGGATCTTCAGATTGTCCCAAATCGAGCAGGGGAACACCGTCGGCTTTTGCCAGACCATGGCGAAGTGTGAGCGCGCGCTTTGCGTCTTGTTGCTGCCATTGATTACATTAATATCAACAGAACCCTCATGGCTCAGGTTGTCGTCCATCAGCTTCGCGATCGCCTTCAGCAGCGTACTCTTTCCAGATCCCGATGGCCCCATCACCGCGACAACACCGGTTCTGGGTAGACGGACTTCCGAAACCGATAGAATCGTCTTCTTTTTCGCATAGATGTTGAGATTCTTGATTGTCATGCCACAACAGATGGGGTCATCGAACAATAACTGTACATGCTGAGGATGCCCCCCCTGTTCCACTGCTGAGTTTGTTCGGCTCGAGCTCGCTAATGCCGGCATTGTGCTAGGCCTCCGAAAGATAACGGTGCGCGACGCGCGGTAGGATAAACAGAAACAGCAGGAACATAATCAGCAGCAGGGATAGACTTCTTGCCTCCGGCATGCCCCCGGGGATCTCCATCGCCAACAGGAAGATGTGGTAGTTCAACAGTCTCACCGAATCCATGATAGACTCGGGAAAGCCTGTCAATGCACCACAGGTCAGCATGACCGCTGCCGTATCGCCCAGGGATGTCGCCCAACCCAAGATCAAGACATCGAGGATCTTGCCTTTCTGATAGGCCGGTGACAATCGGAACAGCAATTCCAGGGGATGGACGCCGAACGACTCCGCGGCCTTGCCGTACCTGTCGTTAAAGGGTCTCAGCATCTGGGAAAATGCCGTCACCAAGGTCGGGTACAACAGCAGCAACAGCGTGAGCATGGCGGACAACATGGACCAACCGAAGCCCAAGGCGTTGCAGAACAAGAGGAAGCCGATGATCCCGAGGATGATCGACGGCATGCCGGCGAGGATGTAGACCGATACTGTCGTCATCGTCTGCAACCAATTCGGCAACCGGATGATGCCGGCCATCGCGCCGGCAATGAGATACGCGGGGAACGCCGCCAACAGGACGGCTCCGACTGTGGTAATCACTGTCCCGACAAGGATGCCGAGCGTTGTATGCTCGAAGAACAACGGTTTCAGGAAGATGGAGATGATGCTCGCGGTCAGCAGCAGATAGAGCCACAGAACCCATTGTTTGCTAATCGTCCGCAGCATTGCTGAACCTCTTGAACTGTGACAACAAGACAATAAGGATGACCACGATCGCGACCGTCGACAATGCAAACAACGAGGTCTCGTGCATACCCGCGGCATAGGCCATCTCCAGCGCGATGGTCGCGGTGAGGGTGCGCATGCCTTCGAACAGGTTCCCGGGGATCTGCAGACTATTGCCGGAGAGCATCAGGACCACCATGGTTTCGCCGAAGATCCGGCAGAATATGTAATTGGTGGTGCCAACGACGGCCGAGGATTGGCTCTTCATGAACAGCTCTGAGCGACTCAATACGGACATCTCGAAGCTGTTCTCGAGGCCGCCGTACTGGTCCAAATGGGATAGATAGCTGCGATAGAAGAGGAGGGTACAGGTCGGCGTGATGAAGATGGTCAAGCCGATGGTAGCCGTCAGCAGGGAATAGCCGGACCCGGCAACCTCTCGCACCATGGGCACGACCTGAATGATTGCCCAGACGCCGATGATGACGGAGGGTAGCGAGATCCACACCTCGAGGATTGCGACACTGACCGGATTGATCCAGCTCTTGCGGTTGTCGACCAACTGCAGACTGATCACCCATCCCGCGAACAACGACAGGGGCAAGGTGGCGATGACGAGCAGGAAGCTCCCGGTCAGGGACAAGCCGAAGCCGAAGAATCCGTCGTCGGGCCGCCAGTCGAGGGATAGCCAGTTCGTGATGGGTACGGCCTGAAAAAACGGCAGGGCGCTGTAGATCGGAAAGGCCAGCATGAAAACCAGCGACAGGATCAACAGCAAGACGACAAATCGCAGGCCCAGCGTTTGCGGCTTGTATAGATTCAGGAAGCTCCGCGCAGACGCAAAGGGCTTGGTGATGCTGAGGTGATGGCCGATAGGCCGCGGGCGATTGCTGTCCGAGTAGTAGGGCATCTGTGATCGAGCCGTGATGGATAGTGCAGAGGGGGCCCTATCCTTCCGAGCTTGTCTTCGGAGCTTGTCCTCACGGCAAGATGCGTGGCCTCGTCCGGAATTCGCTTGTGATTCATCGGTGCTCATGGCGTCGGGTCGGCCCCATACCTCGGATATCGCCCTAAGCACCGAACAGATGCATGGCTAGGGATTGACAGCTTGGGCGCATGGGCGCGGTGCGCACCGGCCGGCAGGGGCCAACTGTAGGACGACATTGTTCAGAGGCTGGACATGACCCCCGACGCTGCGAAGACCTCGGCTGCCTCTGGTGTCGACAGGACCGCGATGATGCGGTCCATCAACGCTTGATTCTTATCGGTGTAGACAAGGATCAGCGAGCGACTCAAGTCATAGGCACCGCTGCGGACATTCTCCGGGCTTCCGGCGACCCCATCGAGGGTCAGCATCTTGATCGGCTCGCCCTGCTCGATGGCCTTGGCTGCGGCGATATAGGAGATGTAGGCCATGCCGTTAGGGTCTTGGGCAACACTGGCGATCGCCTGGCCGTTCGCCCCGATGATGATCAGGCCGGGATCCAGCTTTCCCGCGAGCTTGAAATACTCATCGAAGACCTTCTTGGTCGCTCTGCCGCCCTCCTTTGCGATCGCGTTGACCTTCTCACCATGCAAGGTGTTCTCGGCCCCGGTATAGACGCCGACAACCTGCTCACTGGTAATGTCTTGGTAAGGAGCATCGGCGTGGGCAATTATGACGAGCCAATCGCTTGCGATGACCTTGTGATTGATTGTCTCCTGCTCCCTGGGTGTCAGCGAGCGAGACATCATGCCGACTTCGGCCATACCCATCTTTGCCGCCTTGAGCCCGGCCGACGATCCCCCGCCCTGGATCTCAGGCGAGAGGCCGTGCTGCTCGAGCACGGGCGTCATGGCTTCCATGATTGGCATGATGGTACTGCTGCCCGCGAATGTGACGGTTTCGGCAGCGACTGCCGTGGTGAAGAAGAGTGACGGCACTAACGCGAAAACGGACCGCATGGCTGGAGCCTCCGATGTTTTGATGTTTCATGTTCTGCATTCGGGAATGCCGAGGCTCCGCCATCCATCGCAAAGATCGGCGGCGCACCCAAAACCCTGGTTTCCGGGTGCCTTTGTTTTCCACCCGCGCGAGGTGGCTTGAAACAGCGGCGGATCCCACCCCGCTCGAATCGCTGGAGTCAGTCGCTGGTGCTCTGGGGCTTCAGCCGATGGTCCTGGAGATACTCTACCAGCTCCGCAGCAGCCCGGGTCCGCTTGTCGTGGTCCAAGGGGATCAATCCTCTGTCCACGAGATAACCGTCGGAACCCGAGGCCCGCTCGGAGATCAACAGCTGGAGATAATCGCCGAGACCGGGGACGGCGCGGACGTGAGCCCCCTTGACATAGATATAGAGCGGCCGCGCGAGCACGTAGGTGGCGTCGTAGATGGATTCGAACTCTGGTGTGACCCTGTCGATCTCGGCCGCTTTGAGCCGATCGCGGTTCTGATCGTAATAGCTGAAGCCGAAGATGCCGACGGCATGCGCGGACGCCGCAACCTTGCGCACGATCAGGTTGTCGTTTTCGCCGACAGAAACATAGGGGCCATCCTCTCGGATCTTGCCGCAAGACAGGCGAAAGGACTCCGGATCTGTCATCTCGAGATCCCGCAACCAACCAAAAGCACGGCAGCCCCCCAACAGCGCCTTTTCCACCAGGAAATCGCGAGTCCCGGATGTGCCCGGCGGTCCGTAGACATAGATCGGGACATCGGGCAGGTCTGGATTAAGCTCGCTCCAGCGGTGGTAAGGGTTGGGGGTGAGCCTCGCCTCTCCGTCCGGCGCCGGCACCCAGGCACCCAGAGCCAAATAGAGGTCTTTCAGAGTCAGCTTCAACTCGGGTCCCTGGCGGGCGGTGGCGAGGACAATTCCGTCCCAGCCGAAGGGCATTCGAAACAGATCGGTCACACCGTTTCTGGCGCACCGAGCGACCTCGCTTTCTGCCATTTCGCGCGATGCAAAGACGAGGTCGCTCTCGCCAACGCCCAAGCCATGACAGAACCGCTTGATCCCGCCACCAGAGCCCCAGGCCTCTACCTGCGGGGTCCTGAAACGCGTGGTTTGTCCAAGCTGCTCGGCCGCCGCGGTCGCAAAGGGATAGACGGTCGAGGAGCCCACGGCGAGCACCTGGTCGCGCGCCTGAGCAGACGTCAGCTGTAGCACCACAAGCGAGGCCGCCACAGCAATACGAAACCCTATTGGAACCGACATGCGCCGATGTCCTCCCGAGTGGTGCTTTTCGGCTCCGGTTGCCGATCGATGGCGTATCCGGCGCTCGATTATTCTATTTTATTACAGATTTATGGCAGATTTATGACGGAGACGTTACAAGAAGGCCGATTGGGTGTCAAGGCTGCGCGGGAAATCGGCCGTCCGGCCAGGTTCGAACCGCCGGCGCGGGTCAGGTCGGTTTTGCAGAAGCCGTGACAGGGCGTCGTCGCCCAGCGGCATCCGGCAGCCCCGCCCCAGGTAGTCGCGCAAGAGCGGCCGATCCAGGTCGTCGATCCCGGCCCCTGCCACCGCGGCCGTCTGGACTAGACGCGCGTCCCGGAATATGCGCTGCATCTGCTAGCGGGCCGTCACTTGGGGGGGCAGACTTGGCGCTTGCGGGCGCCGCTCTTGGGCTCCGCCCTGACCGTCCTGCCGGCGCATGTCGCGAACTTGGCTGCGGGGAGCGGCGCTGTCGTGGTGGGACGCGTTCCGGAAGACGCACCGCTTCCGCTGCAAAGGCATCGGAGAAGCGGACCCGGGAGTCGCCATGGCCGCGAAACTCTTGCCATCGAGCGCGAGTGGCAGCCGATGATTGCCGCATCGCGACCAATTTCATCAACGGCTGCCGAGCGGGAGCCCTCTGCGCCGCGGCCTTGTCCGCGGCGGCTCGGGAAGCCAGGGGGTGCGCCGGTCCGCGCCGGCGGCCGACGGGCGGTCGGCTGACGGGCGGTTCCGGCCCTTTTGCATTTCGTCCGGGGCGCCGGTAAGAAGACCGCCATGGTCGCTGTGCCCACAGACTTGTCCGTCACCCTCCGCGGCATGCACGAGGCCGATCTGCCGGCGGTGCTGGCCTGCGAGCAAGCGGGCTATGCGTCGCCTTGGTCGGAGGGTATCTTCCGCGATTGTCTTCGGGTGCGCTACACCTGCATGGTGGCGGAGACACCGGACATGGTCGTGGGCCACGGCATCATGTCCGTGGCCGCCGGCGAGTGCCACCTGCTCAACATCTGCGTGCATCCACTGTTTCAGCGCCTCGGCATCGGGCGGCGCATATTGCGCCGGCTGTTGGCGCTGGCGCGCCGCGAGCAGGCGGACACGGCCTTCCTGGAAGTGCGGGTGTCTAATGCCGGTGCCATTGCCCTCTACCATAGCGAGGGCTTCGACGACATCGGCCTGCGCAAGGCCTATTACCCGAGCGCGGATGCGGACCCGGCGCGGCGGGAGGATGCGCTGATGATGGGGCGGGCGCTGTAGCCTGACTAGCCTGTTGGCGGCGCCCTGCCGCGGGCGTCGTCCCTGTCGTTGGGGTCCTGCCGCCGGCGATCGCCACCGAGCCTCCGCTCCCACATGGCCAGCCGCTGCTCCCAGTCGTCCTCGGTGCGGGTTGGCGGCGGTCGGCGCTTCTCGGCCCGACGGCGGCGCAACAGGTGGGCACCGATCCCGGCAATACCTGCGAGCGCGAGCGCCGACGTGGCCGGTGCAGACAGCCACACGGGGGCGATCCAACGGTGCCCGCCGACGCCGCGCGCTCTTGCATCTGCGGTCGCCGGTGCGTCCGTCGCGAGGAGCAACGCCAGCGCAGCAGCGCCTGCTGCGAGTGCTCCGGCACGGGTGCTCCGGCGGTCTCGCTGTGCGCCTCGGGCCGTTGTCATGGATTGCTCACAGCAGTGCGGATCCACCTGAGCCGCCACACGCGTGCCTGCGGTCAAGGCCGCTTGGCTCCGGCTCTTGCGCGCAGCAGCATCTATCCAACCAAGGTAGACACTAACAGACGCAGAGTACGGGTTATATTGTAAGCGACCAACAGGAATAGACGCCCGCCGGAAGGCGCTTGCACACGTCGGAGCAAAGCCATGCGCATCATCGACGCGGAAGAACAGGTTCTCGCGGACCTGAAGGAGGAAGGCCGGGTGGTGGCCGAGCGCCCCTATCTGGGTTTCACGGTGATCACAGTGCGCCATCCCACGCTGGGCAAGTTGGTGCTGGTGCAAGGGCCGGACGGCTCCGGCGCCATGGTCGAGGCGGACGAGTAGCCGCGGGCAATGCCCGGCTCAACCCGGCAAGGCTGCACCGAAACGCGACAAGCGACTGGTATAGGGATCGACATTGGACAGGGGACGGTAATCGACCGCGATCCCGATCCCGATGGGACCCTAGCCGCACGCGGCAGGGATCTTGTGCAAGCGTATCGGGCTCAGTGCACCCGCGAGTCGGCTAGCGACATCGCGCCGGCCGGACGCTCGGACTGGTAGAGCCCGACCCAGGCGGAGAGGTCTGTGGCGGACATGACGGGCGCCAGGTAGTTGCCCTGGCCGTAGCCGCAGCCGAGGCGCTTGTACGCGTCCAGCTGCTCGCGGTTCTCGATGCCCGTAGCGATCACCAGACTGCTGAAGTGACGGCCGACGGAGATGCCCGCCTGCACCAGGCCCTGGGCACGCCCCTGGTGCGTGACACCAGCCGCGAGCGAGGGATCCAGCTTAATGGTGTCGAAGCTCGAGTCCGCGAGCGGCGTCATGGGCGACCGGCCGCCGCCGAAGCCGTCCAGCACGAGCAACAGGTGCTGGCCGAGCAGACGCTCGCGCCAGGCGTCGACCTCGGGGCGCTCCTCGGCCAGCGCCGGCTCGGGGATCTCGAAGCGCAGCGCGCTGGGATCTATGCCATGCGCGTCGATGCCGCGGCGGATTTCGGTCAACAGACGAGCATCGCCGAGCTGTGCCGCGGACAGGTTGATGCTCAGGTACTCGCCTTCGTACCAGGCGTCGCGCCGCTGCCAGTCACGCAGTTGCCGGCAGGCGAGATGGATGACCAGGTAGCCCAGCTCCCGGATCAGTCCGGCGGCCACCGCGTCGGGGACGAACCGCGCCGCCGGCAGAAGACCGCGTGTCGGATGCCGCCAGCGCAGCAGCGCCTCGAAGCCAAGCGGCCGTCCGGTGTCCAACGCCAGCACCGGCTGGTAGTGCAACACCACATGCTCCGCGCTGAGTGATCTCACGAGCTCCCGGCGCAGGTGCTCGCAGGCTTTGAGCTCCTTGCGCATGGACACCTCGAAGCGCACCGCCGCGTTCCCGCCGCGCCGCTTGGCGGCGTCCTGTGCGAGGCCGGCGTCGGCGATGACATCGTCCACCCGCGCATAACCGGCATGCAGGGTGACGATGCCGATGCTGCCGCTGAGCCGCAGCTCGCGGGCGCCGCAGCGCAGGGGCTCCGCCAGCTTGGCGAGGATGCTGCTCGCGCGGCCCTCGGCCGCGCAGGGGTCCTGGTCGGCGCGCAGCAGCAGCAGGAACTCATCCCCGCTGAAGCGCCCCACCGCCTCGCCCCGCTCCAGCAGCCGCTGCAATGCGGCGCCGAGCCTACGCAGCACCAGGTCGCCGCCGGCTTGACCGCAGCGGGCATTGATTCGCCGGAACCCGTCCAGGTCCAGCAAGAGCAGTTGGCGCTGGGTGCCGGGGTGCCGCGCGATCGTCGCCAGGGCGCGGTCGAGCGCCTGGCGCAGCCAGTGGCGGTTGTACAACCCGGTGACCGGATCATGGTACGCGGCCCACCAGAGCCGCTTGCGGTCGGCGACCTGCTCGGCACGGAATCTCAGTGTCAGCGCGATGAGCCAGCAGATGGACTCCACCAGGTTGCCGATCGGAAAGGCCACCGACAGCACGCCTGGCAGGGCGACGCCGTCCACGGCGATGGATGTCGCCTGCAGCCCGCCGCCGAGCATGGCGGCACCGAGCCCGGCGGCGAGCCAACGCAGCGACGCATCCTTGGCACGCAGCCGGCGCCATAGCAGCGACAGCACCAGCACTGCCAGCATGGCGAGCATCGCCGCGCCCAACCGATAGCCCCAGTTGGTCCAGGCCGAGGCCAGGAAGCCAGCAGATGCCAATGCGACGCCGGCGGCGATGGCGAGCATGAGCCTGGGGCGCGGGCGGAGAAAGGTCAGTATTACGCCGGCCATGCCGGGCACGACCAGGGCGATGGCAAGTGCCTGGATCAGCCGCGCATGCTCGGTCGCTGACCACAGCGGCATCCAGGCCGCGCCGAGCCCGAGCGCCTGCAACTGGTAGAACTGAAGCGTGGTCAGGTAGACCAGGTAAGCCAGTGCCAATGCGTTGCGCTGCCAGGCGAAGAAGCCGAGCCCGACCAGGAGCAGCACGGCCAGCATCCCCGTGTAGGCGCCGAGCAGGGTCCACTGGTGCGCCGCGGTCGTGCGAAAGCGGCTCTCGGGTGCGTAACGGACCCAGGGTCGTACCGCCTTGGCGTCGGCGACTATGGCCACAGGTGGCGTGTCGCCGAGGGCTGCCGGGATACCGATGTTTGCCAGGGGGCTCGCCACTGTGCGGTTGCCCATCGGCAGCAGCCGGCCCGAGAGGCCCCTGTGCACACAGCCCTGGGCGTCGGCGGCCAGCACCAACAGCCGCTCGACCATGCTGTCGCGGCTGTAGACGACACCGGGCTCGGGAAGGCTCACGCCGGCGAGCCGCCGGAATACGAAGGCCCGGGATGGCACCTCGGCGGGTAGCGCCGGGATGCTGACCTGCGAGCAGCGCGCGGGCTGAGCGGCGGCGAGATCCCGGTAGCGGGCGAGCCAGGGCGCCGCCGCCGCTTGGATGGGCTTGGACAGCACCCCTTCTGTTGCAATGGCCGTATGCGCCGAGGTGGCCCCGGGCGCGACCGCCAAGCCCAGCAGCGCCGCGAATGCCAGCATGGCGGCGAGGCCGATGTCCCGGAACTGCGTCCGCGCGACGCGTCGCCGCTGCATGCGGAATTGCTCGTAGCTGTACACGTCGGTCTGCCGGCGGCTGCGGCAGGCCCGGTAGATGCAGGCGCTGCCGGTTCGGTGCGTCCGGGTGGCCGTCGTGACATCGTCGCGGTCCGCGCACTACTGCGGGCCGTGTGGACCTGCTCGACGCCTCGTCCCTGCTGCGGCAAGGCGTGACGGTCGTCCGGTGTGTGGTGGGCCTCGTGCCCCGCCCGTCCACAGGACTCGTCCTGCCCCTTCCGGGGGCCGACCACAGCTGCTCGCCCGCTGTAGTCGTGGGGTGTGCCGCGGGCGGCTCACCCCTTGCTCGAGAAAGGATAGACGCACGGATGCCAGGGAAAAGCTACATATTCACACTTGACAGCATCGGCCGAGCTCGCACGCGCGTCGGATGCTGCTGGCCCGAGTGCGCGGCGGTGCCTCCTGCCCGTCGGCCATGGCATCGGGCGACTGGGGGTAAGATTGTCAGTCCCTGCCCCGGTCGCCTCGGAGACCGCTCGATCAGCGCCAGCCCATGGAAGCCCGCTTCGTCCATCTGCACTTGCACTCGGAGTACTCCCTAAGCGACGGCTTGGTCCGCGTCAAGCCCTTGGTGAAGGCCGCCGCCGCGGCCGGCATGCCCGCTGTCGCCGTCACCGACAAGACCAACCTGTTCTGCCTGGTGCGCTTCTACAAGGCGGCGCTCGGCGCCGGCATCAAGCCCATCGCCGGCACCGAGGTGGCGGTGCAGGACCCGGACAACCCCGCCGAGCCGCACCGATTGATACTGCTGGTGCAAGACACGGCCGGCTATAGGAACCTGACCCGGCTCATCTCCCGCGCCTACCTGGAGGGTCAGCAACAGGGCATCGCACAGGTGCAGCGGGACTGGGTGCTGGCGGCCAATCAGGGGCTGATTGCGCTCTCGGGCGGGGTCGATGGCGATGTGGGTCGGGCACTGATGGGCGGGCATCGCGGCGATGCCGAGCTCAGATTGGACGCCTGGCTCGGCGTCTTCGGCGACCGCTGGTACCTGGAGCTGACCCGCACCGGGCGGGAAGGCGAGGCCGCGTGCATCGAGGGCAGTGTCGATCTCGCCATCGCCAAGGGCGTGCCGGTGGTGGCCACCAACGACGTGGCCTTCCTGAAGCCGGAGGACTTCGAGGCCCATGAGGTGCGCACCTGTATCCACGGCGGTTGGACCCTGGAGGACAAGCGCCGGCCACGCCTGCATGCGCCGGAGCAGTACCTGCGCACGCCGAAGGAGATGGCGCTCCTGTTCTCGGACCTGCCGGAGGCGCTGGAGAACTCGGTCGAGATCGCCAAGCGCTGCAACCTGGAGCTGGATCTGGGCAAGAGCTATCTGCCTGCCTGGCCGGTGCCGGCGGGCATGACCATCGACCAGCTGTTCGCCGAGCAATCCCGCAAGGGCCTCGAATGGCGCCTCGGCCGCGCCCAGGATCGCGACGCACCCGGCTTTGCCGAGCGCCGCAAGCCCTATGACGAGCGCCTGCAGACGGAGCTCGACGTCATCTGCCAGATGGGCTTCCCGGGGTACTTCCTGATCGTCGCGGACTTCATCCAGTGGGCCAAGGACAACGGCATCCCGGTGGGACCTGGGCGCGGCTCGGGCGCCGGCTCGCTGGTGGCCTATGCGCTCAAGATCACCGACCTGGATCCGCTGGAGCACGAGCTGCTGTTCGAGCGCTTTCTCAATCCCGAGCGCGTGTCCATGCCGGACTTCGACGTGGATTTCTGCATGGATGGCCGCGACCGCGTCATCGACTATGTGGCGCAGAAGTACGGCCGCAAGGCGGTCTCGCAGATCATCACCTTCGGCACCATGGCCGCCAAGGCGGTGGTGCGCGACGTGGGCCGGGTGCTAGGCCACCCCTACGGCTTCGTGGACAAGATCGCCAAGATGGTGCCCTTCGAGCTGGGCATGACGCTGGACAAGGCCTTGGAGGAGAGCGAAGACCTCGCGGCTGCTTACCAAGACGACGAGGCGGTGACGGCCATCATCGACATGGCCCGCAAGCTGGAGGGCGTCGCACGCAACGCCGGCAAGCACGCGGGCGGCGTCGTGATTGCGCCAACGGAGCTGACCGACTTCGCGCCGCTCTATTGTGAGCCGGGCGGTGCCAACCTGGTCACCCAGTACGACAAGGACGACGTGGAGCAGGCCGGGCTGGTCAAGTTCGATTTCCTGGGGCTGCGCACCCTCACCATCATCGACTGGGCGCTCGCCACCGTCAACGCCGAGCTTGAGGCCAGCGGCCAGGCGCCGCTCGACATCAACCGCATCGCCCCACGCGACGAGCGGGCTTTCGGGCTCTTACAACGCTGCGAGACCACGGCCGTATTCCAGCTCGAATCCCGCGGCATGAAGGACCTCATCAAGAAGCTCAGGCCCGACTCCTTCGAGGATATGACCGCGCTGGTGGCGCTGTTCCGGCCGGGGCCGCTGCAATCCGGCATGGTGGACGACTTCTGCGACCGCAAGCACGGCCGTGCCGACGTCGCCTATCCGCACCCGAAGCTGGAACCCATCCTCAAGCCCACCTATGGCGTGATTCTCTACCAGGAACAGGTGATGCAGATCGCCCAGGCCCTGGCGGGCTATAGCCTGGGTGGTGCCGACCTGCTGCGCCGCGCCATGGGCAAGAAGAAGGTGGAGGAGATGGACCAGCAGCGCGCCATCTTCGAGCGGGGCGCCGTGGAGCGCGGTGTCGACGCGGCGACGGCCAGCTACATCTTCGATCTGATGGAGAAGTTCGCGGGCTACGGCTTCAACAAGTCTCACTCCGCGGCCTATGCGCTGGTGTCCTACCAGACCCTGTGGCTCAAGGCCCATTACCCGGCCGCCTTCATGGCTGCGGTGCTGTCCGCCGATATGGACAACACGGACAAGGTCGTCACCCTCATCGACGAGTGCCGCAGCATGGGCCTCGCGGTGGAGCCGCCCAAGGTGAACCGCTCCGGGCACCGCTTCACCATCGACGGCGAGCGCACCGTGATTTACGGCCTGGGCGCCATCAAGGGCGTCGGCGAGTCCGCCATCGCGTCCATGCTGGAAGCCCGCCGCGGTGGCCCCTTCCGAGATCTCTGGGACCTGTGCCGGCGCGTCGACCTGCACAGGGTCAACAAACGGGTGTTCGAGGCGCTGATCCGGGCCGGGGCCCTGGATGGGCTGGGGGACGGACTCGGCGCGGCCACCGACCAGGCTGGCCCGAACCGCGCCACGCTGATGAATCTGCTGCCGGCGGCCATCCAGCTCGCCGAGCAGCACCAGGAGCAGCAGGCCTCGGGGCAGCGGGACCTGTTCGGCGCGCTGCTGGACGATCCGGCGGCGGTCGCCGAGCCGGACCCGCAGCTCGCGTCACAACGCTGGCTGGACTGGGACGAGGATGAGCGCCTGCAGGGCGAGAAGGAGACCCTCGGGCTCTACCTCACCGGCCATCCGGTGAATCGCTACGACGCCGAGCTGAACCTGCTGGTTGCCCAGCGCATCGGCGACCTGCTGGCGTCGAGCCAAGGCCTCGGCGACCCTGGCGTCACGCAGTTGTGCGGCGGCGAGCGCGACCAGCGCACCGTCGCCGGCCTGGTGCACCAGATCCAGGTGCGCAAGGGTAGCCGCGGGCGCATGGCCTCGCTAACCCTGGATGACCGCACCGGGCGTATCGAGGTGACCTGCTTCAGCGAGGTCTTCGAGGCGGCCCGCGATCTGTTGCAACCGGACGCCATTCTGGTCATCAGCGGCAACCTCCGCGCCGACGACTACAGCGGCGGCGTCGGCCTCATCGCCAGCCGCGTGCAGACCCTGGAGCAGACCCGCGCCGGCCGCGCCGATCACCTGCTGCTGCGCCTCGACCTCGCCGAGCCGGCCGCGCATGCCAGGGGTTTGGACCGCATCAGGCAACTACAGGAGCTGCTGCAACCCTATAGCGGCGACGGCGTTCGGCTGCGCCTGCACTACCGCCGCCCCGGCTGCGAGGGGCGGCTCCATATCGGTGAGAACTGGCGGGTGACGCCGGCGGACGCCCTGCTGAAGCGCCTGCGCGGGTTGCTCGGCGACGACGCCGTGGAGGTGGTCTACGAGCCTGAGCGGGCCGTCGCTGCAACGCCGCCGCAGGTGGCCCTGGGGCGACCGCAGCTGGCGGTGGTGAAATAGCGCATGACCTTAGGCGATTGCCGGAAGCAAACAGACGGAATGGCGCAGGATTTTCGCTCGCCTTCAAGGAGCGGCAGCGGGCGCATAGTCGAGTTCTGCGCCCGCTGCCGCGACGCAGAAGGCGGGCGAAGAGACAAGCCTGGCGGTCTGGTTGTTGACAGAAATCGCCTTAGCCAAAGCTCTCGCGGGAATCGGGCCGGGATGCCAGAGGGCGCCTGTGCGCCGGCGTCGTGCCGTGCACCGGCCGGCAGATCCTTGCCTGCAGGTGCAACCGGCGCGCGGTGCCGAGTGCTGCGTTATGGAGCTGTGGCGTCGTGGCGTCCGCCCGCTGAAGGGCATCAGGCCCGCGTCAGGCACAAGGGCACGTACAGCTCCTCGGCGCTCAAGCCTCCATGCACGCCGATCTGCCTGAAGCCCTTCTCGGTGGGCAGCTGGTCGCGGATGACGGCGCGACCGCGGGCGAGCAGGGTGTAGTCGCCGATGCGCTCGCTGAGCCTGGGGTGCGGCGTGCCGGTGCCGAAGAGGCCGGCGTCGAGCAGGTCCTGGCTATGGTGGAGGTCGAAGCGCTCCCCGAGCCGGTCCCGGCAGTAGCCGGTGAAGCGCTCGAGCCGGTCGGGGCGAACATAGCAGAAGGCTGCCCTGGGCTCACCGCAGAGGGGCAGGGCCAGGCAGCCGGAGAGCTCCGGATGGTCGGCGAGCTGAACGACGTCTTCCGGCCGGCAATCGATGTGGCCGTGGTCGGCGCTCGCCAAGATGGCGGTGTCGGTGCCGGCGATGTCGCGCAGAAACCGGGTGTACTGCGTGTCGATGGCGTGGAAGTGAGCCAAGGCCTCGGCGCTCTCCATGCCATGCTCGTGACCGATGCCGTCGAGGCCCGGCCAGTACAGGTAGAAGTAGCTCGGCTCACGCGCCCGGCGGATTGCGCGGGCGGCGCGCCGGAACATCTGGTTGAGACCTTGGTACGGCAGTAGCGTGGCGCGACCGAGGTGTGCCAGGTTGAAGTCCGAGTGCGCGATGCAGGCAGGGGAGACGGCTACCGACGGCGTTGCCATGCGCTCGAAGATGGATCCATGGCCCAGTAGCGCCCGGAGGTCCACGCCGGCGTCGGAGTAGCCGACGCCCCCGTATCGAGGCGTCCCCGGCAGCACGGACATGACGCAGCCCAGCTCGCGAAACCACATGAACCAGCCGGTCAGGCCGTGCTGCTGCGGGGCGTCGCCGGTGAGATAGGTGGTGATGGCGCTCGCCGTGGTGGCTGGGAACACAGAGGTCATCTCGGCGACGCGATCTTCCATAAGCCTGGACCCCGCGCCGTGGCGGGCCAGCCAGCGGCTGCCCAGGCCGTCCAGCACCAGCAGAACGATGTGACGCCCGCCGGCAAGCGCGGCGGTCGGCAGGGCGTTCAGCACCGGCACCATGGCCTGACCCCCGCGGGCCGCGATCAGCGTCGCCATGAGGTTGACGATGCTGCCGCCCTGGTAATCTGGCCGTTCTGGGATCGTAATCATTCACGCCAAGGATAGTGCGTCGGGCGTTACCCTGTTGCGGCTTGTGCAGGGCGCTGTGCTCAGTCGGGCGGCGGGAGAAGACCCTTGCAAGACCCGAAAGGCTAGGCGCCTTGCCGACCAGATGGGCCGGCGCGATGGGGTCAGGAGGGATGAGCCCAGGAGCGATGGGCCAGGAGGACAAGCAGGGGTTGACCGTCGAGCAATAGCCAGTGTCCGGGCAGGCGACTGGGAACAGGTTGCCGCACATTGGGGAGCCCCCATGATCAAGCTCATGATCGTCGACGATCATCAACTGGTGCGGGAGGGTTTGCGCTCCATCCTCGCAGCTGCGACGGATCTCGCCGTCGTGGCCGAAGCGGCAAGCGGCGACGAGGCCATCGCCCGGGTGCGGCAGGGCGCGGCGCCGGACGTCGTGCTCATGGATATCAACATGCCGGGCGGTATGGGCGGCATTGAGGCAACCCGGCGCCTGCTGCGGCTGCTGCCGAAGGTCCGTATCATCGGCCTGTCCGCGCTGAGCGATGAGCCACTGCCGACGCAGCTACATGATGCCGGCGCCGTCGGCTATCTCACCAAGGGCTGCCCTGCGAAGGAGCTGCTGGACGCCATCCGCGCGGTGGACCGCGGCCTGCCCTACGTGGACGCGCGCCTGGCGCAGCGGCGCATGGTGGCGGGCTGGCGCGGCACCAAGGAGACGCCCTTCGCGGACCTGTCGGGGCGGGAGATGCAGGTGGCGCTGATGATCCTGGACGGGCGCCGCAACGCCGCAATCGCCGAATGTCTGTCGCTGAGCTACAAGACCGTCAGCACCTACCGCCAGCGTATCTTCGAGAAGCTCCACATCGGTAACGACGTGGAGCTGACGCGGCTCGCCTACCGTCACGGCATCATCAAGGAGACCGAGGCCTGAGCGCCGGGTCTTGCTGTTGCGTCCCGTGCGTTGTGCATCCCCGGGCAGTCCGGCGAGTCTCTCCTCGGGCCCAGCCCCGAGCCCTGGAGCCAGCCCCGCCGTGAGCCAGTGCCCGGATGCGACCTTCGATCCGGCCTGCCGCCGTTGCCCGCGCCTGGCGGGCCACCTGGACGCCGTGCGGCGCGCGCATCCGGGCTATCATGCCCGTCCCGTGCCGTCCTTCGGCGACCCGGCGGCGCGGCTGCTCATGGTCGGTCTCGCCCCGGGGTTGCACGGCGCCAACCGCACCGGCCGGCCTTTCACCGGCGACTACGCCGGCATTCTGCTCTATGCGACCCTGTACCGCCAGGGCTTCGGCTCGGCGCCGGAGTCCGTGGCGGCGGATGATGGTCTGAGGCTCCGCGGCTGCCGCATCACCAACGCGGTCAAGTGCCTACCGCCGGAGAACAAGCCCACCACGAACGAGGTGCGCACCTGCAATGCCTTCCTCGCCGCCGAGCTGGACGGGCTGCCCGACAAAGCCGTGCTGCTGGCGCTGGGCCAGATTGCGCACAATGCCGTGCTGCGCGCGCTGGCGCTCAGACAGGCCGCCCGACGCTTCGCCCACGGCGCCGAGCATGCGCTGCCGAACGGAATGACTCTGATCGACTCCTACCACTGTAGCCGCTACAACACCCAGACCGGGCGCTTGACCGAGGACATGTTCGATGCAGTCGTCGGGCGGTGTCGGGAGCTGGTAGGTGCCTGATTCGCCAGTGCAAGACGCCAGTGCAAGACGCCGGTGCAAGAGCTCGAGAATGCAGCGTCCAGCCGCCGGCGGATCGGTCGATGCGCCTTGCCCAGTTGCCCGAAGGACCCATCGAAATCGAAATCAGAATCCGGATTGCGATCGATTTCGATCCCGATCCCGATTGCGGTCCCGATCCCGTCCCTTGATTGGTGACAGTTCCGTACCGCTGCACTGCCCCTAGCGCCTGGCCTCGCTCTTCATGCCCTTCGACCACCGCAGCGCCCTCGCCCAGATCCCCGCCAAGCCCGGCGTATACCGGATGCTCGACCCGGGCGGCATGGTCCTCTACGTGGGCAAGGCGAAGGACCTGAAGCGCCGGGTGGCGAGCTACTTCGGACGCGCGCTGAACCGCCGGCAGTTGGTCATGGTCGGGCAGATCGCCGACATCCAGGTGACGGTGACCCGCACCGAGGGCGAGGCGCTGCTGCTGGAGAACAACCTCATCAAGTCGCACAAGCCGCGCTTCAATGTGCTGCTGCGCGACGACAAGAGCTATCCGTACATCCGGTTGACCGCCGGAGACACATTCCCCGGCCTCTATTTCTATCGCGGTCCGCGGCGCGGCAGGACGGACAGGTACTTCGGCCCCTATCCCAGTGCCTGGGCCACCCGCGAGACCATGCAGCTGCTGCAGAAGCTCTTCCCGGTGCGCCAGTGCGAGGATACCTTCTATAGCACCCGCACCCGGCCCTGCCTGCAGTACCAGATCAAGCGCTGCACGGCGCCCTGTTGCGGCTTCATCTCGCCCAAGGACTATGCTCGGGACGTCGCCCACAGCATCAAGTTCCTGGAGGGGCGTACCGACGAGGTCATCGCCGAGCTGGCGGAGCGCATGGAGCAGGCCGCTCAAGCCCTGGAGTTCGAGCGTGCCGCCCGGCTGCGCGACCAGATCGGCACGCTGCGTCGCATCCAGCAGCGCCAATACGTCGCCGGGGATCGCGGGGATCTCGACATCATCGCCGCCGCCGAGGCCGGCGGTACGGTCTGCGTACAGATCTTCTTCATCCGCGCCGGGCGCAACCTGGGCAACAAGGCCTTTTTTCCGCAGGTGCCGGATGCGGCCGGGCTGGAGGCGGTGCTGGCCGGCTTCTTGGCGCAGTTCTACGCGGACAAAGAGATTCCGCCCGAGATCCTGGTGAGTGTAGAGCCGGACGAGCGTGAGTTCCTGGAGGCCGCCTTCAGCGAGCAGGCGGGACGGCGTGTCGGCATCAAGCATCGGCTGCGCGGCGATCGGGTCCGCTGGCTCGACATGGCCCGGGACAATGCCGAGCTGGCCCTGCAGTCGCGGCTCGGCAGCCGCGCCGGTTACGGGCGCCGGCTGGAGGCGCTGCGCGACATGCTGGACCTGGACGAGCTGCCGGGCCGTATGGAGTGCTTCGACATCAGTCACACCCGCGGCGAGCTGGCGGTGGCGTCCTGCGTGGTGTTCGACACCGAGGGCCCGCGCAAGTCCGACTACCGCCGCTTCAACATTGAAGGCATTACCCCGGGCGACGATTACGGCGCGATGGAACAGGCGCTGGCGCGCCGCTACCGCCGCGTTCAGCAGGGCGAGGTGCCCATGCCGGACCTGCTCTTCATCGACGGTGGCAAGGGCCAGCTGGGCGCGGTGCGCAGGGTGTTGGCCGAGCTGGGCGTGACCGGTTTGCAACTGGTGGGCGTCGCCAAGGGTCCGGACCGCAAGGCCGGCGCCGAGCAGCTCTGGCTGCCTGAGCGGCCGAGGGCGGTCATCCTCGGCGCCGACTCCCCAGCGCTGCACCTGGTGCAGCAGATTCGCGACGAGGCGCATCGATTCGCCATCACCGGCCATCGCCAGCGCCGCGACAAGGCACGCCGCACCTCGGTGCTGGAGGGCATTCCAGGCGTCGGCCCCAAGCGCCGGCAGAGCCTGCTCAAGGCCTTCGGCGGCCTGCGCGGGCTCACCCGCGCCGCGCCGGAGGATATCGCCCGCGTGAATGGTATCAGCGACGAGTTGGCACGGCGGATTCACGATGCGGTCAATTCGGAAACTGGCTAGTCTGACGCTCTGTCCTTCGCTGTGCCTCCCTGTCTTGGTGTGAGCCTCTCGACGGCGGTGCTGGCCCTCGGCCCTTGCGGCTAAAATGTCATTGCCCGCCGCCCGTGCCGCCTGCAGCATGCGCTGACGTACCCCGCCGGAGGAAATCCCCAGTTGATCTGGAACATCCCGAACGCCCTGACCCTGCTGCGGATCGCGCTGATCCCGGTGTTCGTGCTGGTCTTCTACCTGCCCATACTCTGGGCGCGACCGGTGTGCGCGCTGGTGTTCACGCTGGCGGGGCTGACAGACTGGCTGGACGGCTGGCTCGCACGGCGCTGGGGGCAGACCTCGCCGCTCGGTGCCTTTCTGGACCCGGTCGCGGATAAGCTGATGGTCGCCATCGCGCTAGTGCTGCTGGTGCAGGCGGACCCGCGCGTGCTGCTGGCGCTGCCGGCCGCGGTGATCATCGGCCGTGAGATCACGGTCTCGGCGCTGCGCGAATGGATGGCCGAGATCGGCGCCCGCGCCAAGGTGGCGGTGAGCACGACGGGCAAGCTCAAGACCACGTCGCAGATGATCGCGATCGTGCTCCTGATCATCGGTGAGCCGGTGCTCGGCATCCCAGTCGTTGGGATCGGACTTGTGCTGCTCTATCTGGCGGCGCTGCTGACGCTGTGGTCCATGGTCCTGTACTTGCGGGCAGCCTGGCCGAGCCTCATCGGCACAAGGGTGCAGTAGCCAGCCGACATTCGGCGCGAGATGTAGGGGGCGCCCCGGATGCCGCTGAGCCCACCTGCACGGGGATCAAGGTTGGAGCAGTTGGGGTCGAGGCGGGGGACGGTGGGCCGAGCCTGAAGAGACTGCAACAACTGGTTGACAGTTGGAGCAAGCGCGCTCTATCCTTTCAATCTTAAGCGGGAATAGCTCAGTTGGTAGAGCACAACCTTGCCAAGGTTGGGGTCGCGAGTTCGAGTCTCGTTTCCCGCTCCAAATTCAAGTGGTTGGGGCTGTCATCCGATAGCCTTTTTCTTTTGTATGTGTCGCGACCCTCAGCACCAGGGCACCCTGCGGGGTGATCATCTCCGCCTCTTCCAACGAGCAGCTTCAGCCCTGGCGCCGAGTAGTGCCGCGTGATGTCCTTGATGTCAGGGGCCAGCAACACCTCCCGGAAGTCCCCGGGGAATTCCCGCAGCTGCGGCCCGCTCCCCAAAGGTGTGGCGAAGGTCGTGCCACCGGATCGGGAGTCCGCCTTGACCCTCGCCGCTCGGGTAGTCAGCTATCGATTAAGGCGTAGAGCGCACGAGCGTCGCTCAAACAAAAGGGGACCCTCGGCGCTCGGCGGGCAAGTGCTGGACTTGCCCGGTACATCCGGCGAGTTGGAGGTATCCCCATGCGTAAGCGTAGATACGCCAGCGTGAACTGCACGCAGTTCGACTGGTCGGCGTGGGCCGAGGCGATCGCTGGGCGGCGCGCGGCATTGCCCTGTATCGGGTCGGCGCCAAGCCGAGCGCCAGCTGGCACAGGCCGTCGGCCGCGACGACAGCCTCGCGCCCATGCGCGAGCTCCTCGGCGCGGTCACCAGCGCCATGCTGCTGGCCACCCCAGTGCCGCGAGCGACTGCAAGAGCATATCGACCTCAACCGCAAAGAGCACAGCAGCGGCAAGCACCAGGGCCAGCTCAGGATCACCAAGCGTGGCCCGTCGCTGGCGCGCTGCTAGCTCTACTTCGCCGCCTTGCGCCTGATCCGGCGCGCGCCCGTGATCACGTTAGCGGCGATCATCGGCAGATACGACTCGCCTAAATCTCGCCCCAGGAATCCAGCACAGCGTTGACCTGGTCCAGGTTCGCCTGCAGCGCCGGCAACAGGCGCTCGGCCTCGCCGAGGTTGCCGTCGCGCCCGGCGCGTTCCATGGCGGCGGCGAGGTCCTGGAGGGCGCTGGCGCCGATGTTGCCGGCGGAGCCCTTGATGGAGTGGGCGCGGGTGCGCACGATGTCCGGATTGCCCTCGGGGATGGCGTCCGCGAGCTCGGTGTACAGGGCCCTAGAGCTTTCGATGAAGATGCCGGCGATCTCCCGCGCAATCTCTTCGTCGTTGTCGAGCCTCGCAACCATGGCGGCGACGGTGAAGCGGCCGTTTGCCCCCTCCGCCGCCGACGGCCCGAGGCCGGTGAGCTCTGCCGAGCTCCGGGGTGCTGCTCGGTCGTGCGAATCGCCGCTACCCTCGCTTGGCACCGCCACCGCGACCCGGATAGGCGCCACCTGGCTCCTGGGGGGCAGGTCGGCTACAGAGAGGGTCCCCGAGGCCAAGGCGTCCGGCGCGGCTCCAGCCCGTGCTGCGACCGGCCGTGCTGCGACCGGCCGTGTGCCGGGCTTGTGCGCACCCGGCGTTGGCGGCAACAGCAGGGCGGCCAGGCTGCGGCCGAGGCTTTCCCGCTGAACCGGCTTGGTGATGAAGTCGTCCAAACCCGCCGCCAGGCAGCGGTCGCGGTCGGCAGTGGAGGCGTGTGCCGTCATCGCGATTATGGGCAGGCGCCGGCCGGTGCCTGCCTCCAGCGCGCGCAAGCGCCGCGTCGCCTCTAGCCCATCCATCTCCGGCATCTGCACATCCATCAGCACGAGGTCGTAGGGGATCATCTGCAGCGCCTTCAGCGCGTCGCGGCCATTGGCAACGGCGTCAGCGCGGTAGCCAAGGCGCTTGAGCATGGATAGCGCGACCTTCTGGTTGGTGGGGTTGTCCTCTGCAACCAGTATGCGCAGCGGCGGTGCAACTGCCGGCCGCTCGGCGCTCGCGACAATTGGTGCCGCCATCAATTCCTCGCCGCCGCCATAAGGCTGCTCGAACAGGCGTACCAAGAGCCGATGTAATAGGTTGCGCTTAATGGGCTTGGTCATGAAGGCATCGAAGCCCACTTGCTCCAGGGCACGACCGTCTCCGTGCTGGTCGCGCGACGAGAGCATCACCAGCTTAGGCTTGCCCGCGTCGCCGCGGCGGCGGATCTCGCGGCCCAGGGTCAGCCCATCCACCACCGGCATCATCATGTCCAGCATCACGATGTCATAGGCCGCGTCGGCGTCGTGCGCGGCACCAAGGCGCGCCCTGGCCTCGTCGGCGGTGCTGGCTTGGTCGATGACGCAGCCGAAGGCGGTGAGATACTGCGAGAGCACGCGCAGATTGGCGGCGTTGTCGTCGACAACGAGGACGCGCTTGCCCAGGAGGACATCGTTCGAGGCTGGGGCGGGCGCTTGTGCCCCGGGGTCCAAGAGAAATGGGATCTCGAACCAGAAGAGGGAGCCACAACCCGGCTCGCTGTCGACCCCGATACGCCCCCCCATCAACTCCACCAGCTGCTTGGAGATGGCGAGTCCGAGACCGGTGCCGCCGAAGCGGCGCGTGGTGGTGGCATCCACCTGGTAGAAGGACTGGAACAGCTGCAGCTGCCGCGCCGGATCGATGCCGATGCCGGTGTCCATCACCTCGAACCGCAGCAGGCAGTGGTCGTGGTCGACGCCGGCGTCCAGACACTTGACGTCCACCGACACCTCGCCATTCTCGGTGAACTTGATGGCGTTGCCGGTGAGGTTCACCAGTACCTGCCGCAGCCGCCCGGCATCGCCGCGCAGGCGCACCGGCATGCCCTCGGGCAGCACGCAGTTGAACTGGAGGCCCTTCTCGAAGGCCTTGAGCGCTAGCATGTCGGCCACCTCATCGATGGTGGCGCGCAGGTCGAAGCGGTTGACCTCCAGCTCCATGCGCTTGGCCTCGATCTTGGAGAAGTCCAGAATGTCGTTGACGACATCCAGCAGTGCCTCGCCGGAGCTGTGGATGGTCTCCACATAGTCGCGCTGCATGGCGTCGAGATTGCTGTCGCGCAAGAGTCCGGTCATGCCGATGACGCCCACCATTGGCGTACGGATCTCGTGGCTCATGTTGGCCAGAAAGTCGCTTTTGGCCTGACTCGCGGCCTCGGCGGCCTCCTTGGCCAGGCGCATCGCCTCCGCGGCTTGGCGGCGCTCGGTGATATCGCGGATGCTGCAACGCAGGCCCATGTTGGTGCCGTCGGCATCGCGGATGGGCTGCCCCGTGAGCAGGGCCCAGGACAGGGTACCGTTTCGGTGCAAGAGCCGGAACTCATGCTCGCCCAGGTTGCCCGCCATCAGCTCCTGCACTCGGGTGCGGAAGCCGTCCCGGTCCTCCGGTTGCACCATGGGCAGCGGATAGTCCGACATCGCCAGGCATTCCTCCACCCTGTAGCCGCTGACCCGCTCCACGGCCGGATTGACCCATAGCAGCCTGCCGTCCGGGTCGGTCCAGTCCTCCCAGTCGTAGGTGTAGTTGGCGATCGCGCGGAACTCCCGCTCGCTGCGCCGCAGCGCCTCCTCGGCGCGGCGGCGCTCGGCCACCTCCCGGTTCAGCGCGACGTTCTTGGCCTCGATCTGGCGCTCGCGCAGCGCCGATTCGCCAAGTCGCGCGCGCAGCGCGGCGGCGCTCAGGTTGGCGCGGAAGACGACTAGCACGCCGACCATCATAATGGCCGCAAGCACGGCCATGGCGGATGCCTGCACCCAGGGGTTCAACCCGCTCTCCACCGCATCGACGCGATTGAGCTCGATGAGCCGGAAGGGCGTGCCCGACACCGGCATGGCCGACACCAGCACCGACATGCCGGCGCCGGGGAGTTGGAGACGCAAGGGCTCGGCAAAGTCGAGCCGGTCGATCAGCGCCTCTCCCAGTGCCGGCTGCACCAGCACCTCATCCCAGAACGCCGAGTGCCTGCCGCCCACCAACTGTGGACCGACGACCCCCTCCTCCACGAGCGCGAAGGCCAGCGCCTGACCAGAGCCACCCGCCTCCAGCAGGCTGGAGTGCAGGAGCGCCGAGTCGATCCAGGCCACGAGCTGGGCCGCGTACTCGCCCTTGAAGCGGTAGGGCACCGAAACCACGATGGCCGTACCGGCATGCATGGTTCGCACCATGGCGCCGCTGTCATCCGGGCGCAAGCAGGCGCTCAGATCCCCCGGCCGATCCGCCGCGTCCGGCCGGGGTGCTGCCACGTCCACCAGGGCCCGGCCGTTCCTGTCGACCAGTACGAGACGCCGATAGATGGGCTCGCCGGCGACGCGCTTGCGCTCAATGAGGTCGCGGAACAAGCCGCGGATCGGGATCAGGCTCTGCTTGAGCCCGAAGCGCTCACTCATGCCCAGCGCCTTATTCTCGAAATAGACCGAAACCTCGCGTGAGCGGGCCAGGTTCTCGAGCTCACCGCGCTTCTCGTCGAAGAAGTACTCGATTGCCGTGCTGCGGCTCTGTGCGGCCTGGCGGATGCGGTCCATGAGCGTCTTCTGCTGGCTCATGGCGTTGCGGTAGTTGTCCACCAGGAGGTAGCCCATGAGGCCCACGAGGGCCAGTGCCATCAACACCGTCCAGATGGTGAGGCGCGGGGGGTGCGCGGCGGTGGCGTGCGCTTCGCTCATCGGGCAGAGGGCTGTGGTCGGATGGGGGAGTGATTGGGCAACGGCGACCGCTTCATTGGCGACCACTTCATTCTGGTATCGGCCTGGCGGCCGGCGGGATATTGCGTCGAGCTTCACACTTTCGAACAGGTCGCGACGCAGTACGCCGGCAGGATCCGAGGGACGCGGCGCGTGCTGGCGACGCAGGCACAATGGACCCTAGTCAGTCCCCGAGACCGATGAAGTCCGGGAAATAGTCGGCGACGAAGGGATAGTACTTGAGCGCCAGCGCATCGAAGCGGCCATCCGCCTGCAGCTCCGCGAGATAGGTGTTGAAGGCCTCGCGCAAGGCGCCGTCGCCTGGCCGAAACGCCGGCGCCATGTCCTGCGGCTCGCTAAGCGGGCCGATGACCTTGATCTCGCCTGGCCACTTCTGCAGCGCCACCAGCGCGTCCGGCACGTCGAGCAAGGTGAATTCGGACTCGTTGGCGAGCAGCGCCGGCGCCAGCTCGTTGAGGGCGCCGTCGAACAGCGAGATCTCGGCGCCGGTACGCTCCATGTCATATAACGAAGGGTCCAGGCAGGTGTCCAGCTTGCCAAGCAGGGTCTTACCGTCCAGCACGGACTTGGTCTGGACAATGTCCTGCGCCAGGCTGTTCGTGGGCTTGATGGGTGACACCGGCGAGTCGGCCCGCGACACCAGCCAGACCTGGGTCGGAAAGGTGGTATTCGCGAAGGCCACTACCTTCTGCCGCCAGGGGATTACGGTCATGCCGTTGGCAATGACATCGCCTTTTACGGGCACCTCGCCGATGACCTCTACGTCGTCCCCGTCCGTCCGGACCTGCTTGCCGGTAAGGTCTCCAATGGCGCTGGACCAATCCGTATGGACATACCCATAGTTCACGCCCAGCCACTCGGCGAAGCCCTGTATCAGCTCCACGTCCATGCCATCGCCGGCGCCGGTGACGAAGTTGGCGTAGGGAATGCCGAGGTGGCGCAGCACGCCGCGCTCCTTGACCGCCACGACGCTACTGTCGGCCGCCGCAATCAGTACCGAGGCCGGTATCAGGATCAGCAGCAAGACGATGCCCAGCCGCAGGCCAGTCGACCGCGACGCGCGCCCCGTCGCGAGCAATGTGCTCATCCCCTGCCTCCGGACCCACGCATACCAGTCTGATGGATGGTCGCCGCACGCCGCTACAGCAAGACCGTCTCGCGACCGCCTGTCTGCATTGTAGCGGACCGACCCTGGTTGGCGAGCCCAGGGCCGGCGTTTTCGCTCCCTTACCCTTAGGGAAGTTCCTGAATTGCGAACTGATTCACCATCAAGCCAGCAGCTGTAGCCCGACCGCGATCGCAACCCCCAGCCCGGCGGCCGTGCCCACCAGCCACAGCGCCCGGTGTAGGTCCGCGGCGGTCAGGTCGGTCGGCCAGGCATCGGCACCGATCCAGGGGCGATCTACGCACTCGCCGTGGTAACGGGCCGGTCCGGCGAGACGCACCCCCAGAGCGCCAGCGGCCGCTGCCTCGCTCCAGCCGGAGTTGGGGCTCGGCAGCACGGCGTGCCAGCGCCGTGCCGCGGACAGTGCCTGCCGCCAATGCTGACCCAAGAGCGCCGCAGCGGCGGCCAGCAAGGGCACCGAGAGCCGCGCCGGGAGCCAGTGCATCACATCGTCGGTGCGCGCCGCGGCCCGGCCGAAGCGTCCGTAGCGGGCGTTGCGGTAGCCGACCATGGAGTCCAGGCTAGAGACGGTCTTCACCAGCACCAGCCCCGGCAGCCCGAACAACGCCAGCGCCCACAGCGGCGTCAGCACGCCGTCGGTGAGGTTCTCGGATAGGCTTTCGATGGTGGCGCGCACGACGCCACCGCGGTCCAGCCCGCCGGTGTCCCGGCTCACCAGCCAGCGTAATTGCGCCTGCGCCGCGGGCAGATCCTCCAGCGATGCCAGCACGCGCCGGCCGTGCGCGAGCAGATCCCGGGTGCAGAGCAGGCTGTAGGCGATGAGCAGGTCCCACAGCCAACCGAGCAGCGGATACAGCGCCGCAAGCAGCAGGTGTCCCAGCCACCAGGCGGCCAGCGCTCCCAGGGTCACCGCCAGTCCATGCAGCGCGCCGGCGAGCAGACCATCCCAGCCGCGGGCGAACAGCAGGCGCTCCAGACAGAGGCTAGCCTTGCCAAGCAGCCGGATCGGGTGCAGCGGATAGTCCGGATCTCCCAGCAGCGCGTCCAGCGCCATGGCCGCCAACAGCAGGGTGAGTTGGGGGTCGCCGAGGTCTGTCAAGTCCAAGGTGTTAGGTGATTTCCGCTTTGGTTCATACCACACCAGCAGGCTTGATGAGGATGTCCCATTTTGGCAATTCTGGATTGCGCTGAAGCCGCACTTCGACGTCG
>JANQFI010000041.1 GCA_028277905.1 Chromatiaceae bacterium | reverse complement strand
AGGAACAGCACCCCGACCGACACGTGGAACCCGTGGAAGCCGGTGATCATGAAGAAGCTCGAGCCGAACTGCGGGGCGCCCCAAGGGTTGCCCCAGGGCCGCACGCCGTCTTCGATCAGCTTGGTCCATTCGAAGGCCTGCATGCCGACGAAGGTGGCGCCGAACAGCGCCGTGAGCAGCAGCCACATGACGGTCTTGGCCCGGTCCTTGCGATAGCCCGAGTTGACCGCCATGACCATGGTCCCGCTCGAGGTGATCAGGATGAAGGTCATGATGGCGATGAGGATGAGCGGGATCGGCTCGCCGCCGAAGCTGAGCGCGAAGACCTCGCTGGCGTTCGGCCAAGCCTCGGTGGTCGACATGCGCACCGTCATGTAGGACAGCAGGAAGCAGCCGAAGATGAAGGTGTCGCTCAAGAGGAAGATCCACATCATCGCCTTGCCCCAGGGGACATTCTTGAATGCCCGCTGGTCGGACGACCAATCGTCGACGAAGCCCGTCATGCCGTCGCTTGCACTGGAATCCGTTGCCATCTGCGCCTAATCCCCTCTCACGTGAACAACAAGAGCGCGAACAGGACAAACCAAACCACCAAGAGGAAGTGCCAGTAGACGGCACAAAGCTCGACGCTCAAACGCACCTTGGCCACCTCGCCGCCGCGCCATAGCTTGACCACGGCCCGGCCCCAAGCCGCCAGGCCGCCCAGCAGGTGCGCCCCGTGCACCGCCGTCAGCAGGTAGAAGAAAGCGTTGGCCGGGTTGCTCTCGGCGTAGTAACCGGCGGCCGAGAGCTGTTGCCAGGCCAGGTACTGCCCGACCAGGAAAGCGAACGCCAAGCCGCCGGCGGCCAAGAGGCCGGTCTTGACGCCGTCGAGCCGGTCCTGGCGGGCGCTCACCGTCGCCCAATGCCAGGCGGCGCTGCTGAGGATCAGCAACAAGGTGTTACCCCAGAGCAGTCCCGGCTCGGACAGCGGGCGCCAGTCCGGCAGCGCCATGCGGTCGCCATAGGCGACCACGAAGAGCGTGAAAATCACCGTGGCGACGGCCAGGATCAGCCGCACCGCGATCGTCGGCGCCGGCAGGGCGTAGACGCTGCCCTCGGGCAGGTCCTCCGGCCGGGAGCTTCCCGGCAGCCAAGGCTTTTCGGTGATCTGGCGCAGCAGGCTCATGGGGGCCAGCCCCTATTCGGCCGGCTGGACCGCGGCAGCGGGCAGGCCGACCCCGCCCTCGCTATTGGGCACCTCTTCCGGCGGCACGTTCTGCGGAATGAAGTCCTCCTTGGCGCCGGGCACGCTGTAGTCGTAGGCCCAGCGGTAGACGACCGGCAGCTCGGGGCCGAAGTTGCCGTGGCCCGG
>JANQFI010000182.1 GCA_028277905.1 Chromatiaceae bacterium | reverse complement strand
TAGCTGATTTGCAAAAAATCGCGCTCGAAGTAACCCGGTGTTTCGGGAGAATTTGTCCAAAACACTGGCCCGATTTCCGGTCCATTTCGGGAGATCTGAACACACCGAATGGCGCAGGATTTTCGCTCGCCTTCTAAGGAGCGGAAGCGGACGCAGGGCCGAGCCCTGGGCCCACTGCCGCGACGCAGAAGACGCGCGAAATCCTCGACAGAAATCGCCTTATGCACCGCTGTCGCCGCCTTCGGCCTTGGCGGCAGCCTGTTCCATCATGGTCTTGAGCTCACCGCTGGCATGCATCTCCAGCGTGATGTCGCAACCGCCGACCAACTCGCCGTCGATATAGATTTGCGGAAAGGTGGGCCAGTCCGCGTAGCGCGGCAGATTCTCGAAGATCTCAGGGTCCTGGAGCACGTTCACATAGGCGAAGGACACGCCGGTCTCGCCCAGGGCCTGGGCGGCACGCATCGAAAAGCCGCACTGCGGCATCTGCGGCGTGCCTTTCATGTAGATGACCACGGGGTTGTTCTTGACCTGTTCGTCGATGCGCTCGAGGACTTCCATCTGTTCACCTCGGAAAATGGTGGAAATGGCCGAGGAGAAGTGGGACTCCCCATCCGCTTATCAAGCCATGGCTCGAGTCAGGCGCCACGCCCATCCACCTGCCGCTGCAGCCAGTACTCCAGCAGCGCCAGGTGCCAGAGCTTGCTGCCCTGGATGCGGGTATGGTGCTGGTCCGGCGCCGCGAGCAGGCGCTCCAGGTACTCGCGCCGGTAGAGGCCACGCCGCCGGCAGGTGTCCGAATCGAGAATCTCCCGCATCAACGCCAGGAACTCTCCACGGACGTACTTGAGTGCGGGCATCGGGAAATAGCCCTTGGGCCGGTCGATGACGGCATTCGGCAGCCGGCCGCGGGCCATCGCCTTGAGCGGCCACTTGCCCTGGTCGCGCAGCCTGAGCCCGGGCGGGCACCGGGCGGCGACCTCCACGAGCCGGTGGTCCAGGAAGGGCACCCGCGCCTCCAGGCCCCAGGCCATGGTCATGTTGTCTACCCGCTTGACCGGGTCGTCGACGACCAGCGTGGTCACGTCGAGCCGCAGCACCGCGTCGATGACCTCGTCCGCCAGTGGCTCCCCCGCGTGCCCCGACAGGCGCTCCGCGGCCCAATCGCCAGTGTGGTCGGGGCCCGCATAGGCGTCCGTGACCAGCTGGAGGTACTCGTCGTGGTCGCGATCGAAATAGTGGCGGCGGAGCTTGTCGACAGGGCTGCCATCGGTGTCCGCGGCGATGCGCGGGTACCAGAAGTAGCCCCCGAAGACCTCGTCGGCGCCCTGCCCCGACTGCACCACCTTGATATCGCGGGATACCTGCTCGGCGAGGAGATAGAAGGCCACGGCGTCCTGGCCGAACATGGGCTCGGCCATGGCATCCACGGCCTCGGGAAGGCGGCGCAGGACTTGGCTGTTCGGCACCCGAAAGCGATGGTGGCGGGTCTGGTAGCGGGCGGCAACCGGGTCCGAGTACGCGAACTCGCTGCCCGCCTCCTCCGGCGTGTCCTCGAAGCCGACCGAGAAGGTGTGCAGATCCTTGGCACCCTGCTCGGCCAGCAGCGCCACCAGCAGGCTCGAATCCAGGCCCCCGGACAGCAGCACCCCCACGGGCACGTCCGCGATCTCGAGCCGCTTCTGCACCGCGTCTTGCAGCCGCTCCTGGATCAGCGCCACCCAGTCTTGGTCCGACTCGGGCCAGCCCGAACCTGGCGCCGGCCGCGTCGCGTCCAGTTGCCAATAGGCACGCTCGGTGCGGCGGCCGCCGGCGTCGATGCGCAGCCAGTGGGCGGGCGCAAGCTTCCGGATGCCGCTCAGGACGGTCCGCGGCGCCGGCACCACTGCATGCAGGGTGAACAGGTGATGCAGCGCCACCGGATCCATGGAGCTGTCCACGCCGCCGCCCGCCAGCAGCGACTGGGTATTGGATGCGAATCGGATGCGCCGGCCGTCCTCGGACCAGTACAAGGGCTTGATGCCGAACCGGTCTCGCGCCAGGAACAGGCATCTGCGGTTGGCGTCCCAGACCGCGAAGGCGAACATGCCGTGCAGCCGCGCGACAGAGCCCTCACCCCAGGCGTGCCAGGCCTTCAGGATCACCTCGGTATCGCCGTCCGAGAAGAAATGATAGCCAAGACCCATCAGTTCCCGGCGCAGCTCGGGGTAGTTATAGATGCTGCCGTTGAACACCAGGGCGCAGCCGAGCCCCTGGTCCACCATGGGCTGGCTCGCGCGCACCGAGAGATCGATGATGGCAAGCCTGCGGTGCCCGAAGCCCAGCGGCCCGTCGCTATAGCTGCCGCCGTGATCAGGCCCGCGCCGAGCCAAGGGCCCGAGCATGCGGCCTATGGCTGCCAGGTCCGCCGGGGCGCCGTCGAGGCGCAGCTCGCCACAGATGCCACACATAGGGTGCTTCCTCGATCGGTTGGGATACGGGGCTTCGGGACGGCCCAGGCTGGGTCGAGGGTCGAGGACGTCAGTGTCGTCCGCTCGCGCCGAGCCCCTACCGCCGCCGGCTACAGGCCAATCGGGATCGGGATAGCTCTCGATCCCGATCCCGATTTTCGATCCGCCGCCGGCAGCGACGCCGCAAGAGCCAAGAGGATAGTGCAAGACGGGCTACAAGGATCCGGCGAGACGGAAACCGACGTTGGCGAGGCGGCCGGCGCGGAGGCTCCAGTCGCGGGCGGCGGCGCGGAGGTTCCCCGGGTAGCTGCCCCAGGATCCGCCCCGCAGCACGCGCCGGGCGCAGTCGCCCCCCTTGGCCTCGAGCCAGGCGCTGCCGTCGCCCGGGGCGCCGCCGTAGCTACCATGCCAGCAGTCCTCGACCCACTCCCAGACGTTGCCGATCATGTCGGCCAAACCCAAGGCATTGCGCCGGTAGCTGCCCGCGGGTGCGGTGGACAGATGACCGTCGTCGCAATCCATGACGGTCCAGTCCTCGAAGCGCGCCTTGGCGGTGCGGTCGGCACCGTTTGCATGCGTACAGCCGGCATCGATGCCGCCGGACCAGGGCCGGGGCCCGGTTGCGCCGGCGCGCGCCGCGTACTCCCACTCGGCCTCGGTGGGCAGCCGGTAGAGCGCGCCGGTGCGCGCCCCGAGCCAGTTGGCATAGGCCAGGGCGTCGTCGAAGGAGACACAGACCACCGGATGGTCGTCGCTTTGCGGGAAGCCGGGGGCCTCCCAGTCGGCACCGTCCCGGTTTCCGAAATCGTCCCCGGCGGCGTTGAGCGTGTAGCAGCTGCCCGCGCGCTCCGCCGTGGTCTCGTAGCCGGTCTCGGCCACGAAGCGCCGAAACTCGCCGACCCTGGTCTCGCAGCGGGACAGCGCGAAGGGCCGGACGGTCACCTCATGCGCGGGCCGCTCGTCGCCAGCGGCCTCCGCGTCGTCCTCCGGCGAGCCCATGCGAAAGGTCCCGCCGGCGATCAGCACCATCTCCGGCCCCTGCTCAGGCCCCTGGCCCGGACGGCTGACGCAAGGCTCGGACTCCAAGGTCGGGTCCGGGCGCTCCACGACCGAGGGCCCCTGCGCCCCCGCCGCCGGCATGACCAGCGTCCAAGCAAGCACCACGCGTAGGGCGGACAAGCGCAGCGCATCCGCCAACCCGAGCAAGCCCATCGCTCGACTCGGGCCAGGTGCCGCCAACCGAGGAAAGGGGCGCCCTGGACCTTCGACGCTGCGCCAACCAGCCCAGGGCGCATGCGCTCCGTGCCGGGCACTGGACCGCCGGCCATGGCCACCCGCGGGCAGGCTCTCCGCGTCCGTAGACGCGGCGACTCCGGCCTTCGGCGATTGCCGGAAACAAACAGACCGAATGGCGCAGGATCTTCGCTCGCCTTCAAGGAGCGGCAGCGGGCGCATAGTCGAGCTCTGTGCCCGCTGCCGCGACGC
>JANQFI010000181.1 GCA_028277905.1 Chromatiaceae bacterium | reverse complement strand
TGTCGTGATCGAGGTCTCGACCGTGCGGATATTCGATTACGATTACGACAACGACAACGAGGGGATCCCGGTCTCGGAACTTCCGCAGCAAAGCACTAGCGCCTGTTCACGCGCTCGGGTGGGCCCCAGAGGCAGAGGTGCCGAGGTCCGCACCCACTTGCACCATGACGCGGTCCACTGCAGACGCGACACCCGCGTCTTCGAGAAACTGCAGGCACTGGTGCATGTCGGCATGTGCGTGGTCGAACACGAGGGTCAGATCGGTGGCGCCCGGGATGGCAATGATGCGCGGCCGGTTCGATCGCGTGGCCGCGTGCTCGCGCAGGGCGTCCACTACTTTGTCGATACTCGGCCGGTGAGGCGTCAGGTCGTCCAGTCGGATCGAAACGAAGATGGGAAACCCCTGTTGCGGTGCGAGCCGCGACCAATCGTCGGTGGCCATGGTCTCCAGTCGTCGCACCAGAAGGTGGTTGCTCAGCGCATTGCGTACCTGGAAGAAGTCCGATCTGGACCGGCGCATGCCATTCGGCCTGAACGCCTTGAGCAAGAGAACGAGGTCCGCCCAGCCGTCCGTCAGATAGATGCGGTCCAGTGGTCCGAGGCCGAGCTCAGTGCAACCGCCTTGGAACAGCCAGTCGACGAAGTCTAGGCGGGCGAAGCGCCGGAGCAACTGCACATACAGCACGCCAATCACTCCCTGTAACGGCGCCGGGTCGGGAAAGCTGGGTCTGGAGCCGGTTGCCTCGGTCTTCCCCTTGCCAGCGTCCGATCCCGCTGCGTGGAAGGGCGCCAACTCTATCCATGTCTCGCGGCGCATGAAGATCGGCAGAAGGAGTGCCGTACGCCTTGGGCGCCGGATGGCGGCGGATGTCTCGTGCACTTCGTGCATGACTGGGAGGACGCAACGGCACAAGGGCTTGATGCTCGGCTTCGCGAACAGCCCGTTGTAGAAGCCCGATGTGCGTGCGAACAGCTCCGGTGGGCGTTCGCTGTAGGATGCCGGTTTGCCCATTTCCGCGCGCAGGTAGAAGCCGAGCAGTGGGTTGTCGTCTTCATCGGTGCGTCGCTTGAGCTTGCCTGCGATCGAGGCCCGCGACGCCAGCACCATGGAGATGTCCGGCGCCGGCCCGCCCCGCTTGGCAGCCGCGGTTGCATCCGTCACCTTGAAATAGCTCACCAAGCGCTCGTAAAGCATGAGCGATTCGTCGTAGGTGCGGGCACGATGCAGGCTTAGGTTGTACCTTATCTGCGAGCCCCGTGCATGGTTCCCGAATATCCGGGTCCAAGCATCCACTGCGCCGGTCGGTGTCTTCTTCGCGAGCCGGTCGACACGTCGCACGAATTCTTCGACACATATCCCCTGTTGGAATTGGGCCCGGCGGATCTCCTCGACGCTGCCCCTGTCCGCAAGCTGATTCTCGTCGAGCAGTGCCCGCATTGCGCGCTCGGTCCAGCCGGGTAGCCAGCCCAGGTCGCTGTCCTTCGGAAAGTCGCGCCCTTCGAGCTCTCGCAGCAGCGCCCGCAGGCGTTGGCAGGGGCTCTGTGCTGTAAAGCCGTCCAATTCCAAGGCGACGAAGAACATTCGCCGGCCCATGGAAGTGTTCAGATTCAGCTCGGCGTAGAGATCGCCGCCACGCTTCGCAGCACCACTGAGACCTTCCGTGGTCGGATGCGGCTGCGCGCCAATGCAGTAAAAGTCTCCCGCCCTGATCCAGGCGCATTGCCAGGGAATGTCGAAGATGTGCAGAAACAGCCCGTCGCCGCGTTCGATCAACTCGCGCTCGTGCTCCTGGCTTTCCGGTGTCCGCCAGGTCTGTTGCAGTTTCTCGTAGTAGTCCGGCTTGTCGTCCTTGCCCTGCACTGTCTCTTGGTCGCGATAGAGTGCCCTCTTGTGTGCGGCCAGCACCTCCACGAGGAATTGCCGTAGCCGGTAATTCAGACGTTGGCTTTCGCGGGGAAAGCGGTGGGTTTGGCGGCGTGGCGCGTACTGGTCTTCGCGTCGCTCCTGCCGCCAGGCCTTGACGCGCTTGGCCGCCGATGCAGCGCACACGGATACGCACAGACGGTCGGTCAGGTTCTTCCAGAAGACGTGGGACTTGTCCTGCTGGTGGATGCTCGCGCGATCCAGCAACTCACCGATCTGGTTCAGCACGCACTCCAGTGCCGTGCAGACTTCGCGATCCATGGTCGAGTGCAGGCAGCCGATGGCTCGCAACCAGTGCACCAGGATCCGCCCGCGCACATACCAGTCCCTGAGGTCCCGCACGCGAGGCGCGTTGAAGTCCTGGCGCAGTTCCAGGCGGACGCTCAGGTGAGGCACATAGCCGTGCTCGTCCACCATCGTGTGCTCCAGACCCCACCCGAGCGCTTCCAGATAGAAGGCATAGAGGTAGGAAATGCCCTTGACCGCGCCCGCAAGCAAATCGCACGCCAGCTCCAGCGGACTGATCAGGGCTTGGAGCGGCTCCCAGGGCTCTGTCTGCACCGGCACGCGGAAGCGGGCAAGCACGCGTGTCAGCTCCATCACCAGCTGCGCGAAGGCGTCCCGATCGCTTGCATCGGCCAGCACGTGCGGCAGCATGTTGTCGTAGTGTTGCAGAATGGCGTGGTGTGCCACCTCATGCGCCAGGCTCGGCTGGTTGTCGGGCTTGTCGAGCATCCAGAAACCGGTCTGCACGAACTCCACGCGGGGCTGCTCACCGGGTGAGGGATGTGAGCGGCGCTTGTTGCGCGCGAGATGCTCCCCGACTTCGTCCAGGAAGACGTCCTGGAACGACGTGTGGCTGTGCTCCCATCGATGCAGCGTAGTCGGAACCCGCTGCGGTTGCCTGCTGCCGCGCAACGCGGCGAGCAGCATGTTCATGCTACGGCGCAGGTACTGCACGCGCTGGGCGAGGTACTGGGTATAGACCCCCTGCATCCGCCGTCGGTGGACGCTGGGTCTCGGATACTGCGCCGGTGTCGATTCCAAATGCTGCGCCAGGCGCTGCTGCAGGTCGCCGATGCGCTTGAGGTAGTCATGGGACCGACTCAGGATGGCCATGCGGGTGAGAAAGAGCTCGGGCAGCGCCGCCTGCTGCAGCAATCGCGTGCGGCGATCCCCGCCGAGGCCGAGGATGTGAAACCCGTCCAGGTACAGCAGCAGCCGGTCCGCGAAGATCTGGCGCTTGACCTGCTGTGCTGCCTCGAGGACCCGGTACAGATCCTTGCTCGCATCGCTCCAGAGACCGCGGCGCCAGATGTGCTGCAAGCGGTCCGTGATATCCTCGGGGCTGTCGCGACACGGCCTGGCCTCCGGGTAGTCGTCATGCTCAAAACGAAAGCTCGGGAACTCACTGACGTACCGGGCGGCAAGCTCACGCGCCAGCACGAGCCGGTCCGTGTTCTCCGCGGAGCCGAGCAGCTCCTTGAAGAAAGCCTGGGCTTCTTCCCCCGCCTCCGGATCGAGCAGCACTTCTTCCGTCCTGAGCACCTGCTGTAGCGCCGGCTCGCGCAACGTGTAGATACACGTGTGCTGCATGTGCCGCAGCTCGAGGACGAGGATGTCCAGTTTCTCCAGTGCATCCAGCCAAGCCAGGAAGTAGAGGCGCCAGGCATGGGATGCGTGCGCCGCCGGCAGCCGGCAATCGGGCGGGGTGGCATCGTTCTTCTCGGTCATTGCGGATGTGGGAGCAGACCACTGAGCAGCGGGAAGGAGATCGCAGCGATGAATGAGAGTGCCGCCGGAACCCCCACTTGGACGGATCGCTCGCGCAGCTGGCTGGGCGCGGAGGACGCGGCGCCTTGGAATACGCCAGGGATGTATCCCCCGTTGCCCTCTGGATGGACGTCGAGGTGCTCGGAGATCCTGCGGGATTGCAGCCAGTAATACCCGTAGCTCAGTAGGAACCAGCTTACCAGCACGGCGGCGAACAGGCCCTGTGCGCTTGGCGTCAGCGGCAGAGGGTCAGCGAACGCGAGCACCAGTGCTTGCAGATACAGGGTCGTCAGGCTCAAGTACGCGGGTGCGGCGAACCAGAACAACAATCTGCGTACCAGGGCTTGCTGGCCCGGGGCACCGCCGGAACGGCTGTCGGCCTCGAAATAGGCCTTCAGGCAATAGCGCAGCAACTGCTCTTCCGCCGTGCCATAGCGCCAGCGGTAGGGCAGGCGGCGCTCCGGTAGTCGCAGCAAGGTCAAGACCCAGGACTGATTGCGCGCCGGAATCAGGTCCCAGACCTTGCCCAGCACCTCGTGACGAAAGGCGACGCGGACGATGCCGTACCAAAGCAGGATCGGCAGCAACGCAGCAAGAGTCAGCGAGCAGGTGATGATCCAGCGGTGGCCGTACCACGGGTTCAGGAACCACCAGAGGCATACGCTTGCGGGCAGCGCGACAGCTGCGACAAAGACTTCCCGCAGGCAAGGCGATTTCTGTCAACCAACATACCGCTTGGCTTGTCTTCTCGCCCGCCTTCTTTGTCGCGGCAACGCGCACATAGAACGACTATGCACGCGCTGCCGCTTCGCGAAGGCGAACGAGAATCCTGCGCCATTCGGTATGTTTGTTTCCGGCAATCGCCCAAGCAGTACTCCCGTGCTGCCTACCGCGTACGCTTGCCGGACCAGCCCGAACCAGCTTGAGGTAACCCGTGATGGCACTAGAAATCGAACGCAAATTCCTCGTTACCGGCGACTCCTGGCGCGACGCCGTCGAGCTCGAGACCCGCATGCTCCAGGGTTACCTGGCCAACAACCAGAACGCCACGGTGCGCGTGCGCGTCGCCGGCGACCAGGCGTTTCTCACAGTCAAGGGCATGATGCGCGGCGCCAGCCGCAGCGAGTACGAGTATCCAATCCCGCCCGCGGATGCGCAGGCGATGCTGGCGGAGCTGTCCGTCTCGCCGCCGGTCGACAAGGTGCGCCATCAGGTGCGCTGCGGCGAGCATCTCTGGGACCTAGACGTCTTCGCCGGCGAGAACGCCGGGCTGGTGCTGGCGGAGGTGGAGCTCGAGCGCGAGGACGAGCCGTTCGAGATGCCCGACTGGGCCGGCCGCGAGGTGACTGGAGAGCTCCGCTACTACAACGTCAACCTGGCGCGACACCCGTACCGGCACTGGTGACGCGCCGCGTTGGCGAGCGCCGCGGGAGGCGGCCCCGTTGCCGCTCCCGGCCGATCGAGCGCCGGAAGTACTGCCTGCTCCATGCCCCGCGCCAGACCGACAAGACCAGCTCGGCACACCGAGGAGACCGGTCAGGCGTTCACGGATGGGACGCTGGCAAGGGTCTGGGCGCTGACCCGGGGCCAGCCCTGGCTGGTCAACGCCTTGGCCTTTGAGACCTGCTTCGAGATGCCCGCGGGCCAGGCCTCGGCCGGCGGCCGGGCGACCTCGGGCCGCGCGCACAGCGCCTCCTGCGGCAGCGCGGCCAGCGCCTCCGTGTCGAGCCCCGGCAGCGCGGCCAGCTTCAGGTGCTTGAATTCGATGGCGTGGTCCAGGCACCTTCGACCAGCGGAGATCCCGGTTGTCGAAGACGAGCAGGAAGCGCTGCTCGATGAAGCGGCACACCGGCCCGATCTCCCCGGTTGCGTAGAAGCGGGTGGCGGCGAGCCGAGCCTTGTCAGGCGACATCAAGAACTGACCCCCCAACGACATCGAACAATGACCCCTGCAAACGAAGGGGATAGAGAGGATGTCGATGCTCGAGCCGTAAGGCGATTGCCGGAAACAAACATCAGATCTCCCGAAATGGACCGGAAATCGGGCCAGTGTTTTGGACAAATTCTCCCGAAACACCGGGTTACTTCGAGCGCGATTTTTTGCAAATCAGCTA
>JANQFI010000175.1 GCA_028277905.1 Chromatiaceae bacterium | reverse complement strand
CTGCAACTGGTCGAGGGCTATCGGGATGCGGCCGGCAAGGTCAAACAGCGCGTGGTGGCCAACCTCGGGCGGATCGATCAACTCGCGCCGGCCGATCTCGAGCCCCTCATTCACGGTCTGCAGCGTGCGGTCGGACGCCCTGAGCGCTTGCCCGACGCGCCGGTGTTTGAGACCGCTCGCAGCTACGGGGATGTCTGGACCCTGCATCAGCTCTGGCAAGAACTTGGTCTTGGTGAGGCCCTGCGCCGGGCGCTGCGCGCCTCGCGTCGACAGTTCGATGCCGAAGCGCTGATCCGCGCGATGGTGTTCAACCGCCTGGCTGACCCCAGCAGCAAGCTCGGTGTGCTGGAGTGGTTGCAGGAGAGCACGCAGCTGCCGGCCTTCGACGCGCGCGGCCTGCATCACGAACAACTGCTGCGGGCCATGGATGCGCTCGAGACGCATCGAGCGGCCGTTGAGCGCGCCGTGGCCAAGCAGTTGCGTCCGTTGCTCGACCAAGACCTCAGCGTCATCTTCTACGATCTGACCACGGTGCGCATCCACGGCACCGGGCGGCTCGAGGGCGACCTGCGCCGCCATGGGCTGAGCAAAGACACCCACGGGATCGAGCGGCAGTTTGCGCTCGGGGTGGTGCAGAGCGCCGATGGGCTGCCGATCGCCCACGAGGTCTTCGATGGCAACGTCGCCGAGACGACCACCCTGGCGCCGATGATCGAGCGATTGCTCAAGCGCTTCGCCCTCAAGCGGGTAGTGATCGTCGCCGACCGGGGGTTGCTGAGCATCGACAACATCGCCTCGCTCGAGGCGCTGGGCCGTGAGCAGGGCGTGCGGGTCGATTACATCCTCGCCGTCCCGGGGCGGCGCTATGCGGAATTCAATGACCTCCTTGCCGAGCACCACCCGACCCTCGTTGGGGTCATGGCCGATCCCGACACCGACGTCGTCTGTGAGACCCAGTGGCAGGGGCGCCGCCTGGTCATTGCCCACAATGGCGCGCGCGCGGCGGAGCAATCGGCGGTCCGCCGAGCGGCGATCGAATCGCTGCATGCACTCGGCGAACAACTGGCCAAACGGCTCGATGATCAAGATGCCGGCAAGCCGCTGCGCGGCCGGCGCGCTACCGATCGCAGCGCCTACAAGCGCTTCCACCAGGCGGTGCTGGAGAAACGCTTAAGCCACATCGTCAAAGCCGACCTTGGCTCGCCGATGTTCAGCTATCTCATCGACGAGGCGGCCTGGCAGGTCGCCGAGCGCTTCGATGGCAAGCTGCTGTTGGTCACCAGTCTGACGGACCTCGCCCCCGCGGCCGTGGTCGAGCGCTATCGCGCGCTGGCCGATATCGAACGCGGATTCCGGGTGCTTAAATCCGAGATCGAGATCGCCCCGGTCTACCACCGCCTGCCGCAACGCATTCGCGCGCATGCGCTGATCTGCTTCCTCGCCCTGGTGCTCTACCGCGTTCTAAGGGCGCGACTGAAGGCCGCCGGCAGCGAGCACTCACCGGAGCGCGCCCTGCGTGCCCTGCGCCAGATTCAACAGCACCGCCTCAAGGCGGGCGAGCGTGAATTCACCGGCACTTCGCGGCTCACGCCCGTGCAACTGCAGCTCTTTGCAGAGGTCGGCGTCAGCGCGCCTAGCTAGAAACACCACCCTCATCGCCGGTTGTTGTGGCATTTTTCGGAATGTCCGCCCTGCAAAAACAAACAGTTACGTCATTAACTGTGGAACTTCGGCGAGCTGTCTCCCGCGGGCTGCGCCTTTCCTCGGTGTCTTCGAGAGGCACCGAGCAGGAACGAAGGGGTGCATCGATTCGTCCGAGGGCGAACCGGATCAGTCCTTATCGCCGCCGAACATCTTCATCGGATTCGGCATCATCTTCATCGGGTTGAAGTCGCTGCCTTTACTGTCGCGCCCGTCGTAGCGCGGATCGTTGCCGGGGCCATATCCGGGGCCTGGACCCGAGTAGTAGCCGGGGTCATAGCCGGGGCCGGGAGCGTATCCGGGCGCATAGTTCGGGTTGGTTCCGGGGTTCAATGCCGGCGGCGCGCTCTGATTGGAATATCCCTGGCCGTAGTCTGGGGGAGCGCTCTGCGCGGGGTATTCTTGACCATAAACCGGAGGCGCGCCTGGGCCGTATGTTGGCGCGTTTCCAGTTCCGTATTGCGATTCGACCGGCGGGTAATAGCCAGGTCCACCCGCGGCCCCGGGTGCGGCCGGGTAGCCTTGTGCAGGTGGCGCATATCCGGGATTGTAGCCTGGCGCGCCAGCGGCCGGGGCGGCGCCATAGCCGCCTGGGTGAGGTGCCGCCGGCGGCGGATAATCGCCG
>JANQFI010000168.1 GCA_028277905.1 Chromatiaceae bacterium | reverse complement strand
GCGCCTCGAACCATCTTACGAGGAGGCTGAAGTTGTAGCCGGCGGCCGCCAGGACGACATTGGCGCGATCACCTTCTCGACCCTTCAGGTAATTGCGTTCCATACGATGCTCGAGCTTGACGTGGCCGATCACCGGCTCGACCGCGGCCCGGCGCTTCATCTCTTGGCGGATGGTCTTGGTGACACGCCGCACCTGACCTGAGATCCACACCCTGAACTTGTTGGGATGGCTATGCCCGCGATAGCCCTGGTCGACGTGGATGCGCCGGACCTCGACGCCGGTGAGTTCTTCCATCTCGCCGACCACCGGCCCGAGGGTGTGGCCGTCATAGGGATTACCGTGCAGCGCCTTGGCGTGGAGCACGAACTGGCCGCCCTTGGGCTTGCTCACCGGGGTGGCGATGCTGACCTTGCAGCCGAATTCGTAAGGTGCCCGGGCCTTGCCCTTGCCGATGCATTCGACCTCGGGGGCGTGCAGCGAATAGAGCTTCCAGCCGCGTTGGCGCTGGCGTTGCCGACATACCTGTTCGGCCCGTGACAGGGGGATGGCGAAGATCTCCTTGAGGTCCACACGATCCGCGATCTTACGCCGGATGTCGCGGGTCACCCGACCCAGGCGGGTGCGCAGAAAGCGGACCTCGCGGTTGTGACGCTTGAACTGCTTGGCGTGAGCATAACGACCGGCCTTCAGTGCAGCGCGCTTGGCGACCCGGACATAGGACTGCCGGAGCGGCACAGCATGCCTCTTGGCTAGGCGGACAAGCCCGGCGATCGCCTTGTGCATCAGCCGGACGTCGGTCGGAAAGGCCACGGCCTTGGGCTGAACCGTCGTGTCTACCACCACCCGCTCCAGGTCCCTGCTCGCAAGCGCGCCGGTCTTGTGCGCCACCGACAGGCTCTCCTGGAGCAAGGCCGAAAGCTCGCCCTCGCCCAGCCGCTGGCGCCAGCGGGTCAGCGAAGAGCGGTCGAAGGGCAGGCTGTGCTGGAAGCTCTGCTCGCCGCAGAAGTACTGATAGTAGGGGTTCTCCAGCCAGCGGGCGCACAGCACCTCGTCCGACAGGTCGTGCATGTGCTTGAGGATCAGCAATCCGGCCACCAGGCGGCTCGGCAGCGGCGGCTGACCCGGTCCCGCCCGGCACACCGAGCTGAACCGCCCCTGCAAAAAGCCCCAGTCGATTTCCTGCCCCAGGCGGACAAGCGGATGGCCGAGGTCGATGATCTCATTCAGCGGCGGCCGGAAAAGATCCTTCTGCCGATCGTCGCGCGGCTTGCTCATGGCAGTGTTCCCGAAGCCCAAACCGGACTTCAGGGAATCACACATCGCCTGGAGTCGGGGATCCAAAATCGCAAGAAAACCAGCACACTCGCCTCGCTTTCTTGCAGAAGCCGTTACATCACAGCCTCAATTCATACAAATATATCAATACATTAGGAATTCTTCACAGCCGACTCGGTACAAACTCCACAATTTGTACTCGGTCGCGCGCTCCCTGCCTATGGCATGGAACTGCGCGAGCGAGTACTGGCGCCTACGGCGCCGGTCCCAGCTCCTTCTGGTTCATCCGCTCCTTGAGGATGCCCGACTCCTCGATGATCTCGTGGACCAGGTGCTCGCGCCGATAGGCCATGACATGCACCCCGTGCACGCCGGGGATCTCGCGGATCTGCTGGATCAGCTCGATGCAGAGCTTCTTGCCCTCCTCGCCGGGCTTTTCGGCACCCTCCAGCCGCGCGATCACGGCATCGGGGATGTGGATCCCGGGCACGTTGGAGCGCATCCAGCGCGCCGCCTTGGCCGAGGCCAGGGGACCGACG
>JANQFI010000166.1 GCA_028277905.1 Chromatiaceae bacterium | reverse complement strand
GCCCTGTCTATTACCCACACTGGACACTGTGCTCAGGGGCCAGCGGGGATCGAGGGATGGAAGATGGCAAAAGTCTCGGTGATGTCGGCCAAGCGGTTCAATCCACGCCACAGGACGGTGGCGCCGGGGTGGCCGTCACTTGTGCGCCCGAGGAAGCCGCCGAGCTTGGCGACCATGCGCATGGCCTCGCCCAAGCTTGGCGGTGTCTTGGGCGGATCCGGGGAGCGCTGATGATGGCAGGCCAACGCTTGCCACTCGGCCTCCTCGAAGAACACCGTGCACGGGACATCCGGGGTCTCGCGTCCGCGCTTGGCCAGGTCCATCACGCGCCAGGCGACAACCAAATCGATCGCCAAGCCGGCCTGCAGGCTGTCGGCGTCACCCAGACGGCGGTCCTCAATGCGGCAGCCGCTTTTGAGCGTGCGGTGAAACACCTCGATGTTCCAGCGTGCGGCATACCACCCCAGGCGCTCGAGGGCCTCGTCGAAGGTCGTCGTGGGCACCGTGGTGAGCAGCAGCCATTCGACCGGCTCACTGTCCTGCGGCGGGTTGGGCTCGAAGGCATGCACGGCCCACAGCGCCAAGCGCGGCGCACCCTGGAGCCGTTTGGGCGGGCGCAGTTGCACGGCGGCGCCGCGCAGCTCGAGCGCCGCCGTGCGCGCCGTGCGCCCGCCGCGGGCGGGGATGTGCAGGGTGGCGCAGCCGAGCACCGCTCGGCTGGGCACCTCATCCCACAGCGGGCGGCTTTCATCGTCGTCGCCGACCTGGCGCTGCGTGGTGCGACTGGCGCGCACCAGCAGGTGCGCCCCGGCCGTGTTCTCGAGGCCGGCCTGGAACAGCTCATAGATATCCGCCGCGCGGTCGGCGATGTTGACCAAGCGGGTGTCGGGGCACAAAGCTTGGACCTCGACGGTGCGCGCGAAGCTCGCCAGCCAGCGGCGGCTCTCCTGGTCCTCGATGGGCCGCGCCTTGCGCGGCTGCGCCTGCCCCATCTGCTTGGGATCGCGCGCCCACACCTGGATGTCGATCAGCCCGAGCGGCACCCCGTCCGGGGTGAGCGCCAGGCTGTCGTGCAGTTTCAACCCCTGCGCACCGTCGGTGCGGGTGTGGATCGGCCCCAGCTCACGTGTCGCCGGATGGGCATCGTCGTTGAGGCTGGTGGTATCTTGGGCGACCAGCACCAGCGGCTGTTGGCCGATGCGCGCCGCGGTGGCCTCGTAATGGGGATGCAGCAGGGTGTACAGGTCCACTTGCGGGTTATGGAAGAAGCGATAGGCCGCCTTGGTGCGCGTCGCACAGCCGTTCAGCGCCGTGCGGATCGAGGCGGTGGGATGCTCGGCCAGGGCCTCGGCCAACTGCACCAGGCGCGGGCGCAGGCGCGCATCGGGAAAATCCACATGGCCAAATTCCTGCTCGGCCCAGGAGGCCGTAGCCGCCGGCGGTGGCAGGCGCAGCACCGGTGTCGGGCGCTGACACAGCAGCGCGCGCCAATCGCGCTGCAGCGGCAGGACATAGAGGGCTTTCTTGGCGCACGCACTGGCGTTGGCCCGATCCTGGCGGCCACGCCCGCTCGTCTCCCCCAGGCGCTGCCAATTGGCCGCCCGGTAGACCGTCCCAGCATACTGCCTCCCATCGACGAAGGTCTCCAGCAGCACCGGCGCCTGACCGGAACGCGCCGACCAGTCGGCCTGAACGCGCGCGGCGGCCAACGCCAGCACGTGCGAGCCGAGGTTGGGCACCGCGATGCTCGGCAGCAGCAGAAAGCGGCTGTTGGCCACCACCCGGCCCAGGTTCGCCCGCCGCGCATGGGCGCACCAGCCGATCCACTCATCGCGGGCCGCCACCTGCCAGGCCGCGGCGCTGAACGCCAGCGCGCCGAGCCAGCCCAGCACCGGCGAGCGGATCAGGTAGCGTTGCTGCGCCCCGCACAAGGGGCCGCCGCCCAGCGGATGGTACTGGGCCATCATCCGTCGGTACAGCAACGACTGCGCGCGATCATCCACCGCCACCAACTCCACCTCGCCGAGCGCCTCCAGTGCGCCGCTGAACACCGGCGCCTCGAACGGTTCGAGCTCTGCTGCGGGGCGCGCCTGCGGCGGCGCGCGCTGCGCCTCGGGCAGCGTGATCACTCCGCGCCGCTCCAGCTCCACCAGCGCCTTGCGGCAGCTGACCTCCTTGGCCCGGCCATCGTCACCGAACCAGTCCAGCCATCCGCAGACCCGCCTCGACAGGGCGCTGCGCGTGAGGCCCGGCTCCCCGACGGTCGCGCGGATGCGCTCGTTGATGCCGCTGGTGAATGTCCGCCCGAACAGGTGCATGGTGCACACCATACGCCCGAGCGGCGGCAGTGTCCAGTGTGTCTAATAGACAG
>JANQFI010000114.1 GCA_028277905.1 Chromatiaceae bacterium | reverse complement strand
TCACATGGCACAGCAACGCAGCGGGCGGTCGCGCGCCGCCGCGAACGACCTTTCCAAGATCGCCAAGGATCGCAAGATCCGCTACTTCCTGATCTCCTTTGTCGACCTCTTCGGGGTGCTGCGCGCCAAGCTGGTGCCGGCTCGGGCGATCGGCGACATGCAGAAGGACGGCGCCGGTTTCGCTGGCTTCGCCGCCTGGCTCGACATGACCCCGGCGCATCCGGACATGTTCGCCGTTCCCGATCCCTCGAGCCTGATCCAGCTGCCCTGGAAGCCCGAGGTGGGCTGGGTCGCGGGCGATCTCTGGATGGCCGGCGCCGAGGTCGAGGATTCGCCCCGGGTCGCCCTGAAGCGCCAGATCGCCCGGGCCAACAAGGCCGGCTTCCGGCCCAAGGTCGGTGTGGAGTGCGAGTACTTCCTCACCAACGCGGACGGCACGGCGATCTCCGACGAGCGCGATATCCAGGAAAAGCCCTGCTACGACCAGTCGGCCCTGATGCGCCGCTACGACATCATCAGCGAGATCTGCGACTGCATGCTGGAGTTCGGCTGGGGCGCCTATCAGAACGATCACGAGGACGCCAACGGCCAGTTCGAGATGAACTGGGACTACAACGACGCGCTGCTCACCGCCGACCGCCACGTCTTCTTCAAGTTCATGACCAAGGCGATCGCCGAGAAACACGGCCTGCGCGCCACCTTCATGCCGAAGCCCTTCGTAAACCTGACCGGCAACGGCTGCCACACCCATGTCTCCTGGTGGGACATGGCGGGCCGCAAGAACCTGTTCCACAGCGCGCGCGACCCCATGGGCCTCTCGAAGACCGCTTATAACTTCCTCGGCGGCGTGCTGGCGACGGCGCCGGCCTACTGCTCGATCTACAATCCGACGGTGAACTCCTACAAGCGCATCAACGCGCCGCGCACCACCTCGGGTGCCACCTGGGCGCCCAACACGGTGACCTACGGAGGCAACAACCGCACCCACATGATCCGCATCCCGGACACCGGGCGCTTCGAGGTGCGGCTCATGGACGGCGCGGTGAACCCCTATCTCGGCCAGGCGGCGCTGATCGCCGCGGGCCTGCACGGCATCGACAACAAGCTCGATCCGGGCAAGCGCCTCGACATCGACATGTACGCCGAGGGCCACAAGGCCCGGGGCGGCCGCAAGTTGCCGCTCAACCTGCTCGATGCCTTGCGCGAGACGGAGAAAAGCAAGCCGGTGCGCGAGGGGCTGGGCTCGGCCGTGGTCGACGCCTACCTGAAGCTGAAGCGCGACGAGTGGAACTCCTTCGCCCGCTTCCTCACCCAATGGGAGCGGGACCACACGCTCGATTGCTAGCGGTCCGACCAAATCTCCCTGTCAACTTGCTTTCTACTTGCTGGGGCCCGCGGAGGACGATCCGCGGGCCCTTCTCTTTGTCCAGTAAGGGCGGGCTCGGGAAGAAGCTCGCCGGAACAATCGCTTGTCGAATCGAGCGGCGACTTGCTAAAGGCTGGCCAGACGCGAATCTACTCGGGACCGAAACCATGCGAACCTCTGGGAAGATCCCTGGGACGGGTTTCCTTTTCTTGGCCCTCGCGGCCTTTGCCCTCTCGGGCTGCGTGGCGGCGGGCGTGGCCACGGTGGCGGCCGGCGGCAGCCTCGGCCTGGCGCTCGGCCAGGAGGAGCCGGCGGAGACCGCCTCTGCAGCGCCGGCCTCGGCTGGAGCCCCGGTGGGCAGCGAACCCTGGCGCCAGCCGGCGGCCGCGGGCGAGCCCCTGGATCTGGGTGAGCCGGCGGTTCTGGTCGAGCCTCAGGCGCCGGTCGAAGAGGTCGTGGTCCAGCCGATCGAGTAGCCCGGCCGGCCCCCGGAGTCTCAGCTCGTTTTCTGGTTGCGCGGCAGGTCGTCGCCCAGGTGCAGCCAGGAGAGCTGCTCCGAGACGTAGACGTGGCCCTGGGGCTCGAAGCTCTCCGGATCGTCGAAGGTGCAGACGAAGAGGTGGGTTTCCTCGGGCCAGCGCTCGCTCTCGAAGCTGATCGGCGTGCCGCAATCCGGACAGAAGCGCCGGGTGACGCCCGGCGAGGACGGGTAGTCGGCCGGCTGACCGGCCGGGAAGCGGACCTTTTCCCGGAGAAACCCGGCATAGGTGGCGAGCGCCGCGGCGGTCGCCTTCCGGCAGTCGGCGCAGTGGCAGTGGGCCACCCAGATCGGTGTGCCCTCGGCCTCGAAGCGGACCCGGCCGCACTGGCAGCCGCCGCCGCGCGTTTGAGCCTCCCCGGCCATGTCGTCCTCCACCAAGATTCTCTTGAGCCAGCCTAGCAGGCCGGCGGCCGGTCAGGCGAGGCCGGGGGCCCGGTCTCCTGACAGGACCCGGTCAGGACCGGTCGCCGACCTCGGCTCGGTGGCGGTCCAGCAGCGTCGTCATGGTCTGTCTCAGTTCGGCGGCGGCCTCTGCCAGCCGGGCCGGGTCCAGGGCGATCCGGTGGATCCGGGGATCCCGGTTCATGGCGAGGAAGGCGGGCAGGTTGGCCTCCAGCTCGAAGGCCGCCCGCTCGATGTGATCTTCGTGGCTGCCGGCGGGAAAATAGAGCCGGGCCGAGCGGGTGGTATGGATCTCGAGCTGGCGGGGATTGATGTGATAGTGGCCGCCGAGGCCCGCCGGTCCGAAACAGTCCAGCCGCAAGACCTCGTCCCCCAGCACGGTGAGCGACGCGCCCGGCCCCGGACCGAGCTCGCGGCTGACCCAGAAAACCTCCAGGCGAACGCCCTCCTGCACCTCGATGACGTGGTGGTCGCTGGCGGTCGTCAGCGCCGAACGCGGCCGTCGGGCGGAGCGCCGGCGCCATAGCCGAACCAGCAGGCCGTCGGGCAGGAAAGTCCGGGCGATCCAGCGTTTCAGCAAGGGCAGTCGGAGTTGCGCCAAGAGGGACCCCTAACGCGGACCACGGTCGTTTGGGCGCGGCCCGGCTGTGTTCATCACAGATCGTATCATGAAGAATAAGACCAAAGGTCGAGCATAGCCAAGATGGGATAGAGAGTAGTCAGGAGCAGAGTCAATCCTTCTCAACAGATCTTGAAATGAAGCCCAGTATTATAGTTAAATGAGACTGCGCAGGCTGCCTTCAATCGACATTTAACGCCTTTTTAATAGTTTGAGCCCACGCTTTAACTTCGGTATCAGCGTAGGAATCGACTTGATGGGCCCTTTTGATCGCATCGTTGAGCGGGACAAACTTCTGCCTTACGGCGGGCCGGGTGGCGCGCCTGCGGGCGGCAACCGCACGGGCATGGCTGGCGTGCTCGACGACGACCCTCTCGCCGCGGCAAGAGGCGCGGTGAGCGGCGTGCTCTGGGGCGCCATTCTCTGGACCCTGATTCTCTGGGCCGTGCTTTAGATCCCACGCCTAGATCGCTAGATCCCAAACCTAGATCCCTAGATCCCACACCTAGATCCCTAGATCCCGTTAGGGAACCCGCCTAGAGGTCCCGCTCGGCCCGCGACTCGTGCCGTCAGGCGGCGACTTTCGGAGGAATCTCAACAATCGAGCCTGCGGAATCCCCGCGTTCGGCGGGGGTCTCGCGGCGCTTGGCGCTGCTCGGGAACCGGCCGGCGCAGAGGCGGGTAAGTCCGAAAAAACCGCGGAAAACTGCGGCTCTTAATAACTTCGATTTAGCCTCTTATTTGACATTAATACTGCAAAAGTTAGAGACAAAAGCTTGAAAATCACCCAATAGACATATAGGGTTTAAGGGTGTGAGAAGTTGAGTGAACTGTGGATAAGTTGGTTGAGCATCCATTGAGATAAATAGTTGTGTTGGGATAATAGATTCGGGCTAGCGAGACAGGGCTAGCGTCAGACATCGATAAATGAGCCGATCGGGCGTGCCGGGCCGCCATGTGCTCTTTGGAGCCGGTAGAGATCCCCTAAGGAAATGATATCGAGCTGGCAATCTGTCTTGCCCGAGGCATTTGAACCACTGGGGCAAGAAAATCGATATACGGGTGAGTCGTTCGGGGTAGGCCGAATTGGTAGGGTACGTGCAACCGCAGACAGGGAAATTTAGTATGTCGACAGAGGCGGCGTTTGGTGACGCTGCGGCAAGTGAACTTGGCGCGGCCGGTTATGTTGCTGCCGGCGATAAACTTGAGAAGGCTGGGTATACTACGTTCCGGGAGCGGCGCTGGGTGCCGCTGTTCATGTTTATTGTCGACGTGGCGGCGATCGAACTCGCCCTCTATCTCGGATACCTCGTCAGATACGCCCTGACCCCCTGGTGGCCGATCTACCTGGGACCGCATACCTACGAGGGGCTCATCCTGGGCGTGCTGGTCGTCCCGGTCGCCTATTACCTGGTCGGGCTCCACCCCGGCTATGGCGTCGGCAGCATCGAGCACTTCCGCCGGCGCCTCACCGTCACCATCTCGGTCTTCGGCATGCTTCTGGTGTGGGACCACATCGCCCAGTCCGGCACCTGGTCGCGCGGGCTGATCCTGGCCACTTTCGCGATCGCCCTCGCGCTTACGCCGCTGATGAGTGCGCTCGCCCGCAAGTTCCTGATCAAGCGGTCCCTCTGGGGCATACCGGTGCTGCTCATCGGAACTGGCATCCAAGGCGTGACGCTGGCCCGCATCCTGCGCGAGGAGCCGGAGCTCGGCTATGTGCCGATCGGCTTCCTGGAGCGAAGCTCCGGCGGCGACGTGGCCGAGGTCGCGGGCCTGCCCGTGGTCGGCCATGTTTCGGACGCGGCCAAGCTCAAGCACATCGCCCAGACGGTCATCCTCACCTCGCCGAAAAGCGCGCCCAACGGCTTCGGCCACATGGTGCGGGACCTGCCGTTTCCGCGCATCCTCATGGTGCCCGAACTGACCCAGTTCCCGAGCCTCTGGGTGTCGACGCGCGACCTGAGCGGCGTGCTTGCGCTCGAGCTGCCGCAGAACCTGCTGCTGCGGCGCAATCGGGTGATCAAGCAGGTCTCGGACTATGTCCTGACGCTGCCGCTGTTCGTCGTTTCGCTGCCGGTTCTGGTCGTGGCGGCGGTCTTGATCAAGCTGGCGAGCCGCGGCCCGATCTTCTTCGCCCAGGAGCGCGACGGCCTGGGCCACCGGAGCTTCCGCATGTGGAAGCTCAGGACCATGTACAGGGACGCCGAGGACCGTCTGGAGGGACATCTGGCCGAGAACCCGAATTTCCGGGTCGAGTGGGAAAACCACATGAAGCTGAAGCAGGATCCCCGGATCGTGCCGGGGATCGGACAGTGGCTCAGGAAGACCTCCATCGACGAGCTGCCGCAGCTTTGGGACGTGCTCCGGGGCAAGATGAGCCTGATCGGCCCGCGGCCGTTCCCGCGCTACCACCTCGAGAAGTTCACCGACCAATCGCGCGAGCTTCGGGCCCATATCCGTCCGGGCATTACCGGCCTCTGGCAGATCGTCGCCCGCAGCGACGCCGACATTAAGGCTCAGGAAGAGCTCGATATGTATTACATTCGCAACTGGTCGTTGTGGTTGGATCTATATATTCTCGTTCATACCGTTCCGGCGGTGCTTAAGCAGAAGGGAGCCCAGTAGACACTTCTATCGGCCACGTGCCGGCCTTGGATGGCGCCGCTGCGGTTGATTTGCGGACGCGCCATCGTTAGAAGGCCCGGGCGTGGCGCGGCCTGGTTGCAATCCAGGCGCTACGACAGCCGGTAGAGGCTTGGGGAAATATCTGAGATGATAACCGGAAATCTGGGTGGCGTTGGGTCGGTCGTTGCCGGCCCAGGCGTTCAAGAGCGTGCAATGGATCTGGATCGAACCGACATCCTCGGGGTCGCGGTGAGCGCCATCAACATGGAGATGGCTCTCGAGACCATCGACCGCTGGATCGCCGCCCGTCACCAGACCTACGTCTGCGTCACCGGCGTCCACGGCGTCATCGAATGCCAGAGCGACGGGCGCTTGCGCGATATCCAGAACCAGGCCGGGCTGGTCACGCCCGACGGCATGCCCCTGGTGTGGGTCAGCCGGCTGAGGAACCGGCGCCACGTCAGCCGGGTCTACGGCCCCGACCTCATGACCGACGTCTGCGCCGCCTCTGCCGCGAAGGGCTACCGGCATTTCCTCTACGGCGGGGCCGAGGGCGTGCCCGAGCATCTCGCCGAGCGCTTGCAGGAGAAGTTCCCGGGCATCCGGATCGTGGGGACCTATTCGCCGCCGTTCCGCCCCCTCACGGCCGAGGAGGACGAGGCCGTCATCCGCCAGATCAACGAGTCCGGGGCCGATATCGTCTGGGTCGGGCTCAGCACGCCCAAGCAGGAATACTGGATGGCGGACCATCTCGGGCGCCTGGAGACGCCGTTGATGGTCGGTGTCGGAGCCGCCTTCGACTTCCTGGGGGACCTGAAGACCCAGGCACCGCGCTGGGTCCAGCGCAGCGGCTTCGAGTGGCTCTACCGGCTGGTGACGGAGCCGCGCCGCCTGTGGCGCCGCTACTTCAAAATCGTTCCGCTGTTTCTACTTTATATTGCTTTGGAGTTTGTGGGGCTGCGCGGCCGCAAGGACCGCATGGATCACGCCGCCTCCTGACGGATTGATATACGGACGGATTATCCAGGTGATGGGAAGGTGTTGAATGATTGACAAGAACGATCGAATTCTTGTGACGGGAGCCGGCGGCTTCATCGGCGGGCACCTGGTGGCCAGCCTGATCGATCAGGGCTACGAGCGCGTGCGAGCGGTCGATTTGAAGCCCTTCCACGAGTGGTATCAGGTGCTGCCACAGGCGGAAAACCTGCAGCGCGACCTGAGGGAGCTGCCCGCTTGCCAAGAGTCCAGTCAAGGTGTTGATTTCGTTTATAATTTGGCGGCCGATATGGGCGGCATGGGGTTCATCGAAACCCACAAGGCCGAGTGCATGATCTCGGTGCTCATCAACACCCACATGTTGATGGCGGCGCGCGACTGCGGCGTGAAGCGCTTCCTCTACACCTCCTCGGCCTGCGTCTACGCCGCCGAGAAGCAGACCGACGCGGACGTGGTGGCGCTGAAGGAGAGCGATGCCTATCCCGCCATGCCGGAAGACGGCTACGGCTGGGAGAAGCTGTTCAGCGAGCGCATGTGCCGCCACTTCACCGAGGACTTCGACCTGGAAACCCGGATCGTGCGCTATCACAACGTCTACGGGCCGGAGGGAACCTACGACGGCGGCCGCGAGAAGGCGCCGGCCGCGATCTGCCGCAAGGTGATCGAGGCCGAGCTGTCGGGCCGCGACGAGATCGAGATCTGGGGCGACGGCGAGCAGACCCGCAGCTTCATGTACATCGACGACTGCCTCAAGGGCACCGAGCTCATCATGAAGAGCGACGTCACCGAGCCCCTCAACCTGGGCAGCGACCAGCTGGTGACCATCAATCAGCTGGTCGACATCGCCGAGGCGATCGGCGGGGTGAAGCTGCGCCGCCAGTACAAGCTGGACGCGCCCAAGGGCGTGCGCGGGCGCAACAGCGACAACACCCTGATCCAGGAGGTTCTTGGCTGGGCGCCGGGCATCTCGCTCGAGGACGGCCTCGAGAAGACCTACCACTGGATCTACGACCAGATGGTCGCCGACCGGTCGGCCAAGAGCGCCTGACGGCGGTTGGCGGTTCTCGCCGCTAGAGGCCCGACGGGCTCCAGCCCGTCCGGCCTATTGCGTATCCAGGCTCGGCGTGAAGCTGGGGATGGACTCGCCATGAGGCCGGGAATGCCGGCCCCCCAAGCCTCACTCAGAGCTTATCGAAGAGTGAGGACCCAGGCGCCAGCCCTACAAAGAGGTCGCGGTCGCCCGTGAGAGCGAAGGCCTCAGGACCCGCCGACCGGCCTGAGATAGACGAACATGCCGGTCCCGTTCTTGGCGAGCCAGGCGGCGGCGGGCTCGCCCAGGTCGGTCACCGGCTCGCCGTGGTGCACCAGGACGCCGCCGGTCTCGAGGAATTCCTCCACCACCGTCGCCAGCTTGGTGTTCGGCCGGTAGACGTAGCCGCGAATGCGCACGTCGTAGCGCGGCTGGTCGCCCCAATAGGGCGCGGCCAGGAAGAACGAGCGCCGGGCCGGGCCCAGTCTCTGATACATCTGGTCCAGCGAGAGCGCGCCGGGCAGGCGTTCCATGGTGAGGCCGGTCTGCTTCAGGCGCTTGCGCAGCTTCTCGCGCCAGGCGTTCGGGTCGGCGACCTCCAGCCAGCTCCGTTCGGCGGACTCGGCGGTGGGCGGAATGGCCCTGATCTGCCTCGGATAGCTGAAGACGGTCGTGCCGGCGGGGACGTTCTTGGCCAGCCACTCGACCACCTTGGGCTCGACCCAGCCGGCCCGGAAGGCAAGGCCTTGATGGACCGTCTGGGCGGCCGCCGGCAGGACCAGCAGGACCGCCGCCAGGCCCGCGACGCTCGCCGTCACGCGCCCCGAGAAGCGCTCCTGCAGGCTCGCGAGGGCATAGGGGGCGAAGGCGATGATGCTGATCCAGGCCGCGCCGTTGTACTTCGCGAGCCCGCCGCCGCCGAAGGCCAGCAGCACGGCGACGATGAACAGCCCGCCCGCGGCGGCCAGGATGCGCTCGCGGCCCGGCCGCAGCGCCAGGCCGATCAGGACCACCACGGCCACCGCCAGGAGGCCCTCGCTCCACAACAAGTCGAGCAGGCCGGAGGCGAGGCCGCCGTTGTCCTGCATGGTCGGCTCGTAGCTCACCGTGAGGATCTTGCGGATGTTCCCGATGAGATGGGTGATGTACCAGGGCGCGGCCAGGAGGAAGGTCACGATCGAGATGCCGGCGGCGCGCAGGAGGGCGCGCAGCGGCATGGGCTTTTCCGGCCGCAGCCAGAACTCCCAGGCGACCAGCGGCGCGATCAGGACCAGCTCGATGCGCGAGGCGACCGCCAGGCCGAAGCAGAGCCCGGCGGCGATCCAGCGCCATCGGCCGCTCAGGATCGCCGCGAAGGCGACCGCCGCCAGGCCGAGCGACCAGGCGGCCGCGTAGGGCCGCGCCTCGACCGACAGCAGGGCGATCACCGGCGTGAAGGCCATGAGCCCGCCGCACAGCACCGCGCCCGGCCAGCCCGCCCGGTAGGCCCCCAGCCGGCAGGCCATGAAGACCCCGAACAGGGTGGTCAGGAGCACGGTCCCCATGACCACCACGCGCAGAGCGGAATAGTCGGCATAGGCGTCGAACAGCGCCCGGTCGATGGCGTAGAGCGGCTTGAAGACCGCCGGCTGCTTGGCGATCTCCTCCGTCGGATTCACCAGATAGGAGAGCGAGGTCAGGGCGCCGTAAACGAAACCGGGCCAGACGGTGACGGCGCCGGGAGCGAACTTGTCACCCGGCGTCGCGCTCTCGAGCATGAGCAGCCCGTCGATCATGTAGGCGGGCTCGTCGTACTGAGGCTGATTGGCGAGCGGCGGCATCAGCCAGAGGCGGATCGCCAAGGCCGCCAGCACCATGAAGAGGGTGGCCAGAGCGGCCGGTGAGCGCACGGCAAGCCACCTTTCCTCGGGCCTGCTGTCCAGCACTGTCGTTGCCATCTTGTCGGCCCCGGCCTAGCCGCCGATGCGCCAGAGGGGCTCGAACGACGGCGGGACGACGTTGAACAGTTGGTACAGCCCCGGGATCTCGACGAAGATCAGCGCCATGATCACAAAGACCGTCACCGCCAGATAGCTGACGAAGTTCTTCTCCGCGTAGAGGTGCTCGGGCCGCTGGACCGGGCTGTCCTCCCGGAACGCCAGCAGGAGGTAGTAGCCGAAGCAGCCCGCCAACAGCGGGATGCTCAGGACCAGCTCCAGCTTGTATCTGACGATGAACACGCCGCCGCAGAAGGCGCAGGCCGCCGTGTAGAAATGCATGGCGACGAGCAGGCGGTACTCGTTGTAGTGGCCCAGGGACTTGCGGTAGAGGCTCGCTTGCTTGTGATCGCCGATGCTGCGGTACTCGGCGTAGCGCTTCGCCGTCATGAAGAAGGCGCCGACCATCCAGAACGCCAGCAGCAAAGACAGCGGCGGGAAGACCTCGGGAATGAGCGCATACCAGCCGAGCGCCAGCCGGATCGGGTTGTTGACGGACTCGCACAAGACGTCGAGGTAGGGCAGATCCTTACACCTGACGGGCCGGATGTTGTAGACGCAGCCCATGACCCAGAACACGAAAAGGGTCGCGGCAAAGGAGAAATTGAGCGCGCTGCCCAGCAGGACGCCCACCAGCCCGAGCAGCAGCCACTGCCAGACGGCGGTGGCGAAGCTGATCTGCCCCATGGCCGCCGGCCGGAAGCGCTTGGTCGGATGGAGACGGTCCGTCGGCGCGTCCAGCAGCTCGTTGATGGTGTAGTTGCTCGAGGCGA
>JANQFI010000110.1 GCA_028277905.1 Chromatiaceae bacterium | reverse complement strand
CAGGCGTTCGCCGAGGCGCTCGGGCGTTTGCGCCCGAGCGGTGTCGAGATCTTAGGGATGATAGGCATCGGCGAGCGCGCGCACGCAGGCGCGGGCCTGGTGTTGGTTGCGTTCGGCCTGCGCCATCAGCGCATCATTGATGCGCTCGCCGAGAGCCGGCGGTCGCCCGCGCGGGCGCGGCCAGGCCTGCTGATAAGCGTCGCGGGCGGCACGCTGCACCGCCACCGCATCGCGGGCCTGCTCGGCGGCCCGCTCGGCTTGTTCGCACGCCCGCGCCAACGGCAGGGCGGTTGCCTTGGATACCGCGTGCTGGACATGGAACACATCGGGCGCGTGATGGGCACCGAGGTCGCGCGCGACATGGCGCAGCAGCCCCTTGGCCGCGTCGCTGGTGCCTTGCACCACCGCCACGCGCAGCCCCTCGAGCGCTTCGCTCAACGCCTGCGTCCGGGTCGCCGCCGAGCGGTCCGCAGCGTAGCGCTCGCACAGCATGAAGCTCGATACCGGCGCCATGGCCACCAGGCAGATCTCCGGATGGTCGGTCTCGTCCTCGCAGACGCTGATGCGCCGCTGCGGCATCTGCGCCGCCAGCGCTTCGCGCTGCTGCTCGGCGTCGGCGACCACCGCCTCCTCCAACGCGACGTTGAGCTTATGCTGGCTGCCGTAGGCGCTGGCCACAAAGGCCGACAACCCGCTCAGCTCCAGGAACGTGCAGACTTGGCGGATGCCGGCTCCGCTCAGCAACGTGATCACCAGATGGGCCGCCAAGACTGGGGCGTTCAGCCCGGCAACCCCGTCCTCGGCGGCGTAGCATTGACGCAAGGCCGCCGGGACCTGATCGCTCGGCGCGTGGCCCAGCCAATCCTGCAAGGTCGCGCGCGCAACGCCCAGCTCCCGAGCGACCGCACGTTGCGCGTGCCCTTGCGCCAGTCGGCCCTGAACTGCGGCAAGCGTCTTCGCCTGCTCGCGACGCGACTGCCGCCCGCTCAACCCGAGTCGCTTCGCTCGGACGCCGTCGGCGCCGGCAACACACAGGCATCTCGTCTACAGTTCGACAGGGCAGAGCCCCGGATATCTTCATACTCAAGATTAGGTTTCACTTCCAAGAGTACGAGATTCCGGGGCTTCTGCCGACCCGCTCTGGCTGGTTCCCCGGCCGAAATTTCACATGTATTTCATCCGGTTTTGGCCGGAAGGATGATCAAGGCCGCTGCCGCGGATCAGCAAGGGTTCGGCGGGACGGGCCAGTACTCGATTCGTCGACTAGCACGCGACATAGGATGTCTAGCCTGTCAATCGCTGCCATCTGAACGCGATGGTCGTCGACACCAAGAAATGGGAGCAGAGCGCGGGCTATGCGCTGGACACCCATCCTGGTGTGGTGCGCTGGGTCAAGAACGAGCATCTCGGATATTTCATGCCCTATCGAAAGAACGGCATCCCGGCGCGCTACATTCCGGATTTCTACGCCGTATTGGATATTGGCCTGACATTAGTGATCGAGACCAAGGGTCAGTATGGCGACGATGCGGATCTTAAGGCCAAGGCGGCGGAGCGCTGGGTCAACGCCGTCAACGAGGAGAGCAATTGGTGACTGTGGCGGTACCTAGTGGTCAAAGATCCAAAATGTTACCGCGTCTGCTGGATGAGCATGCGCTGGCGAAGTGGGATCAGCAAGCCGGGATAGGGCTATAGCTTGGCCTGGGGTTTCAGGGCTAGTCCGGGCTGAACAAATTCGGCTAGACTCACCGTCGGCGCGGCCAGCGATCCGCCCTCCCCCCAGGGGCTCCCCGGTGGCTTCGTTTAGGCACTCTGGTAAATCGGGATGATCTCTGCGCCCGCTTTCAGCTTGTCGAGGTAATCCGTCCATTCCTGCATCATCCTGCGCCGCTCGGGTATATGCGCGATGCGATTGTAAGCGCGTCCGTTGGGATCGCGTACCGCATGGGCAAGCTGGTGCTGGATGTAATCCGGGCGGAAACCCGACACTTCATCGAGAATGGTTCGGGCCATGGCCTGGAAGCCGTGGCCGCTCATTTCTTCCTTGCCGATGCCCATGCGACTCATGGCGGCCAAGATGGCGTTGTCGCTCATGGGGCGGGCAGTGCTCCGTGCCCCCGGAAAGACGTACTGGCCGCGCCCGGTCAGGGGTTGCAGCTCCGTGAGGATGTCCACGACCTGACGGGAGAGGGGGACGATGTGCTGGGTATCGGTCTTGGTCAAGGTGTAGCGCCACTCGGTGGCCTGCAGGTCGATGTCCGCCCATTTTGCATGGCGCAGCTCGCCGGGCTGCACGAAGACGAGCGGCGCAAGGCGCAACGCACGGTGAGGGTGCCTTCGTAGCCGTCCAGCGCCCGGAGTACCTCGACCACCTGGTTGGGGTCGGTGACCGATGCGAAGTGCTGCCCCTTCACGGGCGGCAATGCGCCGCGTAGATCGCCGGAGGGGTCGCGCTCGGCCCGTCCAGTCGCAACGGCGTAACGAAAGACCTGCCCAGAGTTGCCGAGGGCGCGATGGGCGGTTTCCACTGCTCCGCGCTGCTCGATGCGGCGGATCACTTCCAACAGTCGCGGCGCGCTGATGTCCGCGATGGGATTGCCGCCGATCCAGGGAAAGATGTCGCGCTCCAAGCGGCGGATGATCCTGTCGCCATGCTTGGGTGACCAGTTCGGGGAATGCTTGCCGTACCACGCCCGCGCCACGACCTCGAAACTGTTTGGACCGCTTTGCGATCGTTGCCGTTCTCCGGGCTTTGCGGTGTTCGCCGGGGTCGATGCCAGCCGCAGCCTGCTTGGGGGCCTCATCCCGTCGTTCTCTCGCGTCCTTCAGGCTTGTTTCGGGGTAGGTGCCGAGGGACAGCAGCTTTTCCTTGTCATTTGCCGCCCTTGGGGCTGATAAGCAGGAAGAGCCCCCGCTCATCGTAGAGTTTGCGCTCTTTGGTCTCGGGCTTGGCTTTCCGGATCGCGGGGTCCGTCAGCGGTATCTGGGGTAACTGCTCCGTCGGTCTTGGGGTAACCCCGGAGTTACCCCCGCAAAATTCAGGACTCTATGGGGTAACTTCAGACGCCACTGGCCGAGCAGGCAATAAAAAAGCCCGCTGTGATGCGGGCTTGTGAGCTGTTCTGGATGTTGTCGGAAATCGAATTGGTGGAGGCGGCGGGAATCGAACCCGCGTCCGCGAGCCCTCTGCCGTCGGCACTACATGCTTAGTCCGCTCTATTGTGTTTAGCCTTCCGCCGCCCGAGGGACAGGGCGATTGGTCGGCGATCCCGAATTTGGGGGTTTTAGCGGATCAGGTCCGGGACCCCGTCACCGCGATCCTGTGTGAGGTTACCCCACGAATCCGCCGCCCACAAGCAAGAGACGGTGTGAGGCCCGCTGGGATTAAGCAGCGAGAGCGTAGTTGTCGTCGTTGGCAACTATTGATTTGCGGATGGATTTACGAGGTATCCCGCACCTCGGCATGCACCTCGGGTTTCGCGACCCACGTCGAAGCCAAGTCGCCCCCATGTAGGCGTTCGGACAGTCTATCGCCCTGCGAGTTTCAGGGCAACGCCCGGCGCGTGCGCGCTGGCAGATGCCGCCCCGGGGGCGGCCCATTCGACCATTGAGGAGCTTGTGTTGGCAGAGGGTATCGGCTTCGACGGCAAGCGGTTTTCGGTGACCGGCGACATCGGCCCTGCGGCGCTGGTCGACGGCGGCGGCGCGCAGTTGCTCAACACTTCGATGGCCCGCGGCAGCCTTCTGCCGGGGACCGTGGTCCATGCCTCTACCGGCGGCGCGCTGCCCACGCCAGGCGGCGCGCTGCGCATGTTGGTCCTGGCGGCGCTCTTGGTGCTCGCCTGCTCACCCTTGCGCGCGGAGTCTTTGCTGGACCTGGACGTGGCCTACGCCGAAGGCCGGTATCGCCTGCGCGCAGACATGTCTATCGACGCGCCGGCGGCGGCGGTGCGGGCCCGGCTCACAGACTACGCCAATCTCACCGCCCTGAACCCGTCCATCCGGCATAGCAGTGTGCGTGCGGCAAAGCCACCCTTCGCTGCCCGCGTGACGACGGTCATCCAGGCCTGCATGCAGATGCTCTGTCGCACGCTGCGCCGTGTGGAGGACGTGCGCGAGATGCCGCGGCGGCTAGTGGCATTGATCGTGCCTGACGACAGCGACTTCAGCGCGGGGCGGACCGAATGGCGCCTAGTGCCGCGGGGCGAGGATGCGGTATTGGTCCAGTACCGCGCTTGGCTCACGCCGGCGTTCGCTGTGCCGCCGGTGGTGGGGCCAGCCTTGGTGCGGCAGGGGATGGAGCGGGAGTTGCGCACGCTGTTGCGCAACCTGGAACGCCTTGCGCGAGCGGCGTCCTGAGGGACACAACAGCCGCGCCCAAGGCCCGCCGCGCCGGTACCTCACCGACCTAGTTGCCGGAGGTGGTATACGGCATGGGCTCGGGGGAAACCGGGGCGAGAGCCCGGCCGCGATCGCTGTGCCGCTCCCTTCGGTGCGCTACGACCTTCTGGGAGAATGCTCACGGATTTCCGGGGCGACATATTCGCGGAGACCTTGGTCCGTGCCCTGGGAGTCGCTTAAACTCCGGCAAGCATCGAACCGAGGCCCGACAGTGAATCGAGGGGGGAATGGCGCCGCAATGGAGCTCAACGAACAGCAACAGCAGCCCGTACAGCCGTCTCGGCGGGTGCGGCTCGTGCAGTGGCTGCGGTGGCTGATGAAGGCTACCCTGTGGCACGGGCTCACCGCACTGCTGGACCGCCTGGGCTTTACGGTGAGCACGGTGCAGGTGTTGTGTATCGACCCGGAGGCGGAGCGCGTGCTCCTGCTGCGCACAGGCGAATGCGCCCCTGGGTACTGCCCGGTGCAGGGCGTGCGGCGCGGCACGCTCAGTTTCGGCCTGGCGCCCTTGCGTGCAGACGTCCGTGCGGATGCGCGCCGCGAGCTGCTGGCGGGCGCGGTCATGGAGGCGCCGCCGCTGCTGGAGCTCCGGGTGGCGGAGCGCTACCGCGACGGACGCTACCGGCAGCTCGACTGCACGGTGCTGGTGGTCTTCTGCCGCATGAGCCAGCTCAGCCTGCGCGCCGAGACCGGTGCGGGGGAGCCCTGCTGGCTGCCGCTGAAGGCTGCGGTGGCAGCCTTCGGCAACCAGACACTGCGCGACATGATCGCGGATTGGCGTGACGCGCCCGCGGCGCCGGCGGACTCGGAGTCGAATGGCCGTGCCGGCGCCAGCTCGCCGCGCTTCCTGATGGGGCCGCCCGAGGAGGTGCAGGCGCTCGCTGCTCGGACGGGCGGTTCGGCGATCAAGGACACCATGGCACCGTCGGTCGCCCTGGAGCGGTTCTGGGAGATGCCGGTGCTCATGCTGGATGCCGCCCGCGAGCTGGGAGCGCGCGGCTTCGGTGAGGTCTTCCAGGCAGACCGCAGCTCTGCGACGGAGCTCTGGACCGGCATGTCCTTCGCGGCCCGCGACTGCTACCGTCCGGACCCCCGGCTCTGGCGCGACTGCCGGTTCCTCGATGCGCGGCTTGTGCCGGACCTGCTCAGGGGCTGGCTGGATGCGCGCATTGAGCGGCTTATTGGGGACAGTCACCCGGCCGAGGCGAGCTCCATACCCGGGTGGGCGAGCCCGGAGACGGCGCTGCGGGTGCAGGCGCGCTCCCGCTGCGACATCTCGCTGGAGCTGATCTACGATTCGCAGGACGATCGCGTCGGCTGCTTCCTGACCCGCGGGGGTATCGGCGGCATCATGTCCGACGTGCTGCGCTATGCGCTGATGTCGGAGCGGTATCTGCCCATCCCCGTGTTCCACACCCGTCCGATCTATCGCACCGAGATCGGCTACAAGCAGGCCGGGGCGCCGGACTTCTGGCTCGTTTCCGCGCTCCACTACCGGCTCGACGGCACCCCGGTGGGCAATTCCGTCGTCTTCCCGGACGGCACCTGGTCCGAGTACGGCATCACCGGGCATGACCGCTGCTTCTTCCGTCGCGCCGGCGATCCGCTGCTGCCGGGCGGCGAGCCGGCGACCACCTTCATCGACGTCTCGCTGCCCGAGCGACCCCTGCCCGGCCAGGCGTGGCGACCCCAGCCTGAACCGGCCTAGGGTCCGCTCTGCGCACCGTCTCCAGGCGCCTGTTGGTGTGTCAGCCCCGCCGCCGCAGCCACCAGCACTGGTGGATGTGCGGGCTGCGCTTGAAGTCTCGCGGGATGCTCGCGGCGCTGATGTCCCTGATGTCCAAACGGCTGTCCGACCTGCCCTCCCGCCGAATGGCCTGGTCCAGCGCGTCCACATCGAGCCGGAAGCGCCGCCGGTTGGTGGCGAAGATCAGCTCGCCGTCGGGTGCCAGCAGACTGAGCGCGCCTTGGATCAGCCCGGGGTGGTCCCGCTGGACGTCGAAGGTGCCACGCATGCGCTTCGAGCTCGAGAAGGTCGGTGGGTCCAGGAAGATCAGCCCGAAGCGCCCGCGGTGGGCGCGCGCGTCGGCGAGCCAGTCCAGGCAGTCTGCCTGGATCAGCTGGTGGTCGCGACCGCTGAAGCCGTTCAGCGCTAGGTTGCGCTGCGCCCAATTCAGGTAGCTGCGGGAAAGGTCCACGCCGGTGGTCGAGCGGGCGCCGCCGGCGGCGGCATGCACACTGGCGCTGCCGGTGTAGCAGAAGAGGTTCAGCACGTGCCGGTCGCGGGCCAGCTCGCGCACCAGCCGGCGGGTATCGCGGTGGTCCAGGAACAGCCCAGTGTCCAGGTAATCGGCGAGGTTTACCAGCAGCTTGAGCTGGTCTTCGGCCACCAGATGGAAGCGCCCGGAATGGCTCAGGCGCTGGTATTGAGCGGCACCGCGCTGGCGCTGGCGGACCTTGAAGAAGAGGTCGTGCTGCGGCACCGCCAGTGACTCGGCGATGACGCCGATGGCCTCCCGCAGCCTGCGCCGCGCGGCCTTGGGGTCCAGGTCGGCCGGTGCCGCATACTCCTGCACGTGCACGAAGCGGCGCTCCGGCGTCTCGGGATCGGCCGAGCCGTAGACGTCCAAGGCCAGGGCGTACTCCGGCAGGTCGGCGTCATAGAGCCGGTAGCAGCTGATGCCCTCGGCGCGCAGCCACTTGGCCAGGGCCCTGTGGTTCTTGAGGAGCCGGTTGGCGAGCATCTCGGCGCCGGGGCCGCGCTCGGCCGGTGGCAGCGGGCGCGGGCGGTCCGAGACGTGCGCGTCGGCCGTTACCGCGAAGTGCAGCAGCCGGCACTCGATGGGACCGTTGTAGAGGCTGTGGAAGCGCCTGGCCCGCAGGCCCATGACCTTGCCCAGCTCGGGCTTGCCGGTGAGCACGGCGGCCTGCCAGCCGTCGAAGCGCTCGCGCAGCACCGCGCCCAAGGTGGCATAGAGAGCAGGGTGTCGGGAGTCGTCGCCCCCGCTGGCGCCAAGCCGCTCGCCATAGGGCGGGTTGGCGACCACGAGGCCCCGTGTGTCGCCGGCGCTCGGGGCGCAGTCGCTGAGGTCTCGCCGCTCGAAGCGCACAAGGCCTGCGAGCCCGGCGCGCTCGGCGTTGACGCGGGCCGCTCGCAGGGCGCGCGGGTCCAGGTCCGAGCCTTGGATGCGGAACCCTTGCTTCGCCAGCCGCGCTAGACCTGCCGCGCGGCGCTCCCTGGCCTCCGCCAGCAGCGCATCCCAAAGCCGCGCGTCGTGCCCGCGCCAGCCGGTGCAACCCCAGTGCACGCCCAGCTCGGTGCGCAGCAGGCCGGGGGCGATGTCGGCGGCCATGAGCGCCGCCTCGATGGGCAGGGTGCCGCCGCCGCAGAGTGGGTCCAGCAGTGTGCCGCCGGCGGTCGCGATGTCGGACCAGCCCGCGCGCAGCAGCACGGCGGCGGCGAGGTTCTCCTTCAGCGGGGCGGCGACCTCCTGCACCCGCCAGCCGCGGCGGTGGAGCGCGGCGCCGGACAGATCCAGCGAGAGCGTCGCCCGGTTGCGGAAGATGTGGCAGCGGATGGCCAAGTCCGGCCGGCGGGTGTTCACATCGGGCCGCGGCAGGCCCAGGTCGCGGAACCGGTCCACGATTGCATCCTTCACCTTCAGCGCGCCGTAGTGCCCGTGGGCGATGCCGGAGCGCACCGCGTCCAGATGCACCGCCAGTGTGCGTCCCGGCGCCAGGTGCGCGGTCCAGTCCATCTCTCGCACCCGTGCGTACAGGGTCTCCGCATCCGGCGCGTCGAGCTCCGCGAGCGGCAGCAGCACGCGGCTCGCCACCCGAGACCAGATGAGCGCCCGGTAGGCGTCGGCCAGGCTGCCCCTGATGCGCACGCCGGCCCGGGTCTCTTTGGCGTCTTGGAGGCCGAGCCCGCGCAGCTCTTCGGCCACCAGGGTCTCCAGGTTGCGGGCGGCGCTGGCGAAGAAGACCTGTCCTGCCGAAGTCGTTGCGCGCTCGGGGGTCACGCGTTGACCGCCTTCACGGTATCCGGTAGCTGCGAGAGCGTCACCTCGGCAAGGGCTTCCAGGGCCGCGCGGCGCGGGAAGCTGCGCCGGAACACCAGCGAGATGCGCCGCCTGGCGTCCGGCAGCTCCAGCCGGCGGGCGATGATGCGGGTGTCGGTCATCCAGCCGCTACGGATGGCCAGCGCCGGCACCAGGGTGCAGCCGAAGCCGGCGCCCACGAGTTGCAACAGCGTCTCCAGGCTGGCCGCGCGCAGATCCGCCATTTCGCCCGTGCGCGGGCGGTCCGCCAGCTTGCAGACCTCCATGACCTGGTGACTCAGACAATGCGCCTCGGAGAGCAGCAGCAGGTCGATGGATTCCAGGTCTTTCTGCGTGATGTCGTCCTTCGCGTCGAGCGGGTGCCTGTGCGGGTGCGCGAGCCAGAATGGCTCGTCGAACAGCGGGATGCCGGTGAGATCCGGGTTGGACGTAGGCGTCGCCAGCAGCGCCGCGTCCAGCTCGTGCTGGTCCAGCCGTCGCAACAGCGCGTCCGTGGTCTCCTCGAACAGGACCAGCTTCAATTGCGAACAGTGCTGCTTCAGCGGTACCAGCACCAAGGGCATGAGATAGGGGCTCAGGGTCGGGATAGCGCCCACCCGCAGTGGCCCCGCCAGCGGGTCCTGGTGCGCACGCGCCACCTGCTCGATGGCGTCCGCCTGCTCGATCAGCAGCCGTGCATGACTCAGAATCTCCTCACCGACGGGCGTGACGTCCACCGATCGGTTCGTGCGCTCGAAGATCACTACGCCGAGCTGATCCTCCAGCTTCTTGATTTGCCCCGACAAGGTCGGCTGACTGACGAAGCACCGCTCCGCCGCTCTGCCGAAATGCCGCGTCTCTGCCAAGGCAAGGATGTACTTGATGTCCCGGAGATTCATCGAGTGGCGCTACGCGCTTTGGCTTACGACCCCACCCATCATAAGCCAAATCAAATCCACCGCCGCACCCGCTGCCGATATGCGCGAAACCCTTCCCCAAAGGTCTCCTCCAGCATCCGTTCTTCCACGCTGACAAAACGCCGGTCCAGCAGTACCGTGAAGCCGATGAGGGCGAGGAAGGGGGAAAGGGTGCCGAGCAACAGTGCGATGCCAAACAGGACCAGCACCAGGCCCAGGTACATCGGATTGCGGCTGATGCGGAAGACACCGTCTGTGACGAGCGTGCTGGATGTCTCGAAGGGCTTGACCGTCGTGTCGTGCCGCTCGAAGGCCCTGTTGGCTTTGAGTAACAGGTAGAAACCGGCGGCGACGGGCAGGAGGCCCAGGATGCGCCAGGGCATGCCGAGGATCTGCGTGATCGGTAGCAACAGGTGTAGCGCGACCGCGAGCCCGATGGCGATGATGAAGAAGGTCGGTGGTAGCGTCTTGCGCATCAGCTTCCAGGGATGAAGATCGGCAGTCTTGCTCAAGCCTCCAGGTACAGACCGCAACGCGCACAATAGAACCGCCAAAGGCGGTAAGCAATTGCGGCGGGACCAGGGAGTCTCTTGTGCGACCATGACCGCAGCGCATGCACAACAAAGCGCAAAGGCTTGGGTGTGCACCGCGGCAGATTGCTAGGCATCATTGACGGCTGATGCCCCTCTCCATAGCCCTTGCGTCATTGCTCCCATGTGAACCGGCTCGATGCGATCAAGCTCAATCTCCCTCACCATATGCATCCCGCGCCAGATCAGTTTGTGTCCCGTCGTGAAACCTGCCCGATGCACAGGCATTTGCCAAAGCGCCTTCTCTGGATCATTGGCAGGACGCGACTCTTTCGCCCTACCATCACTGTAACCCGTTCCAGTGTTCGTGAATCTCCAGCTCTCCTCCAGGCATCAGGATGCTAAGGCGATTTCTGTCAACAAACAGACCGCCTGGCTTGTCTTTTCGCCCGCCTTCTGCGTCGCGGCAGCGGGCACAGAGCTCGACTATGCGCCCGCTCCTGCTCCTTGAAGGCGAGCGAAAATCCTGCGCCATTCGGTCTGTTTGTTTCCGGCAATCGCCTGAGCTACCTGCCCGCGACAAGGTGAGCGCCCTAGGTC
>JANQFI010000049.1 GCA_028277905.1 Chromatiaceae bacterium | reverse complement strand
GTCGAGCGCTGTGCCCGCTGCCGCGACGCAGAAGGCGGGCGAAAAGACAAGCCAGGCGGTCTGTTTGTTGACAGAAATCGCCTTAGCAGCGCTGACCCGATTGACCTATCCGGTCGACGACATCAACGGGCAGGGCTACGCGCGCCTCATGCAGCCCGACGACGCGCAGCGCACCCTCCTCGACGCACTCGGCATTCGCTTCCCGCGGCAGACCGGCAAGGCCTTGTAGGCCGTAAGCCGCTGCGTCTGCTGCCCCCTTTATCCCTTTTTAATCATTAGGTTATTCCCTTAGATGCCGATGCTCCGGCTGGAAGATCCGTCATGGTTAGTTATCACGGGCGTGCAACCCGCTTCCCGTGCTGGCGGGGCCCTGCGGAGGTTCGCCGGCTCGGGACGAAAGGGCGACTCAATCCATGGTGCGCCCAGCACTGCGGACGAGCGATCGATCGCTTGCGCGCATGTAGTCGGCGGATGCGCCTGGCCAATCCGACTACGGCGAGTACTAGGGCGACTAGTTGTCCGATCTCTGCTGCCTCGCGATTGCGGTGCCTGTGACGCGAGGCTGGCCCTCTGACCAGAGCGCCAGCTCGCGCAGCAAGACGGTGGCGTAACTGCCGGCGGGGAGCGAGAACTGAAGTCGCACCTGGTTATTGGCGGGATGCGACAGCCGCAGGTCTTCCGCAATGAGGCCCAGGGTGCGGCGCTCCTGCCTGAGCCCGGCGGCAACGAGGCCCTGCTGCCAATCTGTGAAGGGCGCGGCGATGCGCGCCTCGAGCCGGGCGACCTCGCCGGTGGTCAGTGGCTCGCCGGCACCGAACAGCGGGCCCGTCGGCTGGGCGTCACCGCTGGCGACGCGCTCGCGGATGCGCTCGTCGATGGTCTCGGCGAGGAAGTGGGAATGGCTGCCGCGCAACTGCAAGCGCTCGCCGGGCAGGGCGTGGTGCCAGTCACCGCGCTCGACGCGCGCCGCCAGCAGCTCGTTGAACAGCTGCGAGCGAACGGCGGAGAGATAGAGCCCCCGTAGATGGCGGTCCGCGCGGCGACCACGGCCGTCTGCGGCGGGCGCCCCCGCGAACATGGCCGCGGCGCGGTGCAGGTTGCCCTGGTCGCGGCCGAAGCGCTGGGGTCCAAAGTAGTTGGGCACACCCAGGCGGGCGATGGCATCGACCCTTGTGGCGAGCCTGTCGATATTGCCCCAGACGTCGCGCAGGAGCAGGTCGAAGTGGTTGCCGGCGAGCACGCCGCGGCGCAGCTTGCGCTTGTGCGCGTGGGATTCCAGCACCTCGATGCCGTCGGTGGCGAGCAGCGACCAGTCCGGCTCCCCGCGCTGGCCGAGCTGTACGGAGAACCACTGAGTGGTCACGGCACGACGATCCTTGAGCCCGGCATACCCCACGGCCTTGTAGGGCACCCCGGCGAGAGCCGCGATGCGGCGCGCGGCCCAGTCGGTGTTGCAGTCGGTCTTGCGGACGCGGAGCATGCGGTGGTCGCCGTCGCCATCCGGACCGAAGGCGAGGACCTCGTCGACGGCAAAGTCCTTGGGCTCGACCCGCAGCCTGCAGTGGATCAATGGCTCGCCGTGGGCGCGCGGCAGGGCGTGGACGGGGCGCCAGGCGGGTACGTGCTGCCGGGGCGGGCGCGCCATTGGTGCGTCAATCGGTGGCGCCCGCACGGTCGCGTCGATCGCCCGCCCGATGAGCCGGAGTGGCCCGATCACGCCCCGTCGAGCAGGACCACGGCAAAGGCGGCGATCCCTTCGCCTCGACCGGTGAAGCCCATGCGCTCCGTGGTCGTGGCCTTGACGTTGACCCGCGCGGGTGGACATCCCAGATCACCAGCCAGGGTCGCGCGCATGGCGGCGATATGCGGCGCCAGCTTGGGCGCCTGGGCGGTGATGGTGAGGTCCGCGTTCTGCACGGCGAGCCCGCGCTCGGCCAGCGCGTCCGTGACGCGTCGCAGCAGGATGCGGCTGTCGATGCCGGCGTAGGCGGCGTCCTGGTCCGGGAAATGATGGCCGATGTCACCGAGTCCGGCGGCGCCCAGCAGCGCATCGCACAGTGCGTGGATGACCACGTCGCCGTCGGAGTGGGCCGCGAGCCCCTGGTCGTGCGCGATCTCGACGCCGCCCAGCACCAGGCGGCGCCCGGGCTCGAAACGGTGCGCGTCGATGCCTTGGCCGATCAGCATGTGGACCCCTGGCGTTGCGCGGCGGTGCGGGGCCGAGGGCCACGGGCAACGGGCTGCGGCTGTGTGACCCAGCCTTGCCGGCCGGTGCCGGGCATCGGCCTCCCAGTAAGGAGTCTGTCTATTCGAATCATGGTGTCTACAGGTCTACTGCTCCGCTTGTCGCGCCAGAAAAAAGGCCGCTAGCGCCAAGTCGTCAGGACGGGTGATCTTGATGTTGTCGGTATGCCCCTCGATCAGCCGCGGGCGCAGGCCGAGCAGCTCCACGGCACTGGCGTCGTCGGTCACGATCAGGTCCTGCGCCTGGGCATGATCCAGCGCCCGGCGCAGCAGACCTAGCCGGAATGCCTGAGGCGTGTAGGCGCGCCAAAGGTCGCTGCGCGGCAGCGTGGACGCCACGCGACCAAGGTCGGCGCGCTTGACCGTGTCGGCGATGGGCACGGCGAGCAGCGCGCCCACGGGCTCGTCCACAAGCGCCGCCAACAGGGTGTCGAGATCTGCGCGCCGCAGGCAGGGACGCGCGGCGTCGTGCACCAGCACCCAGTCGTCGTCCGCGGCGTGCCGCGCCAGCACGTCCAGGCCATTGCGCACCGAATGACAGCGCTCGGCCCCACCCGGGGCGCGGTGCACCTCCGGGTGCCCGGCGTAGCCGCTGCTGTCTGCCCACCAGCCGTCCTCTGTGCCCAGCACGACCACAGAGCCGGCGATGCCCCGGTGGCCCACGAAGGCACGGATGGCATAGTCGATGACGGGCCGCCCGGCAAGGTCCAGGTACTGCTTGGGCACCTCGGCACCGAAGCGCCGGCCGACACCGGCGGCCGGGATCAACGCCCAATGGCGCGAAGCCCTGCTCACGGACCGCTCAGCGCGAGGCCAAATTACCGCTCACTGGCCCGCCTCCGGTTGCGTCTTCTCGATCACCTGCAAGAATACCTCTCCGCGCTGGATCATGCCGAGCTCGCTGCGGGCGCGATCCTCGATGGCCTGAAGCCCAGTGCGCAGGTTCTCGACCTCGGCGGCCAAGGCCAGATTGCGCGCCTCCAGCCGCTCCAGCTCGGCGCGATACGCGTCGATCTGCGCGCGCAGGGCGTGTAGCTCCTCGAGGCTCCCCTCGCCCACCCAAAGCCGGTACTGCAGCAGGCCCAGCAGCAGCAGGAGACCGAGTATGACCCAGCGTGTCACGGCCTTCCCCCTGCTGCATTGGCGTGCATCCCGATGCGGCTTGACACTCAGAGGTGCTTGAAGGCGGCGCGGCCGGGGTAGATGGCAGCGTCGCCGAGCTGGTCCTCGATGCGCATCAGCTGGTTGTACTTGGCGACGCGATCGGAGCGGGACAGGGAGCCCGTCTTGATCTGAGCGGCGCCGGTGGCAACCACGAGGTCGGCGATTGTGGTGTCCTCGGTCTCACCGGAACGGTGCGAGACCACCGCCGTGTAGCCGGCGTCCTTGGCCATCTGGATGGCCTCCAAGGTTTCGGTGAGGGAGCCGATTTGGTTGACCTTGATGAGGATGGAGTTGGCGATGCCCTTGTCGATGCCCTCCTTCAGGATCTTGGTGTTGGTGACGAAAAGGTCGTCGCCGATCAGCTGCACCCTATCGCCGAGCCGTTGGGTCTGGTCCTTCCAGCCGTCCCAGTCGCCCTCCGCGAGGCCGTCCTCGATGCTGATGATGGGGTACTGGCGCACCCAGTCCAGCAGCAGGTCGGTCATGCCGGCAGAGTCGAGCTTGCGGCCCTCGCCCTGGAGATCGTAGACGCCGTCGGCGTAGAGCTCCGACGCGGCCACGTCCATGCCCAGGTAGACATCCAGCCCGGCTTTGAAGCCGGCCTTGTCGATGGCCTCCAGGATCACCTCGATGGCGGCCTCATTGGAGGGCAGGTCCGGCGCGAAGCCACCCTCGTCGCCGACGGCCGTGGCGAGCCCACGGCCGTTCAGTACCGACTTCAGCGCGTGGAACACCTCGGCGCCGTAGCGCACCGCCTCGCGCAGGCTCGGCGCGCCCAGGGGCAGGATCATGAACTCCTGGAAGTCGACGCTGTTGTCCGCGTGCTCGCCGCCATTGATGATGTTCATCATCGGCACAGGCAGCACCTGTGCGTCGTCCCCGAGATACTTGTAGAGCGGCAGGGACTGCTCCTGCGCCGCCGCATGCGCGACGGCCATGGACACGCCGAGTATGGCGTTGGCGCCGAGCCGCCCTTTGTTCTCGGTGCCATCCAGGTCGATCATCTTGCGGTCGATGGCCTCCTGGCTACTCACGGCCATGCCCACGACGGCGTCGCGCAGCTCACCGTTGACGTTGCCGCAGGCGGTGAGCACACCCTTGCCGCCGTAGCGGGCCTGGTCGCCGTCGCGCAGCTCCAGCGCCTCGCGGGAGCCGGTGGAGGCGCCGGACGGCACGGCGGCGCGGCCGATGGCGCCGTCGGCGGTGAGTACATCGACCTCGACGGTGGGATTGCCGCGGGAGTCCAGGATCTCGCGGGCACGGACATCGACGATTTCGGACATGGACAGAATCTCCAGCTCAAGCGTCGGACATAGGATTACGCCTGCGTCAAGGTCCTGCGGCCGACGGCCGCGGACCCATCGGCATCGGCATGGGGATCGGGATCGACTGTGATCCCGGCCCCCATGCCGATGCCGATCCGGATTTCGATTTCGATTTCGATTTCGGTTCCATTCAGGCGACCTCGTCCGCCGCCTGGTGCCCGCGCTGCGCCAGCGCGGCCTCGATCTCGGACCCAAGCTCAAGGACGGCGCGCGAGGGCGGGGCAGGGGCGGGTGCCGGCGGCCAAGGCGATGGCCTGGCCAGCAGTGGACGTTAGCAAATTACCCGGCCTGCCTCAATTCGGCGCCGAAGCGTCGCAACTGCCCGAGAACACAAGCGAAATACTCGGAGAAACGGGCTTTTAGCGCACTTCACAAGGCGAAACCGGGCACGTATACTCCGGCGCGTTCGTATCCTACGGACCGCGAGGCGCGCGCCGCGGCGACCGTCGCCGCACGCGTCCGGCGCGCAGACTCGCGCAGACTGAAACAGAATCCCTTTGGAGCGTCAGATCATGCAAAAGCTTGCCAAGATCTTCGGCATCGCCGCCATCGCCAGTGCGGCCGCCTTTTCCATGAGCGCCGCGCAGGCGTGGTGGGGTCCGGGTTGGGGCGGCCCCGGCTATGGCTCTGGCTGGGGTGACGGCCTCGGCGACTGGTTCAGCGACATGTTCGGCGACGGCTACGGCGACTTCAACATGAGCATGTCCGGCGGCGGTCGCGGCTGGGGTCGCGGGCGGGGCTATGGCTATGGTCGCGGCTACGGCTACGGCTATGGCCATCCGTACTACGGCTACGGCGGCTGGGGCTATCCGGGCTACTGGGGGGGAGGCTATCCGGGCTGGGGCTACGGCGCGCCTTACGCCGCCCCCTACGCCGCGCCGGCAGCCCCCGCTGCGCCGGCCGAAGAGGCGAAGTAGGGGACCGGCAACCGCGCCCTGCGGCCGATGCCGATCCGCATCGGCCACAGGTATGGACCTGTGGTGGGCGCGCCCCCCTG
>JANQFI010000002.1 GCA_028277905.1 Chromatiaceae bacterium | reverse complement strand
GGCTTCGTGGATCGGCCCGAGGACTGGCGGTGGTCGAGCGCGAGGAACTACTGCGGGCGGGAAGGGATGATCGAGATCTATACCGGCTGGTGAGCCCCGCGGCGCAGAGCGCCAGCAGATGCGTGACACCGCAGAGCGGTGTCACGAGAGAACGCGGCTTCGTGGATCGGCCCGAGGATTGGCGGTGGTCGAGCGCGAGGAACTACTGCGGGCGGGAAGGGATGATCGCGGTCTATACCAGCTGGTGAGCTCCGCGGCGCAGAGCGCCAGCAGTTGCGTGACACCGCAGAGCGGTGTCACGAGCGAAACGCGGCTTCGTGGATCGGCCCGAGCATTGGCGGTGGTCGAGTGCGAGGAACTACTGCGGGCGGGAAGGGATGATCGCGGTCTATACCGGCTGGTGAGCTCCGCGGCGCAGAGCGCCAGCAGTTGCATGACACCGCAGAGCGGTGTCACGAGAGAGGTTGCGGCCGCGGCGCCGGCACGGCGTGCTCGGCCGCCGGGGCAGGGCCACCGGCGGCCTTGCCCGCCGCGCCCGCGCCGCTCGCCGGCTCGCCTACTTCCGGGGAAGGCCCTCGGGCAAGCCGGAAGCCGAGGTCGCTGTCGCGCTCGGCCGGCCCCCCGGCGTTGCGGCGCGCGGAGCGGCACCACTCGGCGTCGCCGAACCAGCTGCCGCCGCGCAGGACCCGCACGCGGCCTGCGGAGGGACCTGGAGGGTCCTGGACCAGCCGCTTCGGGTAGTCACCGAGCCGGTCCTGGCACCACTCGTAGACATTGCCATGCATCTGGTACAAGCCCCATTGGTTGGCGGGCAGCGCCTTGACTTCGACCGTCTCGTCTCGGGCTTCCCCTTTGTCGCCGCCGGCGTAGGGGAAATCGCCATGGTAGTTGGCCTGGTCCGTCGTCAAGGTCTCGCCGAAGCTGAAGGGCGTCGTCGTCCCGGCGCGGCAGCCGTACTCCCACTCCGCCTCCGTGGGGAGCCGCGCGTCCAGACCCGGCACCCGCTGGTTCAGCACGGGCAGGAAGCGCTCGACGATGTCCTCCCAGCTCACCTGCTCCACGGGGCGTTCCGGGCCCTTGAAATGGCTCGGGTCCTCGTCCAGCACCGCTTGCCACAGGGCCTGGGTGCAGGCGGTGTCGGCGAGCCAGAGGCCGCGAGTCAGGATGACCGGGTGCAGGGTCTCGTCGCGACCGAGGGGCTCCCGCTCCGGCTCGTCCTCCGGTGAGCCCATCAGGAAGGCCCCGGGCGGCAGCCAGCGCAAGCGCTGCACCACGCCATTCAGGTCGAAGGCCTGCCAGAGCCCGCACTCGTCCTGACCCCAGGCGCAGGCCCAATGCGCCGGGAAGGCATGGGGCAGGCGTGGATCGCCGGGATCAGCGGCTGAATCCTGTGCGGAGTGCTTGCCGTGGGTGTCGAGCACGATGCGGCATGGATCGGCCTCATGGGCCGTAAGCGGTGATCGAGCGGACGGCCGGCGGGCGTTCGGGCGGCCTGCTACCAGACCCCCTACTTGCGCGCCGGCGCCCTTCCTGTTTGCCGCCCGATCGCGCAGGCTCGCACCCACGACGAGCGGACGGGCCAGTGCCGCGGCTGGGCTTCCCCTCGGGCCGCTCCACCGACCCCCCGAGGTGTCAGGCAATGGCCGGTGGCTGCAGTGGGCAAGCGCTCGGGCAAGCCGGAAGCCGAGGTTGTTGTTGCGCTTGGCCGGCTCCTTGGCGTTGCGGTTCGCGGAGCGGCACCACTTGGCGTTGCCGTTCCAGTTGCCGCCGCGCAGGACCCGCTCGCGGCCTGCTCCGCCGCGACACTGCGGCCTAGCTTAGGCGATTTCTGTCGACAAACATACCGCCTGGCTTGTCTTTTCGCCCGCCTTCTGCGTCACGGCAGCGGGCACAGAGCTCGACTATGCGCCCGCTGCCGCTCCTTGAAGGCGCGCGAAAATCCTGCGCCATTCGGTATGTTTGCTTCCGGCAATCGCCTTACTCCGGTTAAGCCGCAATGGGACAAACGCATGGTGTCCGCATCGAAATCGAAGCCCGCATCGAATCGGCCTCGAAATCGATAGTCGCTCCCGATTTCGGTCTGGATGCCATGCGGTTGCGCCATTTGCGGGGCAGCCGTATTCGTGGACCCGGATTGTCGCCAACCTTGCCATCTTGCCGCAGCTTCCGCGGCCGGCCTCAGCTCGGCCCCGGCCGCCTAGCAAGCTCCGCACGCCGAAAGCCCGAGCTGTCGGCCGGCACGGTCATGCCCTGCAGGCTGTCGTACGCCCGTTGCAGCCTGTGGGACCCGATGTCGCCACGCCACCAGCGCGCCTCCCAGTCCCGACGACGCTCGCGCAGCGCCCGCCGGCGCCGCAGCCCGAGCTTGATCGTGCCGGGATACACGCGCATGCCGCACAACCCGAGGCCGCTGGCGCTCGGCATCAGCACGGGCGGCTTCAGAGTCAGCTGCAGCCGCTCGCTGCAAAAGCCGCGCATGGCCTCGTGCAGCCTTCGCGCGTCCGCCCGCGATCGGCACCAGAGCACCAGGTCATCCATGTAGCGCAAATGTCCGGCACAGGCCAGCAAACCCAGCGCGTACCGATCCGCCTCGCCGAGGTACTGATTGGCGAAGTGCTGCGAGGTCAGGGCCCCAATGGGCAGACCGCGGCCCGGAAGGTCCTGGTGACGGCCGAGTAGCCAGGCGATCAGGTCGAGCACGCCACCTTTGAACCGCCTGGCCAGCAGCGCGAGCAGCCGGTCATGCGGCACCGCAGGGAAGTAGTGCAACACATCCAGCTTCAGATACCAGGGCCAATGCCGCGCCATGCGGCGCGCGTGCAACACCGCGGCCTGCGTGCCCTTGCCGGGCCGGCACGCAAAACTGGTAGGCACCAGCGCCTGTTCCAGGCGCGGCTCCAGCAGCCGGATCAGCGCGTGGTGCGCCACCCGGTCCGGAAAGGGCGCGGCATGGATGATGCGTGGCTTCGGGTCGCGGATCGCAAAGCTCCGGCTTTCCCCGACGGGCAGACGGCCAGCCAGAAGCGCGGCCTGGACCCGGCCGAGCGCGCGCGGTGCGTCGGCGAGAAAGGCGGCGACATCCGGCCGGGCGCGCTTGCCCCGCGCGGCAGCCCAGAGCGCCGCCTCCAGGTTCGCCGGGGCGGCGATATCCGTCAGCTCGACTCGAAGGCGGCGCGGCATCAGCTCCCTGTCGTCGGGGCCCCGCCGGGGGACTCTTGCGCTGAATCGAGGCGGGGCACGCCTTCGCGCAGCACCGTCAGGAAGGCCTGGCCGTAACGCTCCGTGCGCGCGTCACCGATGCCAGGCAGCTTGGCGAAGGCGGCCGCCGTGGTGACGCGCTGCTGCACCATGGCGGCGAGCTGCTCATTGTTGAAGACGGCAAAGGCCGGCACGGCATCGGCCTCGGCGCGCTCCTTGCGCAGCTTGCGCAGGCGGTCGTATAGCGCGAATTCCTGCGGGGCCAGGACCTCCTTGTAGTCGATCCGACTCCGCCGGGTGGCGTCCGCGGAGGCGCTGGGCTCGCCGTCGATCCAGGTGACGCAGACGGCCCAGAAGCTCGCGGCGCCGTCCACGACGAGCTCGCGGTCGACGTTGGACACCCGATGCCCGGCGACGAAGCGGTTCAGCTCCTGCTCTGCGGCGCCGGGGGACATGGCCGGGATGGTGAAGAAGCGGAATCTCATGAACTACTGCGGGCGGGAAGGGATGATCGAGGTCTATACCGGCTGGTGAGCTCCGCGGCGCAGAGCGCCAGCAGATGCGTGACACCGCGGAGCGGTGTCACGAGAGAGGTTCCTACCGCCCGACCTGCGGCCGCGGCGCCGGCACGGCGTGCTCGGCCGCCGGGGCAGGGCCACCGGCGGCCTTGCCCGCCGCGCCCGCGCCGCTTGCCGGCTCGCCTATTTCCGGGGAAGGCCCTCGGGCAAGCCGGAAGCCGAGGTTGAGGCTGCGCTCGGCCGGCTCCTCGGCGTAGCGGGCCGCGGAGCGGCACCACCTGGCGCCGCCGCGCCAGTTGCCGCCGCGCAGGACCCGCTCGCGGCCTGTGTACGAGCCGATCGGATCGATGACGGCCTGTGCAGGATACTCCGCCAGCCAGTCCTGGCACCACTCGTAGACATTGCCATGCATCTGGTACAAGCCCCATTGGTTGGCGGGCAGCGCCTTGACTTCGACCGTCTCGACTCGGGCTTCGCCTTTGATCCCGCCGGCGTAGGGGAAAGCGCCATCGTAGTTGGCCTGGTCCGTCGTCAAGGTCTCGCCGAAGCTGAAGGGCGTCGTGGTGCCGGCGCGGCAGCCGAACTCCCACTCCGCCTCGGTCGGGAGCCGGGCATCGAGCCCAGGCACCCGCTGGTTCAGCACCGGCAGGAAGCGCTCGACGATGTCCTCCCAGCTCACCTGTTCCACGGGACGTTCTGGGCCCTTGAACCCACTCTGGTCCTCGTCCAGTACCGCTCGCCACAGCGCCTGGGTGCAGGCGGTGTCGGCGAGCCAGAGGCCCAGCGTCAGCAGGACCTGGTGCTGGCGCTCGCCTGCACCGCGCTGCGGCTCGTCCTCCGGCGAGCCCATCAGGAAGTCCCCTGGTGGCAGCCAGCGCAGGCGCTGGATGACGCCTTGGACGCTGAATTCCGCCCAGAGGCCGTAGTCGTCGATGCCCTGGCGCTCTGCCCAATCCGGCGCGGGCAGGCGCAGCCCGGCGGCCTTGACCTGCAGGTACAGGGCCGCGCCCCACCAGGCGCCCTGGCGCAGCATCAGCGGCTCGTCGAGGCCCTGCACTCGGAGCGGCCCGGCGGGCTGCCAATAGAGGCGCGGGCGGTCCGCGGCCGTTTCGCTCGGGGCCGCCGCGGCAGGCAGCACGGAGGGGTCGGGCTCGGCGAACAGACCCTCGGCATCCCGGCCCAGGCCCCGCGCCCAGCGCGGCCGGCGGATGGCCTCCAGGGTCCAGCTCAGGTCGCCGGCGCCGATGTGCCAGCGCCGGGCGGGCGAGAGGCGCAGGGCCTCGCCGAGGCGCAGACCTTGGGCCGCTTCCTGCGCGGCGGGCGCGTCTTCGGGAGCCAGGGCGCCGGCAATGTCCGGTGCATCGGCGTCCGGCGCCGGCTCCAGCTCCCAGTAGGCACCGGCGAGGCGGCCGCGGGCCAGGACGCAAGCCGGCCCCGGCCCATCCGCCGGGTAGAGGCCGAGGGCCTCGCCCTGCTGCGCCAGCACCACGGGTCGCTCGGGCGCACCCGGCTCCAGCAGCCAGCGCAGCGCGGCCGGGTCCAGCCCAGACGGCAGCCGCGCCAGCGCACCCGACCGGAGCGCGCTCTGCTTGGCCAGGCCCCAAGCGACGGCCAAGGCCGGGTGCTGGGCGAGCAGCGCCGGGCGGCGGTGGGCAAGCCCAGAGATGGCGGCCCTGAGCGGACCCTGCTGCTCGGCATGGTCTTGGCGATGCAAGGTCGCGGCCCAGCGCTTGGCCGCGACCAGGGCCTCCGCCAGCTCGGGTGCCAAGCCGGGTGGCAATGCTGCGCCGGGCGTGCTGCTGGCCAGCGCGGCGGCGGCCAGGGCCTCTTCCAGGCGTACGAAGGGCGAGCCCTGCCTGTGGTGCTCGGCACGGGCTGCCAGGATGGCCTGCCGAGTGCCGGCTGGGAGGGCGTGGAAGGCGGCCTCTGCGGCCTCGCGCCTGTCCGGGCGCAGGGCGCAGGCGAGCTCGTCGGTCACGACGTCCGGGTGGCTCCAGACGGCGTGCTCGGTGCCGATGTCGGCCCCCTGCCCCGCCAGCAGGAGCCGCAGGCGGCGCAGCAAGGCGGGCTCGGTGCGGGCGCCGGGGGCGAGGGCGCCGAGCAGGGACAGGGTCGCGGGATCGGCGGGCGAGGGGCCTGTGGTTGCCGGTGCCAGCGCGGCGGCTTGATCGCGGGTGTCCTCGGTCGAAGACGGCGGATGCGCTGCGCTTATCCGCCCTACAGCGGCAGATGGGCGCAGGGGCCGGGCGATGCGCAGCGGGGCACCGCGCTCCAGCAGTGCGCAGGCGAACTGGCTCCCGGCGGCCGGGGTCAGGCGCCGTGGCGGCAGCGGGGCGAGCAGCAGGGGGCGGCGACCCGCACGCCGGCAGTGGTCCGCGAGCACGAGCCAGTGGCGCTGCCGAGGGCTGTCGGGCGTGTAGAGCCCGGCATCGCCGAGGATCACCAGGGGCGTGCCGTCGGCGAGGGGCACCGGCCTTCGGCCTGGATCGGCCGAGCCCGGGCGGCGGATATCGAGCGGACTGCCGCTCGGCGTGACCAGGCGCAGCACACGCTCGCCCAGGGCCTGCTCCAGGCGCTCGGCCCAGGCCCAGAGCTCCGCGTGGAAGGGGCGCAGCGCCGGCGACAGGTCCAGCACCAGGTGCACCCGGCCCGGCCAGCGCGGCCGGCGCTGGCGCGGCAGCCGCTCGGGCAGCCGGCAGTTGGCCAAGCAGGTGCAAAGCCGCTCCAGGTCCAGGGCGCGGCCCGGTCGCCGATGCGCCAGCGCCTGGCGCAGGAAGCGGGCCTGGCGCGGCGCCGGTGACAGGGGCGGTGGCCGCGGGATGACCTGGTCTCGGCGCGCCTGCGGTAGCGCGTCCCAGGGCTTCGCGGTGGCGAGCCAGCGGGGCACCCGGCGGCCATCGGGGTCCGGTGTCTGGTGCTCCACCGCGGCGATGCGCCAGAAGGGGAGGTCAGGCAGGTCGGATGGGCGGTAGGTCGCCGGCGGGGTCTCGGTTGCGCCCGAGGCCGCCTTGGTGTCGGTCGCGCCGTCCGGTGCGCGGCGGAGCTCAAGCTTGGCGCTCGGCACTCGCGGTCGCACGGGCAGCGGCTCGAAGCCGAGGGCCGCGGCGGCCGCGGGCCACTCGGCGGGCTCGAGCCGGGCCAGGACCCGGGCCAGCGCCGCGCGGCCCGGGATCGACGCAGGGCCGTGCCTGGGGGCGACGTGCAGTTCCATGGAGCGATCCGCTGCGACCCGGAGCCTGCCTCAGGCATCGTCTGCGGACTTGCGCAGCGCAAAGCCCGCGAGCTTGCGGACCAGGTCGCGCTGGTCCGCCTGGGTCTCGGCGAGACGGGCGACGGCGATGACCAGGTCCAGGTATTCCGCCAAGCCAGGGGCGTAGCGCTGGCCCTGCTCGGCGGCGCGGCGGTCGGCGAGCAAGAGCTCGGCCGCGCCACCGAGCACCTTGCAGAAGCAGCGCTCGCCAAGCCCCAGCCGCTCCAGGTGCAGCCGGCCCATGTCCACGAGCCAGGGCGCGAGCGGCTCGGGCAGCCGCAGGGTGCGCACCAGGCAGCGGCGCAGGAAGGCGTTCGGCAGCTCGCGCTCCTCGTTGGTGGTAATGACCACGAGCGGCGGCTTGGGTCCGCGGATGACCCGCCGGCCAAGCAGCGGCACGATGAAGCCGCGGTTGCCGAGCAGCTCCAGCAAGGCGTTCGGCAGGTCGGGGTCGGCCTTGTCGATCTCGTCGATGAGCAGCACGGTGCCGGTGTCCTGTTGCCAGCCCTCCGGTGCCGGCGGGCGCTGGCCTTGCATGCGCTCGCCCCATTGGTCGTTGGCGCTTGTCCAGTCGTAGGCCCACCAGAGCGGGCCCGGGGTGAGATAGTGCCCGGCCGGTGCGGCTCCGCCGCCGGCCTGCGCGTCGGCGAGCCGGGCGACGGCGTCCTGCTGCCAGAGCAGGTCCGCCGCCTCGGTACGCCCGTCGATGGTGACGGATACGAAGAGCCGCCCCGCCGCCACGGCCGCGGCCCGCGCCGTCTGGCTCTTGCCGGTGCCTGGGTCGCCGCGGATCAGCAGCGGGCGCTCGGCGGCCTCGGCGGCGCGGAGGGCGGCGGCCGTGTCGGCATCGAAGCGGTGCACCGACAGGGGCCAGGTACCCTGCTCCGGCAGCGGGATGGGGGTGCCGACGGGGTAGTCGGGGATGGGGTGCACGGTGCTCGTGTCGCTGGGCATCGGCTTGCTCTGCGGATTTCCTGCGCGGGTGCTCACCAGGCGGGCTTCAGGCGACAAGTAGCGGCCTCGGATGGCACGGACAGGTGCGGGTCCAGGGTGTCGGCGGCACTAAAGCCTTTCCAGCAACTCCAAGTAGTCGAGCAGCAGTGTGAACAGCGTCTGCTCCTGCGTCAGCAGGTACCGGCACTCACCGGGCTCGTGCTCCAGGATGCCCGGCTTGACCGAACCCTTCCATTGACGGTCCAGCAGCGCAGGCAGTGTGCGCTCTCCCGGGGGCATCACGACCAGGTAGCGCCGGCGATCGCGGCGGGCGTGGTTCTCGATGCGGCCCATCAGGACTTGCTCCTCCTGCACGCTCAGGTAGCCATGGTCCGGCCTTTCCATTACCAGCACCCAAAGCTTGCGCAGTAGCTCCTGGTAAAGATCTTCCCCCTGTCCGCCGGCGATATCGCTGATGAAATAGAGGCTCTGGGCGCCTGTGATATCGCCGCAATCCGACCGCAGCCGCAACTGCTGCAAGAGGTCGCCCAAGGCGAAGTACGCAATCTCGCCACTGAAGGCATAGCGTGAGGCCATCTTGAGCCGCGCCGGCGGACTGCCCGCGAGGGCGTCGATCTCGTATTCCAGGCCGGGGTGCACAGCGAGCTTGACCAGTTCGGTGACCAGTGTCTCGCAGAGGCCCTTGCGGTCGGCGCGGGCATCGGCCAAGGGCTCGACGGGTCGCGCCTGCCACAGGGCAATGGTCTTCTTGGTGGCCAGGAACAAGGCGTCGGCCTGTTCGATGAGCTGCTCTGTGGGCCGTTTTGGATCGAAGCGGGCGACAGGGTCGTCGGACCAGTTGCGACGCAGCAGCTCGGCCTCGGGCTTTTGCAGGATCTCGCGGACGTTCTTCCGCACCCGCTCCACCAGGTGCCGGTATGCCGCAGAGATGACTTGGGGCTCGGGTAACGGCGCCGAGGGGCTCGGCAATACCGCGGGCTCGGAACTGAGCCGCGCCTCCAGCCAGGGCCACAGCCGGTGCACGGCGACGGCACGGCAGAGCGGATCGTCTTTGGCGCGGCGCGAGAGCAGCCCGACGATGGCGCCCCCGACCTCGACGAGACCGCCACTGTGGCCGATGGCGTTTCGGGGGCTCAAGATGTACTCGTCGTGCTCTTCGTCGTAGCTACCGATCGTGTGGCTCTCGAGCGGATGCGCATTGAAGATCTTCGGGTCGACCACCCTCAGCAGCACGCGGCTACCCGTCGGCGCCGACCCCGTGCGCCGCAGGGGTGGGAAAGGCACATCCCCGACCGGCACGTCCAGTGCGAGTATCGCGGCGTCCAGCGTATCGTGCCGGTGCAAGAGGTAAGCCCGCTTGCTCTGGTCATGGTTGCGGATCAGGCGCACGAAGGTCGGCGCGCGCTCGGGCCGGTCTGCGAGTGCATGGCGGACAGTCAGGATGTGACGCGGGTCGAGACGCAATCCGACGCAGAGGTAATTGTCGGTACAGGGCGTCGCGTCGGACCAGAGGCTGACGATCTGCGGTTCGGCGATCATGGGCTCAGCGCCGCGTCGCGCGCTTCAGCCAAGTGCGCTCTGCGGGCTCGGGCTTGGCCCACTTGGCCGTGACCTTGACCGCGGCATTGGACTCGCCCTTGGCGACGAAGGGCACGCCGGTCTCGCCCTTGAATCCCAGGCTGATCTCCATGGTCCACTCGGCGGCGCCGGCGGCGGCCAGCGAGCGCCGCACGGGTGCGGTGAGCACGCCCACCAGGCCGCTGATGCGCTTGCCCATGTCCTGGCCATCGCCGGCGCCGGTGCCGGTGCCGGTGCCGGACCTGGCGGTGTACTCCCAGCCTCTGTCGTCGTGGCTCCCCTCGCCTTCCTGCTCGATCGCAAGCTGCGTCACTTCCACCAGGATCCTCTGCCCCTCGATCTCGATCGCCTTCAGTGCCATGGTCTGTCTCCCCTCGCCTCGGTATGGTTTTGCTTTGGCGCGTCGGGAGTATAGCGGAGCAGGACCGGAGCCCGGATCGCAGCGGGGCGATGGCTGGACGGGCAGATCTCGTACAGGCAGGCGGACATCATGCCTCCCTGTTCCGCATTGGGGTTGGTAAACAGGCCTGACCCAGGTCGATTACGACGACGACAACGATAACGACAAGGAGCGGACAGGGTCTCGAATTCCCTGCCCTGCCGCACGAGGGCGCACTTCAATCGACAACGGCAACACAGGCGTGGGCTGCGCCGAGGTTGAGGCTCCCACGCGTGCGCTGGATGCCTTGGCGAGCAACCACGAAACACGCGAAAGGCGCGAATCGGCTCGTCATCGAGCGTTTTTGCGCCGAGGTCCGCGACCAGGCCGAGCGCGACGCGACGGCGCTGGATGACCTGGTCGGCGCCTTCGAGGGCACTGCCGAGAGCCCGACCCATCTGTTCGCCGAGTACAAGCGGTATCTCCGGCCGGGCGGCGGCGGACCGGGCCTCGACGCCGAGGCAGCCGACGGCAGCATCTAGTGCAGCAGTGCGCATGTCCCGAGACCGTCTCAGGTCGTGGTCGTGGTCGTGATCGCGGTCTCGACCTTAACGGATATTCGACTACGATTGCGATTACGACAACGACAACGAGGGGATCCCGGTCTCGGAGCTCCCGCAGCAAAGCACTAGGCTCTTCAGGACCGCCCCACTGGGAGGCACCCGAGCATGTCGACCACCGCCACTGCCCACCCGCCCGCCGGCACGCAGACCCGGTCGTCACTGACGCCGGGCTCCTTGGACGGACTCTGTGTCTCCGAGGAGACCTACTGGCGCGAGCTCTACTCCGAGTCCGACATCCACTACGAGTGGAACAACGGCCGCCTGGAGGAAAAGCCGGTGTCCGACTACAAGACCTACCTGGTCTACCACTGGTTTCTCTTTCTGCTGGGGCACTTCCTGAAGGAGCGGCCCATCGCCAAGCATGTCGGACTGGAGATGGGCTTCCGGCTGCGCCTGTCGGACCGCGTCGTGATCCGCAAGCCCGACCTCGGCGTGGTGCACAACGACAATCCCCAGCCGCTGCTGCCGGGGGACAACAGCTACCGCGGCACCTTCGACATCTGCGTCGAGGGCCTATCGGACCTGGATCGGCGCGGCATCGAGCGCGACACCATCGTCAAGAAGGCAGAGTACGCCGCCGCCGGTGTGCGCGAGTACTACATCCTGCACCGCGACCCGCAGTACCAGGCCTGCTACCGCCTCGCCGGGGGCGGCGTCTATCTGCCGATCCAGCCGCGGGACGGCGTGATCCAGTCCGACGTGCTGCCGGGCTTCGGCTTCCGTCTCGCCGACCTGACGCAGCTTCCCGATGACGAGGCGCTGCGCGATGACCCCGTTTACGCGAGCTTCGTGCTGCCGCGCTGGCGGGAGGACCGCGAGCGGGCCGACGCCGAGGCGCAGCGCGCGGCAGAGCAGGCGCGGCGCGCGGACACCGAGGCGCGGCGTGCCCGCGAGGCGGAGGCCGCCCTTGCGCGGCTGCGGGCGCGCATGGGCGATCAGGACGCCGGCTGAGCACGGACCGGATCGACGCTGCCTCTGCTCGCTGCACGCAGCGCACTCGAAGCACTGTCGTCGCGGCGCGCACGCCGCTCCCAGGGGGTCTCGGCGGGGCACAGGACGCGCGGCCTTCGGCGGCGATCCGGCATACTGCCGCCTCCGCCGGGCCCGAGCGCCGGCACCATCACCGCCGGGGGAGACCATGCCGACCCAATGCGCCTTCCGCATCCACCAAGACGAGGCCGGCCACCGCGCCGGCGTCGAGACCATCGACGTCCCGGAGCCCGCCAGGGGCGAGGTGCTGCTGCGGGTTCAGTACTCCAGCGTCAACTACAAGGACGCCCTCGGCGGTACCGGCGAGGGGAAGGTGATCCGGCGCTTTCCGCTGACGGGCGGCATCGATGCGGCCGGGGTCGTCGAGCGCTCCGAGCATGCCGGCTTCCAGCCCGGGGATGCCGTCATCGCCACCGGCCAGGGCATGGCCTTCGACCACGACGGCGGCTATGCCGAGTACCTCTGCGTCCCTGGCGACTGGCTGGTGGCGGTACCGGATGGTCTGGATACCCGCACCGCGATGCTGCTGGGCACCGCCGGCTTCACGGCGGCGCTGGCGGTGCATCGGCTGTTGGCGAACGACCAGCGCCCGGGGCTGGGGCCGATCCTGGTAACCGGCGCCAGCGGCGGCGTCGGGGCGACCTCCATCGCCATCCTCGCCAAGCTCGGCTTCGAGGTGGCCGCAGTGTCCGGTAAGCCGGAGCTGCAGGATTGGCTCAGGGACCTGGGGGCCACGCAGATCCTCGGTCGCGACGCGCTCCCTGGCGGCGACCGCCCGCTGGAGAAGGCCGTCTGGGGCGGTGCGGTGGACAATGTCGGCGGCGACATGCTGGCGCGCATCACCCGCACCGTCGTGCCCTACGGCAACATCGCCAGCATCGGACTCGCCGGCGGCAAGGAGCTGCACACCAGCGTGATGCCCTTCATCCTGCGCGGCGTGTCGCTGCTGGGCTGCGAGTCGGTGCATATCCAAGCGCCGCTGCGGACCCAGCTCTGGCGGCACTTGGCGACGGACTGGCGCATCGACGAGCCGGAACGCCTCCTCTCGACGGAGATCAGGATGAAGGCGCTGCCGGAGGTCTTCGAGCGGATGCTGGCAGGGCGAGCGCACGGGCGGGCCCTGGTCAAGCCCAGGGCAGACGGCTAAGGCGATTTCTGTCAACAGACATACCGCCTGGCTTGTCTTCTCGCCCGCCTGCTTTGTCGCGGCAACCCGCACAGAGAACGACTATGCGCGCGCTGCCGCTTCGCGAAGGCGGACGAGAATCCTGCGCCATTCGGCATCTTTGTTTCCGGCAATCGCCTAAGCGTCCTGACGCGTGCAGTCACGACTGCATCATCGGGGGCCATCGGGATGCGAAGCCGGCCCCGGGTCACTCCAGCACCAGCTTTCGGCCGAAGGGTTGCTGCATGTCCGCCGCGTCGGCGGGCACGGCCCAGAGCACCGGAAACGGCGGGCAATAGTCGACGCGGCCGTCCAGGTCGGTCAGGAATACTGCCATGTCCGGGCCGTGGCGTTGGGCCTCGGCCAGCAGCGGCGTGAAGTCGGTACCGCCGCCGCCCTGGAATTCCACGTCGCGCAGGTTGGAGCGGCCGGGCTCGAAGACGCGCACCTCACGCACCTTGTCGTCGCCGATCACCACCAGCACCCGGGCCTCGAGGCGGCGACTGATGGCCTCCACCTCGCCCGCGAAGCGATGCAGCAACGGGTTCTCCACGGAGCCGGACACATCCACCAGCACCGCCAGTCGCGCCACCGCGCGCGACGACGCGCGTCCTGGCTCCCAAGGCATGCGCATGCCGGGGCCCTGCCCGATGCCCGCGACACCGCCCCCGCGAAGGGCGCGACCGGCCATCCTGCCCCGATTCGCGATGTAGGATCGCGACGGCCGCGACCAGGACAGCTCCGGCTGCATGGACAGCCCGCGTGCGAGCTGGGTCCGCAGCAGTTGCTCCCAGGGGGTGCGAGCCTTCGGCAGATCGGCGAGCAGCGCCCGCAGCATGGAATGCACACCATCGCCGGCGTGGGCGCGGGTGATGCGCTCGCGCCACTCGCGGGACTGCTCGGCCTCGGCTTCCGGGTGCGCGGGGTCGGCTGCCGGTAGCAGGTCGCGGATCATGGCGCCGGCGATATACTGCACCCGGGCCGCGCATTGGCCATCGTCCTCGGGCTGGGCCCGGCCGCGCTCGGCGCGGTCCTTGCCGCGGTCCCTGCCGGCGTCGTCCTGGCGCCCGCCCCGGCCACCGCGGCGCAGACCGCTGCCGCCGGAGCCGGCACGGCGATCGTCCACGGCACGGTAGAGACGCTCCACGTCCCAGTCCAACAGGGCCTTCTCGGGGGTCTCGTTGCGCAGCAGCGCGGCGGCCAGCAAGTCCTCCAGCAGCACCGAGCCAGAGGGTAAGCTGAGCCAAGTCAGGTGCGAGAGCGTGCTGTTGACGATGGCGTCCGCGCAGACGTTGAAGAGCGTCGCATCCACGTCGCCCGTGAGCCGGTGCAGCTCCGCCATGCGCTGCGGGTGCCGGAGCGCCACATGCAGCACCTGATGGGCCACCAGGCCGGTCTGCACCGCGAGCGGTAGGTCGTCGAACCCCGGGCCGTAGAAGATGCTGGCGCCGTCGTTGGCGACGATGAGCCCCGGCTCGCCCTTGGTGTCGCGCCCCAATGGTTTGCCACCCTTGGATTTCCCCTTGGCATCGCCCTTGGGGTCGCCGTCCGAATCCACGTCCAGGTGCCTGATCCACAGCGCGAGCCCGCCGGTGGAGGGGGCGTACTCGACCATGCGCTGGACCGCGCATGTGCCGCGATGCTCATAGACGGCGGAACTGGGGGCGCGGGGCACGGACATGGCTAGGCGCGTCTCAGGCCGCCTGCTGCGCGGCCTCGCGGGCCTCGGTATAGCGCCGGTAGGCGGCGCTCGCGAGCACGGCGCCCTCCAGCCCGCGCTCCAGGGCCACCTGGAACAACAGCTCCATGCCGAGCGTCTGCACCTCGCGGATGGGCAGTGGCGCGTCGCTCCGCAGGTCCGGAAGCTGGTCGATGATGGCCAGCGCCCGGTCCATGCGCGCCGCGTCCGTGGCCACCGCCAACAGGGCATAGAGCATGCCATAGAGGGCGTCCAGGCTGGCGGGCAGCAGGGCCCTGGTGGCATCCCCGGGCTCGGCCTCCAGCAGCTTCAGCACGTCGGTGCCGGCCTGGATCTCCTTGAGCACGCCAAAGAACTCCGCGGCATTGGCCGCACCGATGCGCCCTTGCACGAAGACGCGCTTGCCGGCCTCGGACAGGTTGGACTTGAGCACGCTGGAGATGTCCTCCCAGCCGCGCGGACTCGCGCCCACCAGGTGGTCGTTGGCGAGCTGGCTCGCCGTGTCGTCCAGCTTGTCCGGACGGACCTTGAGATAGGCCATGACCTCCGGCGCGAAGTCCTGGGCGACGGCGTATTCCAGGAAGGCGTCGATGACCGACTGCACATTGAAGTGGAACATCCGGTCCGCGAGCGCCGTGCCCATGTCGTGGCTCACGGCACCGTGGAAGGCGGCATTGCCGGCGGCGACCACCTGCCAGCCGTCCGGCAGCAGGTAGTTGCCGACGCGCCGGTCGAGGATCAGCGAGTAGGCGGAGATCTGCAGGCGCTGGTCCGCCGCCGTCAGCTCGTCCAGGAACAGGATGCCGTCCGGCTGCTCGCCGCCCGGCAGGAACTCCGGCGGGAACCAGACCGTCTTGGACTGTCGCTCGTCGGCATAGATGGCGCCGCGGATGTCCACCGGCTCGATGGTGGTGAGCCGCAAGTCCACCAGCGGCACGTCGAAGTGCCCGGCAACCTGACGCACCACCGAGGACTTGCCGACGCCGCGCGTGCCCCAGAGCATGGACGCACGCCGACGCAGCACCGGGTCCGCGTACTGCTGGATGAGGGCGTCCTTCACCGCCGCGATGGACACCGGCGGGATGTTCATCGGGTTTCCCTGCAAGGCTAGCCCTCCGCCTCGGCAGCAGGCCGCTTGAGCCCGTCATTGAACCCATCTCGGCGCCGATCCGAGCTCGCGGCTCCCGTGTTGGCCGGTGCCGGCGGGGCCTTCTTGTCCGCGACGCGCTGCACCCAGTCGCGGTGCACCAGCGGTCGCGGCAAGGGCGGAATCTCGAAGCGCGGCATCTCCCGCATCAGGAAGAAGCTCAGCAGCATCAGCGGCGGCGCGTGGAAGATCAGGAGCTTGAGCACAGAGTCATCGGCCAGCTCCAGGTAGCGGATGCCCGGCGTCGCGGCCGAGAGTCCCAGAAGGAGCAATAACGGCAGCGCACGCTGGTAGGCCACCCGCCAACGTGCGCCGGCGTGGCGCTGGTGGAAGCGTGCCGGCGGCTCCGCCAGGGTCTTTGCCAGGTGCGTGACGGTGCGGCCCAGCTCGCGCTCGATCTCGGCCGTGCGCGCCGGCTCCTTCGGCGCCACGCGGATGAAGCCGCGCCAGTAGCTGACGATCTGCCGCAGCGGCCGGTGATGCCAGCCGATAACCGCGAGCAGGTCCTCGGGGAGCTTGAGCTTGCTGCCGGCCTCGGTCGTCAGCTTGAGCTCCGCCGGCAGGCCGTTGAAGCGCTCGGCCTTGAGCTCGAGCCGCACCTGGCCCACGCAGGCCTCGGTCGCGACGATGACCGGGCGCAGCGGGCCATCCTCGGTCTCGATGAGCAGGTCTTCGCCTGCGGCCCCGGCGGTCGGCACCTGGGCCGGCTCGGTAGCCGCCGCCGCGCCCTCCTCGGCACTGAGCCTGGGCGCGGCGGTCGCGCCGGAGGACTTGCGCCATGGCAGCCGCTGCCGCCAGCGACGCAGCCTGCCGCCCCGCCGCTTGCCCAATCGGCTCCGAATCTTCTGCAGCAGCCGGCCGCCGACGGTGTGGCTGCCCCAACGCGCACCGCCCCCGCGGCCACGCTTCTGTAACTCTGCGACGGATTCCAGCACGTAACTGCGCGCCGTGAGCACGCCGGCGTGCACGGCGAACTGCCGGCGCACGGGGACCTGGTCGAGCTGCTCCAACAGGTTCTCCAGGTCCTTGCCGTCGGCGATGACACTGGATTCGAGACCGCTCGCGGCACGCACCAGGCGCACCAACCTGTGCTTCCCAGGTCTGCGCCCGCCCTGGGCCGCCTCCAACCGCAACTGGACCGCAAGCGGGACAGGGCAGTCATCGTCTGCAGGCAGTTCCCGCGGCTTGAAGCACAGCACCCGGTCCTCGCGCCGGCTCGCGGCCATGTCGGCGTGCAGCCCGCGGTGCGTGAATGGCGCCATCAGGGCCAGGATCTCGTGGTGGGTCAGCGGTTGCCGCGTCACCACCGGGCGCATCGGCTGCGGCTCGAATGATGGTATCAGGGCTGAGGGTAGCAGCCGCGGGCGGCCGCTCTTGATCCGAATCTGAGGCATCCCGGTATCCCCCCATTTGATGGTCACCAGTTTGATGGTCGCCAGTCTGATGATCGCTAGGTTAATGGTCGCTTGATGGTCGATTCTTCCCGACCGGGCCGTCGGCGTCGCGTGGGGTCTCGGATAGGCCGCCTGGTCTCGCCCGAGCAGGTGCACCGACCCCGACCCCTGGGCCGCAGCGCAGGCTTGGGCGTCAGGTCGCGCCGAGCCCGCGCAGTCCGTGCCGGCAGCGGCGCGGCTCGCATGTTAGTCTCCGCCGGCGGCGTGCCCCCAGGGCAATCTTCGACTGCCGATTACTCCTGGCGATGACGATTGGCGATGAGGCCCTCACCCGGTGGCCTCGGGTGCGGCAGCGCGCCGTCGGTGATCCGCCACCAATCTGGAGCCAACCTGAACAGCACGGCCGGCAACATTGATTCGCGGCTGACTTGTCCAGATCTTCCAGGCCGCTTCCGGGACGAAACCTGAACAACACCCGCGCCCACACCCCCACATGTCTGATCGTATCTGCGTCGTCGGCAGCGGCATTGCCGGCCTGGCCTCCGCTTGGCTGCTGTCCCACCATCACTCGGTGACATTGGTTGAAAAGAACAGCTATTTCGGCGGCCACACGAACACCGTCGAGGTGGAAGAGAACGGCCGGAAGATCCCGGTGGATACTGGCTTCATCGTATTCAACGCGCGCAACTATCCCCTGTTGGTGCGGTTCTTACAGCGCCTTGGCGTCTGTACACGCGAGTCGGACATGTCCTTCTCCGCCTCGATAGGCCCAGGTCAACTCGAGTATGCTGGCGATAGCCTGCGTACGATCTTTGCACAGCCACGCAATGCGCTGAGCCCGCGCTTCTTGCAGATGCTTCGGGACATCTTTCGGTTCAATGCCCGCTGCAAGGAATGTCTCGAGCGCTCGGGTTTCGACGGCCGCAGCCTCGGCGAGTTCCTTGCCGACGAGGGCCTTGGCGACGCTTTTCGCGACCACTACCTGCTGCCGATGGCCGCGGCTATCTGGTCCTGCCCGACAGACACCATGCTGAGCTTTCCGGCGGAGAGCCTGGCCCACTTCTTCGACAACCACCGGCTGCTGAACCCATTGGAGCGTCCAGTCTGGCGCAGTGTCGCCGGCGGCAGCCACTGCTACGTGAAGCGCATTGCCGCGGACTTGAGGCCAGAGCGCATGGTCAATGATGCCGCCGCAGCCGTGCGCCGCACCCGCAGCGGCGTGCGCGTGGAGCTGGCCTCCGGGCGGGCCATCGACGCCGACCATGTGGTGCTCGCCTGCCACGCGGATCAGGCGCTCCGGCTCTTGGCCGAGCCGACACCGGACGAGGCGCGGGTCCTGGGCCGCTTCCGCTACCAGCCGAACCGCACCATACTGCACAGGGACACCGCCCTGATGCCGCGGCGCCGGGTCGTCTGGTCGGCCTGGAACTACCTCGCCGCCGAGGGGCCAGACGGCGGTCGCGCCGTGTCGGTCACCTACTGGATGAATAAGCTCCAGGGCCTTAAGACCCACCGCGACTACCTGGTGTCGCTGAACCCGCTCGCGGAGCCAGACCCCGCCAAGGTGATCGCCGAGCTCAGCTATGCTCACCCCGTTTTCGACCAGGCGGCCATGGATGCCCAGCGGGAGCTCCATGGGCTCCAGGGTGCCGACCGCGTCTATTACTGCGGCAGCTACTTTGGCTACGGCTTCCACGAGGACGCGCTGCGCTCCGCCGTGGACGTCTCCAACCGGCTCGGCATCGACACCAACTGGCTCACCGACACCGACACGCCCCCGGCAACGGCCGGCCCGCTGCCCGTGCCGGCTCCGGTCGGGGTGCCCGCGTGACGCCGCGGGCAAGGGCCGTGCAGGCCTCCCCGCCGGAGGCATCGCCGCACCGCCTCTTTCTCACCCGGGTCATGCACCGCCGGCTGTTCCCAGTGCGCTATCGCTTCGAGTATCAGGTGTTCAGCCTGCTGCTGGACCTGGACGGACTGGACCGGGTGCCAGGGTGCCTCGCGGTGGGGCCGCGCCGCGGCTTGCTTGCCCGACTGCTGCGCCCGCGGATCTTCCGCTTCGACCCGCGCGACCACGGGCCACGTGACGGCACGGCGCTCAGGCCCTGGGCCGAGCAGGTACTCGCAGGCCAAGGCATCGGACTCGACGGCGGCCGCATCCGGCTCTTGTGCTTCCCCCGCATGCTGGGCTACGGTTTCAACCCGCTCAGTCTTTGGTACTGCGAGCATGCGGACGGCGGGCTGCGGGCGGTCATCGCCGAGGTCAACAACACCTTCGGCCAGCACCACTATTATCTGCTGCACGACGACGATCGGACCATCGACTGGCCGTTGCGCGCAGAGAAGCTCAAATGCTTCTACGTCTCGCCATTGATGGATATGCACGGCGGCTACCGCTTCCGGCTGTCCGAGCCGGGCGATCACCTCGCGGTGCTGATCCGCCAGTTCGACGAGCAGGGCCGGCTCAAGCTGGTCGCGAGCCAGACCGGCGCTGGCGAGGCCCTGACGGACGCGGCACTGTGGCGTGCCTTCCGCCGCATGCCGGTGATGACCTATAAGGTGATGTTTGCCATCCACTGGCAGGCGCTCAAGATCTGGCTCGGAGGCGCCCGCTTCTTCACGAGACCCGAGTTACCCAAGCAGGAGGTGACCTGATGTCCGACTCCCTGACGTCCGATCATAGGCACGCACAAGCAAACCTGCCCGCCGGCCACCTGCCCGGCCTCGCGCCCTTCCGCCACCTGTTCGATCGCATCCTGCGCGGCCACCTGCGGATTCGGATCGACCAGCACTGCCACGAGATGCACGGCACCGTGGCCGGCCCGAGCGGCGAGATCCGACTCCTGAAGCCCATGAGCTTCGCCCGCCGCATCGCCACCCGCGGTCACCTGGGCTTGGGCGAGTCCTATATGGCCGGCGACTGGGACAGCCCGGACTTGACCGCCCTGCTGCACTGCTTCGCCGCCAATCAGCACGCGCTTGTGGAGGTGTTGGAGGGCGGCTGGCTCAATCGCCTCGCCTCGCTGTTCCGCCATCGGCGGCGCGCCAATACCAAGGCCGGCAGCCGGCGCAACATCGAGGCCCATTATGACCTGGGCAACGACTTCTACCGGCTCTGGCTGGACCCGAGTATGACCTACTCGTCGGCCGTGTTCACGGGCGACACGGACACGCTCGAACAGGCCCAGGCCAACAAGTACCGCCGCCTGCTCGACCTGCTGAATGCCGAGCCCGGTCAGCACCTGCTGGAGGTCGGCTGCGGCTGGGGCGGGCTTGCACGCACCGCCGCTCGCGCCGGCCTCGCCGTCACCGGCATCACACTGTCCCGCGAGCAGCTCGCCTGGGCCAACGCGGCCGTCGCCGGTACGCCGCTGGCGGAGCGGCTCGAGTTTCGGTTGCAGGACTATCGCGATGTTTCCGAGCGCTTCGACCACATCGTCTCCATCGAGATGTTCGAAGCGGTGGGCGAGGCCTACTGGCCCGCTTATATGGCCATGCTGAAGCGCTGTCTTGCCCCCGGTGGCCGCGCCGCCTTGCAGGTCATCACCATCGCGGATGCCCTGTTCGACGACTACAAGGCGAGCCCTGACTTCATCCAACTCTACATCTTCCCGGGCGGCATGCTGCCGACGGTGGGCCGCTTCGACGCCGCCGCCGAGCAGGCCGGGCTGCGCGTCCTTGCCCGCAGCTTCCACGGCCTGGACTACGCCCGCACGCTGGCAACCTGGCGCGCACGCTTCGAGGCCGAGCTGCCCGCGGTGCGCGCGTCGGGCTATGACGAGCGCTTCATCCGCATGTGGCGCTACTACCTCGCGTATTGCGAGGCCGGCTTCCGCGACGGGCGAATCGACGTGATGCAGGTGGCCTTGGCCGGGGATTGAGCCGCGGCCGACGGGCAGCATGCATGGCCGGCACGCATGGACGACGCCTCGTTGCGGCCTGCTCGCAAGCACCAAGGCTCGCGGGGACCAGGGCTCGCGGGCACCAGGGCTCGCGGGCACCAGGCTCGCTCGCCGTCGATCTTGCGTTGCATCGCCGCGTCGCGGTGCGAGACCGGGAGTCCAATCGCGGCGCAGACGCCACGCCCACGAGAATTCGGGAAGCTCTGAGGCAAGCTGCACGCAGCAGCCTGCACTCACTGGTGCGACAGACCGCTCGTCGGCTGGAGGTCCCTGTGGATCGCGGCCGCCGATCGCGGCGGCAGATCAAAACTGGCGCTGGTGTCCTCGCTGACGACGATCTCCACGCTCGCAGCGGAGGCAGCGGCCGGTGCTGCCGCCGAGGCACCGCCGGGCACGGCGTCGCTTCCCGCCTCCGTGCCCACCGAATGGCACAGGCCGTGCACCAGCCGCGCCGCCACCGCGTTGCAGTAGCGTCCCGCCGGCAGCCCGGTGCGCAGCCGCTGCTGCATGGGCTCGTCGGTCGCGTTGATGACCACGAAGCCCAGCTCGCCGCGGCCGAAGGCGATGCGCCCGCCGTCGTCATCGCTCCACCAGTTGGCGACCTCGGCGCCGGCGGCGGCGTTGCGGAAGCCGACCATTCCGGCGATGGCCGGCCGGCGATGCTCACACAGCCAGCCGCTGCCGCAGCCGAGTCCGTCGGGGCCATGCACCCGCAGGGTGGTGCCGTCCTCCGCACTGGGCGGGCCGGCGCTGGCGTCCGCGAACCGGTAGCTGGACATGACTCGCGCCAAGCCATAGGGCCAGGCGAGCATGAAGACGTTGGCGAGGTCGTAGCGGGCGCCGTCGCCCTGGGTCAGCACCTCGCCGCCACCCCCGGCACCAAGGCCGCGCTGGCTCTCGTGGTTGTCCACGAACACCAGGGCGCGGTCGCCCGCCACCAGGTCGTCGGCGCCGAGACCCGGGCGCAGAGTGCGCAGCACGGCGATGTCGCCGTCCCGGAACGCGGCGCCCAGCCTGCGCCCGAAGTCGAATTCCGTGACCGCGCCGTTGCCGAAGTACTCGCTGGCCTGGACCGCCTCGCCCGGGACTTCGATCACCTCTTGATAGACGAAGGGAAGACCGCGGACGCGGGACAGGATCCCGGCGATGTCGGCGGCGGCCATGTGCTTGGCGGCGTCGATGCGAAAGCCGGACACACCCAAGCTCAACAGGTGGTTGAGATAGGCGCCAATGCGGTCCTGCACCCGGTCGGCCGCCGTGTCCAGGTCAGCGCGCCCGGACAGCGCGCAACGCTGCACCAGGGCGCGATCCTGGTAGTTGTCGCCGACCTCACAGTAGGGCTGGTGGAAGTCCGCGGGGCCGTAGCCCGGGTAACGCTGGTACTCATAGCTGCTGCCGGCGCTGCCGGTGCCCCAGCGCGGGTCATCCGCGAAGCGCGACCCGGTCATGTGGTTGATGACGGCATCCGCGTAGACCTTGACGCCCGCACGGGCACAGCGGCGCACCATGTCGGCGAAGGCCTCGGCATCACCGCTACGGCTGCCCAGGATATAGCTCACCGGCTGATAACGCTGCCACCAGGGATATCCCGCCACCAGGCGATGCTCGTTAGGCGGCGACACCTGCACCGCCGCAAAGCCCCGGGGCCCGAGAAAGGTCTCGCACTCCACCGCGACATCGTCCCAGCGCCATTCGAACAGGTGCACGGCGACGTCCCCCCGCGGGTTGCCCGCGGCCACGACCCTGTTCGGGGCGTCCGCGGCCGACAAATCCGGTGCCGCGTCGTCGAGCCCTGGGTCTTCCGTCGCCAAGAAGAGCATCAAGCCGGCGAACGCGACGATGGTCGCGTTCAGCAGCATGCTGAGCAGGGTCGCGAGAATCCGCATAGGAGCCTTTGCCTGACCTTATGCCAAACCTTTGCCTAAATAGGCCCAAATCGGTCGCAGCCGTGCGCACATGGTCGCACGCCCAGACGACGATAGACGCGCGCGAGACGATCCGGCTATATCCTGTCCCTTGCTGCCGCGGGCCCATGTACTCAGCGGCGACGGACTACCGCCGGACATCCGGCGTGGCATCAGCCGAGGAGACCCCAGCTATGCGCCAGCATAATCCGCCTCCCCTCGCGGCGCGTGCGAGCCGAGCGCACGCGGTCGCCATGTTCCTCTGCATGGCGAGCCTCGCCGGCCTGCTCCTCGGCTGCTCAGCGCCGGCCGGCTCTATCGAGCCGACGGGCAGCGACCTACCGGAGGCCACTGGCTGGCGTGCGGAGGAAATCGTCCGCGGCCTGGTACACCCCTGGGCCATCGCCTGGCTGCCCAACGGCGACGCCCTCATCACCGAGCGCCCCGGCCGGCTGCGGTTGCTCCGCGACGGGGCGCTCGCACGCGCGCCAATCGCCGGCCTGCCGGACATCTGCACCGACTGTGGTCAGGGCGGCCTGATGGACATAGCGCTGCACCCGGGCTTCGCGCGCAATCGCCTGGTCTATCTCACCTTTGCCCAGGGTAACGGGGACAGGAATCGCACCGCGCTGGCCCGCGGCCGGCTCGATCGGCAGGCCAAGCGCCTGCTGGACACGGAGGTCATCTTCCACAACGCGGACTGGAAGTCCGGCGGCCAGCACTTCGGCTCTCGACTGCTCTGGCTACCGGACGGCACGCTGCTGATGAGCATCGGCGACGGCGGCAACCCGCCGGCTTCATTCGACGGCGACGTCATCCGCAAGCAGGCGCAGAACCCGGGCACCCACTTCGGCTCGGTGCTCAGGCTCAGCGAGACAGGTCGCGCAGCACCGGACAACCCCCTCGTCGGCGAGCCTGGCGCCAAACCTGAGATCTACAGCTACGGCCACCGCAACATCCAGGGCATGACCCGACACCCTGACACTGGGATCATCTACGCCAACGAGCACGGCTCCCGCGGCGGCGATGAGCTGAACCGCATCCAGGCCGGCCATAACTACGGCTGGCCGGAGGTCACCTATAGCAACGAGTACTGGGGCCCGCCCATCTCCGAGCTCAGGTCGCGAGCGGACGTGACCGACCCCTTGGTGGTCTGGACACCGTCCAAGGCACCGAGCGGCCTCAGCGTCTACACCGGCGAGCGCTTCCCGCACTGGCGGGGCGACCTCCTGAGCGGCGCGCTCAAGTTCCGCGAGATCCACCGGCTCGACCTGGAAGACGGCGCGATCGTCGGCAAGGAAAGGCTCAAGATCGGTGAGCGCGTGCGCGATCTGCGCATGGGGCCGGACGGCGAGCTGTACGTGCTCACCGATGCCCGGAACGGCGCGCTGTTGAGGATCCTGCCGGACTGATCCTGGGTGATGATCTTGCACACCGGCATTATCCCAGCTCACACGCGACTTGCCGCGCGGCCAGGCGACACCGGCCGCCCCCAGCGGCTCCTGAGCGCCGCGATTCTGACCGCCCTGTCGCTGATGGCAAGCGACACCCGGGCGCAGCGACCCATCATCTACAAGTGCACCCAGGCCGACGGCGGTACCGAGTATTCCAGTGTGCCCTGTGGGCCGGATGAGCAACCCGACTACATCACCGGCGAGAGCTTTTCGATCGTCGGGCGGGACCCGGCCGAGCAGCAGTCCGGCATCACCCCGCCGCTGTCGCCCTGGGCCATCCGCCGCCAGCGCGCCATGCAGCGCGACGCGCAGCAACGCCCGGCATCACGCTGAATGCGCGGCCAGAGTCGCTGTGTCGCGACCGCCGTGTCGCCATGCCGCCCGCCGCAGGCGCCGGCGTGATCGCCGAGCGCTCTTGCCCGGCGCTTGTCCTGTCCGCCACCTCCTCCGGCCAGGGCAAGACCACGCTGACGGCGGCTCTGGCCCGCCACCACCGGCGCGCGGGGCGCCGCGTGCGGGTGTTCAAGATCGGCCCGGACTTTCTCGACCCGATGATCCTGGAACGCGCATCCGGCGCCGAGGTGGAGCCGCTGGACCTGTGGATGGTGGGCGAGGCGGCCTGCGGGCAGCGGCTCTGGGAGGCGGCCGCGGAGGCGGACCTGATCCTGGTAGAGGACGCCATGGGGCTCTATGACGGATCGCCCTCAGGCGCGGATCTCGCCGCGCGCTTCGGGCTGCCGGTGGCGGCCCTGATCGACGCCCGCGGCATGGGGCAGACCTTCGGCGCGCTGGCCCTGGGGCTCGCCCGCTATGGGCCCGACCTGCGCCTGGCGGGTGTGATCGCCAACCGGGTCGGAAGCGATCGGCATGCGGAGATGATTCGCGCCGGCATGCCCGACCAGGTCCCCTTGCTCGGTGTCCTGCCGCGTCTGGCCGAGGCCGTGCTGCCGAGCCGGCATCTAGGGCTCCTCCAGGCGAACGAGATCGCCGACCTAGAGCAGCGTCTCGATGCCGCCGCTGCCTGTCTCAGGGACACGGCGCTGACCGGGCTGCCGCCGGCGGTGACCTTCGCACCGCCCCTGTCCCCGCGCTCGCCGCGGCCGGCACCGCGGCTCGCCGGCGCGCGCATCGCCATCGCCCGGGATGCCGCGTTCGCGTTCCTCTATAGCGCCAACCTTCGGCTCCTGGAGCAGCTCGGCGCGAGGCTCGCCTTCTTTTCGCCGCTGCACGACAGCGGTATCGAGGCGGATGCCATCTATCTGCCTGGCGGCTATCCGGAGCTGCATCTCGACCGGCTCGCCAGCAACCAGCCCCTGCATCGGGCGCTGCGTGCCCATGTGGACGCCGGCAAGCCCCTCTATGCCGAATGCGGCGGCATGCTCTACCTGCTGGAGACCCTGGCCGACAAGGCTGACCACAGCGCCCGACTCGCCGGCCTCCTGCCCGGCCACGGCAGGCTGCAGCCGCGCCTCGCTGGCCTCGGCATGCAGAGCCTGGCCACGCCGGCCGGCGAGCTGCGCGGCCACAGCTTCCATCACTCGACGATGACGACCGCACTCAGACCCAGCGCCCACGGGATCCGCCAGCGCGACGGTGGCCGCGGCGAGCCTGTCTACCGCCACGGTTCCCTGGTGGCGAGCTACCTGCACCTCTACTTCCCGTCGGCGCCAGACGCGGCCGCCGCACTCTTCACGCCCCGAGGCACGGGCGGCTAGCCTAGTGCATTCGGCCAAGAGGCATGGACCCATCTCATGGACCCATCTTGGGCGCTGGCCCTCGTAACCAGATCTCGCCGCCAACAGCGTCGGCTCCTGATCAATGCCGACGGCCATGTCAGGGGCATCGTGGTCGCCGGCGCCGAGCTCGGCGGCTCCACAAGCGCATCGTCCTGCTGCAATACGCGCACGCACGAGGACCTTTGTGCGCTTACCAGCGAGCGGCTAACCTGAGCCCACGCCTGGCCCTCACATGGCAAGGATGCCGTCCACCGACCCCCTAATCCGACCCCCTGACCCGACCCCCTGACCCGACCCCCTGACCCGACCATGGCCAAGTACCTCAACCCCTATACCGACTTCGGCTTCAAGAAGCTGTTCGGGGA
>JANQFI010000677.1 GCA_028277905.1 Chromatiaceae bacterium | reverse complement strand
GTTTTATAATAAATGCCGCTCACCCCAATCCAGTGATGTGGGTGAAAATTGTCCAATATTCTGGTCGCTTTCCGCTCGATTTCGGGAGGTCTGATGTTTGTTTCCGGCAATCGCCTCAGAGCACGGCCGTGACGGCTCGGGGCGTCTCCGCATCCGCGAGCAGCGCCTGGAGCTCCGCCGCGTCGATGCCCCGCTCCGGGCGCTCTGATACCGGGTCCAGCGGCGGTTGGCGCTGCGCCTGCCAGGGCAGCACCTGCAGCTGCACCGGGATGTCGCCGGCGACGAGCTCGAGCACCGGATACACCTGCACTGTGCCGCTGGCATAGCGCAGCGCCCCCTCGCGCTGGCGCCAGGGGACGCGCCGCTGCATCAGCTCCAGCAGGACTTCCTCCGGGCTGTCGGCGAACAGCCGGAGCGCTATGCCATGCTCGCGCGTCGCCGTGCCGCGCAGTGCCGGTCCGATCAGCCGTGGCCGGAAGGCCGCGAGCGCGCGCATGGCTTGCAACGCGTGCCGGCGCAGCTCGGCCAGGTCGCGCTCGCGGCTATCGGGCTCGAACAGCCGCTGCTGCTCGATCAGCGCGTCGTTGATCTCGCCGTTGTCGGGCCAACAGCGCTTGTCGCTGATGCCGAGCCGTGCCGCGGCCTTGCGCCGCGCACGATCGAACTCGGCCGGACCATGCTCCACCAGGATGCGGGCGGTCTCGTACGCCAGTCGGCGGCGCTGGTCCTGGCGGCCTTGCCGACCACCGGGGGTGTCCCGGCAGCCGAGATTCCGGTGCTTGGGACGTCTTTGGCCGGAAGCCGCCGCGGCCTTGGATCGCACTCGCCTGGGCATGGGCTCTCTCGCGTCGATGGCAGTGCCTGGGGATGATAACCGCTATCGCGGGCCTGCGGTGAGGCCTGGCGGGAACGCGACCGACATCCAAGTTATTACAGCTGCAAAACGGTTATCATCTGATATAGTTATCGGTGAAAGTAGAAGCTTTATATGATGTGCTCCCGGATTGCTTGTCCAACAGACCTCTTTCCCGGTGACAGTGAGGACTGAGCGGAGACCATGTTCGGCCTAGGTAACAAGCAACGCGCATTGCTCGGCGTGGACATCAGCTCCACGGCCGTGAAGCTGATCGAGCTCTCGCAGAGCGACAGCGGCACGGCAGAGCCCTATCGGGTCGATGCCTTCATGGTCGAGCCGCTGCCGGCCAGCGCGGTGGTAGAGAAGAAGATTTCCGATGTCGACGCCGTGGGTCAGGCGATCGGGCGCGCAGTGGCCAAATCGGGCACCAAGACGAGGCGCGCCGCCTGCGCGGTGGCGGGCTCTGCCGTCATCACCAAGGTCATCTCCATGCCCGCGTCCCTGTCGGACGCAGAAATGGAGACGCAGATTCAGCTGGAGGCCGACCAGTACATCCCCTATCCGCTGGAAGAGGTGAACAGTGACTTCAGACTGCTGGGGGCATCCGCAAGTAACCCTGAAATGGTGGACGTGCTGCTCGCCGCCTCCCGGCGCGAGAACGTCGACGACCGGGTGGCCGCCCTGGAGCTCGGCGGACTCAACGCCGAAATCGTCGACGTCGAAGCCTATTTGATGGAAAACGCCGGCGCCCTGCTGCTCGGGCGCTTCGACGACGAGCGCCACGACCAGACCGTCGCGCTGGCCGACGTGGGCGCCACCACCACCACACTGCATGTCCTGCACGACGGCAAGACGGTCTATACCCGCGAGCAGAACTTCGGGGGCAACCAGCTCTTGGACGAGATCGAGCGTCGCTACGGCCTCGCCCGGACGCAGGCGCTGGAGCGTCTGGAAGAGCAGCGCCTGCCGGAGAACTTCGCCACCGAGGTCTTAGGGCCGTTCAAGGAGGCGCTGGCGCAACAGATCGCCCGGGCCTTGCAGTTCTTCTACTCGGCGAGCGCCTACAACCGCACGGACCAGGTGCTGCTTGCGGGCGGCACCGCGCGCATCGAGAAGATCGACGAGTTGGTGGAGGAGCGACTCGGCTTCCCTGTCTCCATGGCCAACCCCTTCGGCGCCATGGCCATCGGCCCGGGGGTGGATGCGGTCGCCCTGGCCCAGGCGGCACCGTCGATGATGATCGCCACCGGCCTGGCATTGCGAGCATTCGACTTCGGCGGCATCAACCTGCTGCCCTGGCGTGACGCGGAGCGCCGCCGCCGGCAACGCGATTTCTTCATCGGCACAGGTGCGGCGGTGGCGGCGGTGCTCTTGGCCAGCGTCGGCGTACGCATGCAGTTCGAGAGCATGATCGACGCTCAGCACTCCCGCAACCAGTTGCTCGAGCAGGAAATCAGCAAGCTGAACCTGCGCATCAGGAGAATCGAGAAGCTGGAAGAGACCAAGGCCGACCTGCTGGCGCGCATGAACATCATCCAGCAGCTCCAAGAGAGCCGCCCTGAGGTAGTGCACCTGTTCGACGAGCTGGCCGCATCCGTTCCCGAGGGCGTCTTCCTCACCGGCATCACCCAGCAGGGCAACCGCGTGGAAGTCGAGGGCCGCGCCCAGTCCAACGCCCGGGTATCTGCCTTCATGCGCAATATCAACGGCTCCGCGTGGATCAGCGACGCGCAGTTGCTGGTGATCGAGAACAAGGATCAGACGGGTACCGGCTTCAGCCATTTCCGGCTGAGCTTCCGGCAGCAGCGGCTCCAGCCGACCGATACGCCGCCGACCGGGCCGGACGCCGGGCCGCTACGCGGCTGACCCGGGGCAGCTAGCCGGAGCTTAGCTGGCCGGAGCTTAGCTGGCGGGAGCGCAACCAATAGGACCGCCAAGAATACCGGTACTTACCGGGACCGGACTCGGCGGAACCCTGGAGACAAACCGAACGGGCATTGCCCTGCCAGGAGGGTCAGGCCGTGGAGCTCAGCGACCTCAACGAACTGACAATCAGCAACATCGGCGAGTGGCCGACGCCGGCCAAGGTCGTGCTCGTGCTGGTGCTCTGTGCCGCCATCGGCTGGGCATGGTACTACTTCATCACCCGCGAGCAGCTCTCCCGCCTCGACAAGGTCAAGGCCGAGGAGGTGACGCTGCGGGAGACCTTCGAAGAAAAGCAGGACAAGGCCGCGAACCTCGAGGCCTACGAGCAGCAGCTCGCGGAGATGGAGGAATCCTTCGGCGCCATGGTGCGGCAGCTTCCCGACCGCACCGAGGTGGCCGGACTGCTGGTAGACGTCTCCCAGACCGGACTCGCCGCGGGCCTGGAGTTCGAGCTCTTCCAGCCCGCGGGCGAGCAGGACAAGGACTTCTATGCCGAGTTGCCGATCCGCATGCGCGTCGGCGGCCGCTATCACGAGTTTGGCCGCTTCATCAGCGGGCTGGCGGCGTTGCCGCGCATCGTCACCATCCACGACGTCAAGATCTCGGCGCCCGGCAGGAACGTCGAGGACGCTGCCGAGAGCGCGCGCCTGACCATGGAGGCCACGGTCAAGACCTACCGTTACCTCGAAGAGGGGGCGCTGCAATGAGGCTTGCGGCATGGACCGGCACACTGGCACTCGGCGCTGCCCTCACCGGCTGTGGCCAGGCGGATCTGGATGAGCTCCGGGGCTATGTCGAGGGAGTCAAGGCGCGCGCGCCGGGGGCACTGGAGCCCATCCCGGAGGTGCCGCTGGTGGACACCTTCGTCTACGAGCCGGGCAACCGCCGCGACCCCTTCGTCATGGACGACCGCACCGCCCGGGCGACCATGCCGCAGCAGACGACCGGCGTGGCACCAGACCCGCTGCGACGGCGTGAGGAGCTGGAGCAATACGCCCTCGACTCGCTGCGGATGGTGGGCACGCTGGAGCGGAACGACACGCGCTGGGCGCTCGTCACCACGCCCGACGGTGTGCTGCATCCGGTGCGCGTTGGCAACTACCTGGGCACGAACAACGGCCAGATCACGCAAATCAGCCCAGAGGGCATCGCGCTTACCGAGATCGTCGGCGAGGGCCCTGGCACCTGGCGCGAGCGGGAGGCCCGGCTCTCGCTCAAACAATAGTCATACCGGCGGAGGCACCTTTACCATGCGTCAGACAAGACCCTTAACGACGCGTGCGCCAGCGGCGACACGACAGGCGCGCCGGCGCCTGGCCGTCGGGCTCGGCGTGCTCTTGACGACCCTAGTCTGGATGGCATCGGTCGGGGCTGCGGTCCTGCAGAACGTCGAGTTTGCCTCTCTGCCGGGCAACCAGGTGGAGATCGACTTGGTGTTCTCCGGCACGGCACCAACCCCGCAGGACTTCGCGACCGCGAACCCGGCACGCATCGCCATCGACTTCCCGGGCACCAATAGCGGCCTGGACCGCAAGTCCGTCCCCATCGGCCTCGGTGTCGCGCACAGTCTGGTGGCCATCGAGGCCAGCGACCGCACCCGCGTCGTGATCAACCTGAACGACTCGGTGCCCTATAACATCGACACCCGCGGCAACCGGGTCCGGGTATCGCTGAATCCCGAGCGCTCGGCGCCGGTTCCGACCCAGCCGCGGCGCATCGGGGCGACAGGCACCGGCCGTGACGCGAGCCGCCAGCCAGGACGGGGTGCCATCAAGGACATCGATTTCCGCCGCGGCGCCGGTGGCGAAGGCCGGGTGCTGATCACGCTGCCCTCCGCCGAAACCCTGGTGAGCGTCCGTCAGGAGGGGCAGGACGTTGTCGTGGAGATCCCCAACACCGACCTGCCGCAACGGTTGTTCCGGCGCCTCGACGTGACGGACTTCGCGACACCAGTGACGGCGGTGGAATCCCGCGGTGTCGGGGCCGATGTCAAGGTCGACGTCAAGACCGTGGATCAGTACGAGTACCTCGCCTACCAGACCGATAACCTATTCACGCTGGAATTTCGCGCCCTGACCGCAGCCGAGAAGGAACAACGCGAGCGCGAGAAGATCGTCTACTCGGGCGACCGGCTGTCGCTCAACTTCCAGGACATCGAGGTGCGCGCCGTGCTGCAGCTGCTCGCCGACTTCACCGGACTGAACCTGGTGGCGAGCGATACGGTGCGCGGGAACATCACGCTCAGGCTCAAGAACGTGCCTTGGGATCAGGCCCTGGACATCATCCTGAAGACCAAGGGCCTGTCCATGCGCCAGACCGGGAACGTCATCATGGTGGCGCCCACGCAAGAGATCGCGGCCCAGGAGAAGCTGGAGCTGGAGTCAAAGCAGCAGATCGAGGAGCTGGCACCACTGCGCTCCGAGTTCATACAGGTCAACTACGCCAAGGCAGCGGACTTCGCCGTGCTGCTCAAGTCCGAAGAGAACAACATGCTCACCCCGGACCGCGGCAGCGTCACGGTCGACGACCGCACCAACACGCTGCTGGTGCAGGACACATCCGCGAAGCTGGAAGAGGTGCGCCGCCTCGTGAATCGGCTCGATGTACCTGTGCGGCAAGTGATGATCGAGTCGCGGGTGGTCATCGCCAACGACGACTTCGCCCGGGACCTGGGTGTGCGGTTCGGCTTGTCGACCTCCATGGGCGCGCTCAACAGCCACGAGCTGCAGGTTGTCGGCGGGCGACCGGGCTACTTCCCGAATTCGGACTATGATGCCGGGCCGTTCTTCGCCAGCGCCACCGAAGAGGGAGAGACTATCGGCGGCGAGCCCACCGGTCAGCGCGCGCGCTTCAACTCCATCGTCGAGTTCCCGGAAGGCAGCGGCTTCCCCTCCCTGATGGTGAACCTGCCCGCCAACGCCAACCCGTCCGGCGCCTTCAACTTCGTGCTCGGCAAGGTCGGCTCGCACCTGATCCAGCTGGAGCTGTCGGCCATGCAGCGGGAGGGCCGTGGTGAGGTGGTGTCCTCTCCGCGGGTGGTGACCTCGGACCAGAACGAGGCCGTCATCAAGGTCGGCACCGAAATCCCGTACCAGGAAGCCACCGGGCAGGGCAACACCACGGTGGCCTTCAAAGAGGCCGTGCTCAAGCTCGAGGTGACGCCACACATCACGCCCGATGACCGGGTGATCATGGATCTTGCCGTGAACAAGGACCAGCCGAACTTCGCCAACGAGGTGCTCGGTGTGCCTCCGGTAGACACCCGCTCGGTGACCACCTCGGTGCTCGTGGACAACGGTGAGACCGTGGTGCTCGGCGGCGTCTACGAGCGTGACAAGAGCTACCAGAAGGAACAGGTGCCCTGGCTCGGCGACGTTCCGGTCTTCGGCCGGCTGTTCAAGAACGAGCAGCGCCAGGACAACAACAGCGAGCTGTTGATCTTCGTCACGCCGAAGATTCTGAAAAGCGACCTTGCGACCCGCTGAGGGCGCCGCCGCAACCGCCACTGCCGGCGATTCCGGACTGCTTGCCCCGCACCGCCTGCCCCGTGCCGCCGCGCCGCCACGGCGGTGGCTGCACCACCGCCAGGCAGGTCCCGGCGCGGGCCGCCGAGGGCAGACAACACAATGGCTCGTGCCCTTGCCCGCACGCGCCAAATCTGGCATACCTGATCGCCATGATGCGACCACAGAACATCTTCCTCGTCGGCCCGATGGGCGCCGGCAAGAGCACCATCGGCCGCCAGCTCGCGCTGTCCCTGGGCTACGAGTTCCAGGACAGCGACCAGGAGATCCAGCGCCGCACTGGTGTCGACATCGCCACCATCTTCGAATTCGAAGGCGAAGAGGGATTCCGAAGCCGCGAGCGGCAGGTCATCGAAGAGCTGGCCCGGCAGGACAACATCGTCCTGGCCACCGGCGGTGGGGCCGTGATGGTTCCGGAGAACCGCCAGCAGCTCGCCGCGCGCGGCCTGGTGATTTACCTGCATTGCAGCCCGGAGCAGCAGTATGCCCGCACCGCCCGCGACCGCAATCGCCCGCTGCTGGACACCGAAGACCCGCAACAGCGGCTGCGCGACCTCATGGCGGTGCGCGAGCCGGTCTACCGCCAGGTTGCGGACATGGTGGTGTCCACGGAGCGCCGCGGCACCTCGTCGGTGGTGAAAGAGATCCGCCGCCGGCTCGAAGCAGAAGACCTCTGAGATGGCAGCCACTCCAGGGCGGCCCGCCCGGCGACCCACCCGGCGATTGGTCGTCGAGCTCGGTGCCCGCAGCTATCCCATCTCCATCGGCCCCGAGCTCATCGACGACCCGGAGCTCTACCTGCCACATATCGCTGGCCGCCAGGTGTTGGTGGTCAGCAACGAGACCATAGCGCCGCTCTACATCGAGGCCGTCGAGGCGGCACTGGCGGGTCTGGACCATCGCCGGGTCATCCTGCCCGACGGCGAGCAGTACAAGGATCTGGCTACGCTGAACCGCATCTTCGACACACTGCTCCGCGAGCGCCTGGGTCGTGACGCGACCTTGCTCGCCCTCGGCGGCGGTGTCGTCGGCGATATGGCCGGCTTCGCCGCCGCCTGTTACCAGCGCGGCGTGGGCTTCATCCAGGTGCCGACGACGCTGCTGGCCCAGGTCGACTCCTCTGTGGGCGGCAAGACGGGCGTCAACCACGCGCTCGGCAAGAACATGATCGGCGCCTTCCACCAGCCGCGCGCCGTCATCGCCGATACGGAAACCTTGCGCACGCTGCCGGACCGGGAGCTGGCCGCGGGTCTCGCCGAGGTCGTCAAGTATGGCCTGATCCGGGACTCGGCCTTCTTCGACTGGCTGGAGGGAAACCGCGTGCGGCTCTTGGCGCGCGATGCCGATGCCCTGGCCGAGGCCATCGAGCGCTCCTGCCGCAACAAGGCGTCGGTCGTCGCCGCCGACGAGCGCGAAGCAGGACAGCGGGCGCTCTTGAACCTCGGTCACACCTTCGGCCACGCCATCGAGGCCGGCCTCGGCTATGGCGCCTGGCTGCACGGCGAGGCCGTCGCCGCCGGCATGGTGCTCGCCGCAGAGCTGTCCGCGCGGTTGGGCTGGCTCGGGGCCGAGGACATCGCGCGGATCCGTTCACTGCTGGCGGGCTTCGGCCTGCCCGTGGACCCTCCCCGGGAGCTCACGCGGGAGCGCTGGCTCGCACTGATGTCGGTGGACAAGAAGGTCCAGGCCGGCCGGCTGCGGCTGGTGCTGCTGCGCGGCATCGGCGATGCCGTGGTCACGGCGGACTTCGCTTCGGGCGCGCTGCGCGGCCTGCTGGACGAGATCGCCGGCTAGCCCAGGGCTACGGCCTTCGGATGCAGGGTGGCACCAAGTCTGTGCGCACCGGCGGCCGCGTGCGCCAAATTGGATCACGGTGCCGTCGCCGCGCCGCAGGTCGGGCGCTCCACGCATGGCATAGTCCCTGCTTTGACGATATCATGATCGGTCCGCTGCTCGCCGGCGTTGTCAGCTTGCCGTGGTGAGCGCCGGTCTCCGCGGTCACCTGCAGCCGGGACCGACACCACGGCTGTCGCCGGTACCCGGTGCCCTCCCCGACCCGGCCGAACAAGAACAAAACCACGCACATCCAGAAGATACCTGGGTCCGAGACCGGCGCTTCCGAGGGTGGAACGCACCCACTGGCGGATGCACTATCCGCAGTCGGAGCGAGCAGCAACCCAGTCAGGTGAAAACGAGGTCCCAAGCCATGAACCTTCGTGCCTACCCAGCGGCGCAGGGGCTCTACGACCCCGCACAGGAGCGCGACGCCTGCGGCGTCGGCTTCGTCTGCGACATCAAGAATCGCAGCAGCCACCGCATCGTGCAGCAGGGCCTCGAGATCCTCGAGCGGCTCACCCACCGCGGCGCCGTCGGCGCCGACCCCAAGGCAGGCGACGGCGCCGGCATCCTGGTGCAGATTCCGGATGAGCTCTTCCGCGCCAAGCTGGCATTCGATCTTCCGGCTGTGGGCCACTACGGCGTCGGCATGGTCTTCCTGCCCAAGGACGCCGAGGCGCGCGAGGAGATGCAGTCCACGGTACAGCGGCGGCTGGAGGAGGGCGGCCAAAGCGTCCTCGGCTGGCGCGACGTGCCTGTGGATAACACCGATCTCGGTGAGAGCGTCTTGCCCACCGAGCCCGTCGTGCGACAGGTGTTCGTCGCCTGCGGCGACAACTGCGCGGACCAGGACGCCTTCGAGCGCAAGCTGTTCGTGATCCGCAAGCGCATGGACAACGAGATCCGCGCCGCCGGCTACGACAAGACCGCGTACTACGTGGCGTCCCTGTCCTCGCGGACCATCAACTATAAGGGCATGCTGCTGGCCGGGCAGGTGGGCAGCTACTACCTGGACCTGCAGGACGAGCGCTTCGCGTCCGCATTGGCGCTGGTGCACCAGCGCTTCTCCACCAATACCTTCCCCACCTGGGACCTGGCGCAGCCGTTTCGGATGATCTGCCACAACGGCGAGATCAACACCCTGCGCGGCAACGTCAACTGGATGGCCGCACGCCGCCACACCATGCGGTCGGAGATCCTGGGCGCGGATCTGGAGACCATCTGGCCATTGATCCCAGAAGGCCAGTCGGACTCCGCCTGCTTCGACAACGCGCTGGAGCTGCTGGTGATGGGCGGCTATTCGCTGGCCCACGCCATGATGCTGCTGATCCCGGAGGCCTGGTCCGGCAACAAGCTCATGGACGAGAAACGCCGCGCCTTCTATGAGTATCACGCGGCGCTGATGGAGCCCTGGGACGGCCCGGCGGCGGTAGCCTTCACTGACGGGCGCCAGATCGGCGCCACACTGGATCGCAACGGGCTCCGCCCGGCGCGCTACCTGGTTACCGAAGACGATATGGTGGTCATGGGCTCGGAGATGGGCGTATTGGAGGTTCCGGAAGAGCGCATCGTCAAGAAGTGGCGACTTCAGCCCGGCAAGATGTTCCTGATCGACCTGGAGCAGGGCCGCATCATCGACGACGCCGAGATCAAGGCGGAGCTGGCCGCCGCCCACCCCTACCGGGAGTGGCTGAGCCGCACGCAAATCCACCTGGACTCGCTGCCGACCGATGTCGCCCCCATGGCGCCCGACGCCGATGTGCTGCTGGACGCCCAGCAGGCCTTCGGCTACAGCCAGGAGGACATCAAGTTCCTGCTCACACCGATGGTGGCGTCCGGCCAGGAGGCCGTCGGCTCGATGGGCGCCGACAACCCGCCCTCGGTGCTGTCGTCGCGCTCCAAGCATCTGTCCACCTATTTCAAGCAGAACTTCGCCCAGGTCACCAACCCGGCCATCGACCCGATCCGCGAGGAGCTGGTCATGTCGCTGGTGTCCCTGATCGGTCCGCGCCCGAACCTGCTCGGGCTCGACGAGGCCGGCCGCGATGGGAACTGGCACTGGCGGCTGGAGGTCAGCCAGCCGGTGCTGACCAACGAGGGCCTGGAGCGCATCCGTCACATTCAGGACAACTCCGGCGGCGCCTTCCGCACCGAGACGCTGCACATGGTCTACCCGGCCGGCGAAGGCGCCGCGGGCCTGGAGCAGGCGCTGGATCGGCTGTGCAACGATGCCGAGCAGGCGGTGCTGGACGGCCACAACATCCTGATCCTGTCGGACCGCAATACCAACGCGGACTACATCCCGATCCCGGCGCTGCTCGGGACCTCCGCCGTGCACCATCACCTGATCCGCCAGGGGCTGCGCACCAGCTCGGGGCTGGTGGTCGAGACCGGCGCCGCATTGGAGGTGCATCACTTCGCGACCCTGGCCGGCTACGGCGCCGAGGCCATCAATCCCTACCTGGCCTTCGACACCATCGCGTCGCTGCTGCACCGGCTGCCGCACGACGGCGGCAAGCTCGACTTCGAGAAGGCGCAGTCGCGCTACATCAAAGCGGTCGGCAAGGGCCTGAAGAAGGTCATGTCCAAGATGGGCATCAGCACCTTCCAGAGCTACTGCGGCGCGCAGATCTTCGACGCCGTCGGCTTGAACCGCGGCTTCATCGCCGAATACTTCACCGGCACCGCCAGCATGGTGGAGGGCATCGGCCTCGCCGAAGTGGCGGAAGAGGCCGTGCGCTGGCACCGGCGCGGCTACGGCAACGAGCAGATCTTGCGCCGCCACCTCGACGTCGGCGGCGACTACGCCTACCGGTTGCGCGGCGAGGACCACGTCTGGTCGCCGGAGACGATCTCGAAGCTCCAGCACGCCACCCGCGCCAAGGACGCCCGCACCTACAGCCAGTACTCCAAGCTCATTAACGAGCAGAACGAAAAGCTCCTGACCTTCCGCGGCCTGATGGCGCTGAAGTGGGCCGACGAGCCCGTCCCCATCGACGAGGTCGAGCCCGCCACCGAGATCGTCAAGCGCTTCGCTACCGGCGCCATGTCCTTCGGCTCCATCAGCTACGAGGCGCACTCCACGCTCGCGAAGGCCATGAACGCCATCGGCGGCAAGTCCAACACCGGCGAGGGCGGCGAGGAGCCCGAGCGCTTCCTGCCGCTGCCGGACGGCTCGATGAACCCCGAGCGCTCCGCCATCAAGCAGGTGGCCTCCGGGCGCTTCGGCGTGACCGTGGAGTACCTGGTCAACGCCGACGACATCCAGATCAAGATCGCCCAGGGCGCGAAGCCCGGGGAGGGCGGCCAGCTGCCGGGCCACAAGGTCAATGCGCAGATCGCCCGCGTGCGCCACTCCACACCCGGCGTCGGCCTGATCTCGCCGCCGCCGCACCACGACATCTACTCCATCGAAGACCTGGCGCAGCTGATCCACGACCTGAAGAACGCCAACCCCAAGGCGCGCATCTCCGTCAAGCTGGTCTCAGAGGTCGGCGTCGGCACCGTGGCCGCGGGCGTCTCCAAGGCTCATGCCGATCACGTGACCATCGCCGGCTACGACGGCGGCACCGGTGCCAGCCCGCTCACCTCCATCAAGCATGCCGGCTCACCCTGGGAGATCGGCCTCGCCGAGACCCATCAGACCCTGGTGCTGAATCGTCTCAGGGGTCGCATCGCCGTCCAGGTGGACGGCGGCATGCGCACCGGGCGCGACGTCGTCATCGGCGCGCTCCTGGGCGCGGATGAGTTCGGCTTCGCCACCGCGCCCTTGATCGTCGAGGGCTGCATCATGATGCGCAAGTGCCATCTCAACACCTGCCCCGTCGGCGTGGCCACGCAGGACCCGGAGCTCCGAAAGCGATTCACCGGCAAGCCCGAGCACGTCATCAGCTTCTTCTTCTTCGTCGCGGAAGAGGTGCGAGCGCTGCTCGCCAAGCTCGGCTTCCGCACCCTGAACGAGGCCATCGGCCAGATGGACCGCTTGGAGATGCGCCGCGCCATCGACCACTGGAAGGCCAAGGGGCTCGACTTCTCGCGCATCCTCGCCAAGCCGAAGGTCGCGGACAGCGTCGCCCTCTACAACCGCGAGAGCCAGGACCATGGCCTGGAGAAGGCGCTGGACCGCAGTTTCATCGAGCAGGCAGAGCCTGCGCTGGCGCACGGCCAGCCGGTGCGCATCGAGACCGAGATCAAGAACTACCACCGCACCGTCGGCACCATGCTCTCCGGCAGGGTCGCCGAGCGCTACGGCTACAAGGGCCTGCCTGACGACAGCATCCACATCAAGGCGCACGGCATCGGCGGGCAGTCCTTCGGCGCCTGGCTGGCGCATGGTGTAACCATCGAGCTGGCGGGCGAGGCCAACGACTATGTCGGCAAGGGTCTCTCCGGCGGGCGGCTCATCATCTACCCGCCCGCCGACTCCGGCATCGCCGAGGCCTCTGAGAACATCATCGTCGGCAACACCGTGCTCTACGGCGCCATCAGCGGCGAGTGCTATTTCCGCGGCGTCGCCGGTGAGCGCTTCTGCGTCAGGAACTCCGGCGCCACCGCGGTCATCGAAGGCGTCGGCGACCACGGCTGCGAGTACATGACCGGCGGCATCATGGTCTGCCTAGGGGCTACCGGGCGCAACTTCGCCGCCGGCATGTCCGGCGGCATCGCCTATGTCCTGGATGCGGATGGCAGCTTCGCCGAGCACTGCAACCAGGCCATGGTGGAGCTTGCGCCCATCGCCGCCGAGGACGAGGCGCTGGAGCTCCTCGACCACCAAGGCGGTGACCTGGAAAGCCATGGCTTCGTGGATGTCAGCCACGACATGACCCGCTTCGACGAGATTCGCTTGAAGCAGCTGATCGTCAAGCACAAGCGCTACACCGCGTCCGCCGTGGCCCGGGCCATCCTGGAGGACTGGGACCACCAGCGCTCCCGATTCGTCAAGGTGATGCCGGTGGACTACCGCCGCGCCTTGGAGCAGATGCAGGCGCAGCAGAGCCGCCCGCCCGGTGCCATGCCGCCGAGCCTCGCCAAGCCAGCCCTCAGGTCCTGACGGAGGACGCGAGCCATGGGTAAGCCAACAGGATTCATGGAATACGAGCGCGCCGAGCTGGCCTACGAGCCGGCGGCGGATCGGGTCGTGCACTACAACGAGTTCGTGCTGCCGCCGAGCGACGCGGAGATATCCATCCAGGGCGCCCGCTGCATGGACTGCGGCATCCCCTACTGCCACCAGGGTTGTCCGGTGAGCAACATCATCCCGGACTGGAACGACCTGGTGTACCAGCAGGATTGGGCGTCGGCCATCGAGGTGCTGCACAGCACCAACAACTTCCCCGAATTCACCGGCCGCATCTGTCCCGCCCCCTGCGAGGCCGCCTGCACGCTCAATATCGACGACAAGCCCGTGGCCATCAAGGCCATCGAGCGCGCCATCGCCGACAAGGCCTGGGAGGAAGGCTGGATCAAGCCGCAGGTGCCCACCCGGCGCACCGGCAAGCGCATCGCCGTGGTCGGCTCCGGCCCCGCCGGGCTCGCCTGCGCGCAGCAGCTCGCCCGCGCCGGCCATGCCGTGTCGCTGTACGAGAAGCAAGACCGCATCGGCGGTCTCTTGCGCTACGGCATCCCCGACTTCAAGCTGTCGAAGAAGCTCATTGACCGGCGCATGGCGCAGATGCGCACCGAGGGCGTTGAGTTCCACACCCACTGCCACATCGGCGTCGACATCCCAGTCAGCAAGCTCATGGCCGACTACGACGCCGTGGTGCTCGCCGGCGGCAGCGAGAAGCCCCGCGACCTCGACGTGCCTGGCCGCAGCTACGCCGGCATCCACTTCGCCATGGACTTCCTGCGCGCCAACTCCAAGCGCGTGCAGGGCGTGCAGGTCCCGGACGAGGACTTCATCAGCGCCTACGGCAAGCACGTGGTGGTCATCGGCGGCGGCGACACCGGCTCCGACTGCATCGGCACCTCCAACCGCCACGGCGCGAAATCCGTGACCCAGATCGAGATCCTCGACAAGCCCCCGGCGAAGGAGGACAAGGCCCTCACCTGGCCCAACTGGCCCAATAGGCTTCGCACCTCGACCAGTCAGGAGGAAGGCTGCGAGCGCCACTGGAACCTGCTCACCAAGTCCTTCGACGACGACGGCGACGGCAACGTCGGCGCGCTCAACTATGTCCTCGTCCGCTGGGACAAGGACGACAACGGGCGCTGGCGGATGTCCGAGGTCCCGGGCTCCGAGGCCCAGTTCAAAGCCGACCTGGTGCTGCTCGCCATGGGCTTCCTGCACCCGGTGCACGAAGGCATGCTGAACGAGCTGAAGGAGGCCCGCGACCTGGAGCTCGACCCCCGCGGCAACGTCAAGGGCGCCACCGACGGCCCCGGCGCCTACCAGACCAACCTGCCCGGCGTCTTTGCCGCCGGCGACATGCGCCGCGGGCAGTCGCTCGTCGTCTGGGCCATCCGCGAGGGCCGGCAGTGCGCAAGGGCAGTGGATGAGTGGTTGATGGGGTCCACTGACCTGCCGCGGTGACCTAGCGCCAGGCGGCAGGAACGTCGGAGACGCACAATAAAGCGGGCGGGGGACCGGTCTTTCGTTGCTTGCGAAGGCGCAAGTGCTGCCGGTCACGAGAGTCGCTTGGCTCTGCCTGGAATCACGCGCTCCGGCGAGATCCGCGCATGCCGACGAGGTCAAGGCTTGTTCTTGCAGGATGCAGCATGCTGACGGCCATCGAAACGCCGTTGTTTCAGCGTCAACGGCCGCTGTACTGGACCGAGGAAGAGCGCGTGGCGTTCTGCGCGTACATCGCCCAGCACCTGGCAGCGGGCGATGTCGTGCCGCAGTCAGACGGCCTGCGCAAGGTCCGCTGGCACCGGCATGGCTCCGGAGAATCCAGCGGTGTCAGGGTCAGTCGCCGCTGAGCTAAAGGGTTACCGGTAGCATCACTGCCGCGTGGAATGGTCCGCCTTGGTTGAACCGGAGAATATGCCGGGGCCTTGCCGCACTGTAGAAAGAAGTTCGTATT
>JANQFI010000663.1 GCA_028277905.1 Chromatiaceae bacterium | reverse complement strand
AAACAGGCGGCGACGCCACTCTCTCAGAAGGGCTCCAAACTCCACCCAAGCCCCCGAAAACCCCCTTCAAAGCCCGCACAGGTGAGAAATCCGGGCTAGGGGCCGGAGTTGGAGACTTCGCCCTGGCGGCGGCGCCAGCTGCCTCTCCCGGACCACGACGCCCAAAGGCGCTTGCCCTCCAGAACCTGCCACGCCACCAGCCCGGGAACGCCGATCAGGAGATCGGACAACCGGCGGAGCAACGATAGCGCCAGCCCCACCTGCGGCGGCAGGCCGAGCAGCGCTGCGACCATCATGTAGCCGGCCTCCTGAACGCCGAGCGCGGCCGGCATCAGAAATGCGGCGGCGGCAATGGCCTGAGCCAGTCCTTCGAGGACGAAGGCCTCGCCGAGGCTCAGCGGATGGCCCATGACATCGAGAGCGCCCCAGATGGCGAATGCGGAAAGGGTCCACCCGAAAACGTGTATGGCGAACGCCGCGAGCACGCGGGACCGGTGCCGGTAGATCGCGAGCAGGAGCGTTTGAGTCGTTCCGGGACGTCCAACCTGCCGCTCCTTCAGCAGATCAGCGATTTTCAGAAGAATGTGCTCGGCCATCCGCACGAGGCCCATGCGCTGGCCGATCACAAAGCCGATGATCATGGTTGAGAAGACAGCGAGGCCAACGGCGGTCCAGCTCATGACCTCGCCCTTGAGACCGAGACTGTAGCCCAGCAGCAGGCCGATCCAGGCGAACAGCAGTATGGCGCAGACTTCGATCGTCTTGTCGGCAAGAACGCTTGCCGCTGCCAAGTCGGCCCGGGCGCCGTTGAGCACCAGCAAGCGGGCCCCCACGACGTCACCGCCGACACGGCCGACAGGCAGCAGCGTGTTCACGGAGTTGCGAACCCAACGGTAGGCGATGAGCGCCCGGGTGCGTCCGCGTCCCATTTCGCCAAGGAGGATCCGCCACGCACATCCTGCGACAGCCGTTTGCGCGACTTGGCCGATGACGATCGGCACGACCGCCGCCACTCCGCTGGCGAGCTCCCGGGCCACCG
>JANQFI010000657.1 GCA_028277905.1 Chromatiaceae bacterium | reverse complement strand
CGGAGGACGCTTCATCGGTTTCCTAAGACGTCCCGATGAGCCCGCCGATACGCACGCACCGACCGTTAGTGATTCGTTCGTCGATCAGGCTAACAGAGTCGGAGTCATTCGTGAATCGCCCCTCGCGCGGAACTCGCAGGCCGCGAAGCCCCGGCGATCCGCCACCCTGCGCCGCAGGCGCTCAGGGGCCGATGATTGTGCGCCCGTGATCGCGCTGCTACCGTCAAGTTCGCGTTGCCCGCCCGGACCTTGTTACCTCTCGCGGTGCGGGACGCGGTCGGGCCCGTAGCTCAATGGTCAGAGCTAGCGGCTCATAACCGCTTGGTTGCAGGTTCGAGTCCTGCCGGGCCCACCATAAGAACTTCAAGGACGACGAGGCACGCGACTTCACGCTCGCCTTTTGCAGGACCAGGCCGAGCCGAGCCCGCGGCGACACCGCCAAGGCGCTGAGCGAGACCCAGCTCTCCTACCTCAGGCAAGACAGGCTGCGCGATCGGCGCGGATGGGCCCCTTAGAGCGCGATTGCTTCGCCGCAAATCGATCGTGCCCCTTTATCTTTGTTTCATCGCATGTTTTTTTCGAAAAAGTCTGCCAACCTTTCGGGATCACACGCCAAAACCTCGTCGAGTGAACCGACATGCCGAGAACACTCGCAGCAATTCTCACTTTTCTTATCCTGTTCGGCCTCGTGGTTGCGATCGGTCAGGGGGCCCGCGCGGATGAGTGTTTCTGCCTGAGCCACAGCACGGGCGCCATTCTCCGCGGCTGTGAGGCATTCAAAGCAGCAACGGACTTCTACTCAACGGCTGTCTGCACCGATCCGGCAACGCGTAAGCCATCGAGGCAGATCATCTATTCCGATTGGAAACGCATCGAGGCCGGCGCCGATCGGTGCAGTCCCTGCAGACCGGCGCCACGAGAGGCAGCTCGTGAGGTACCAAGAGGAGATGAGGAGCGAAAGCCGCCGCAATGAGCGCCTCCGAAACAGAATCACAGACGAGCAATGCGCCTTCACTTGGCGATCTTGCGGGCACGGCCGCGTTCATTGTTGCTCTTATCTCGGCCTGGCTTTACGCGACGGGCTGGACCTATGCCTATCATTATTTCGACCGCTTTGGCATTCCGTTGCTGATGGTCGATATTCCGAAAGAGCATTATTTCGTCTATGGCGGGGTCGTCGCGGGAATGTTTCCCATTTGGGCGGGAGTCATCGGCGGCGCAGTGATCGGTTTGGTGCTGGCCTGGCGCTGGTTTGCCGGTAAGCTTGGCCGCCCGATTTTGGCTCTGGGCCTCGCAGCCATATTGGCTATCTTTTGGCTGGGGCACGAAGGCGCTGTTGACGCCGCTCACACGCAATATAGCATTCAACGCACGACTGATTACAGTGCCTACCCGCGCGTAAAAGTTTGGACGAAGCAGGATACAAAGCTATCAAAGGACTCGCCGCTGTCGTCAGACAATCTGACCCGAGGCTGCTACCGTTTGCTGCTGCATAGTCGGGACCGGTTGTTCTTGTTGCGTCCGTTGCGAGGTGCGGCGGCTGCCGAGCTGCCGATCCTGGTGGTGCCCTGGGATCGGATGGAAACGATCCGGATCATGCCTGACTACACGAGCTGCGAATAGCCGGCGAACCGAGGAGAGACGCGATGCTGCAAAGGTGGCGCCTGCTCTTTTCCGTAGCGTTTCTGGCATGGCTCACGCTCATGATGGCTTGGCCGACCGGCGCGCAAGACCTCGCGCCTGATGCGCGTCGACAGTGGCTGCAGCTAATTGGATTAGCTCGGGAGGCGTATCAGGCCGGCGACTATCCAAAGGGTATTCAATTGGCCGAACAGGCCCTCCGACTAGCCCGTCAAAGGTTTGGCAATCGTGATCCGAAAACACTGCTGAGCCTCAACGACTTGGGCTTTCTCTACAGATCCCTGGGCCGCTACAGCGAGGCGGAGCCGCATTTCCGGGAAGCGCTGCAGATAAAGCTCGACGTGCTCGGGCCGCGTCATCCGAACACGCTGGTAAGCCTCAACAACCTAGCCAGTCTCTACGTGTCCCAGGCCCGCTACGAGGAAGCGGAGCCACTCTTCCGGGAAGCGCTGCAGAGGCGCCGCGAGACGCTCGGGCCGCGCCATCCGGATACGCTGTTAAGCCTCAACAACCTGGGCTTTCTCTACAGTTCCCTGGGCCGCTACAGCGAGGCGGAGCCGCTCTACCGGGAAACGCTGCAGGGGCGCCGCGAGGTGCTCGGGCTGCGCCATCCGGACACGCTGACCAGCCTCAACAACCTGGCCGCTCTCTACCAGTCCCGGGGCCGCTATGGCGAGGCGGAGCCGCTTTACCGGGAAGCGCTGCGGGGGAGCCGCGAGGCGCTCGGGCCGCGCCATCCGGACACCCTGCAGAGCATCAACAACCTGGCCGCTCTCTACCAGTCCCAAGGCCGCTACGGCGAGGGGGAGCCGCTCTTCCAAGAAGCGCTGCAGGGTTACCGCGAGGTGCTCGGGCCGCGCCATCCGGACACCCTGCGGAGCCTCAACAACCTGGCCGCTATCTACCGGTCCCAAGGTCGCTACGGCGACGCGGAGTCGCTTTTCCAAGAAGCGCTGCGGGGTTACCGCGAGGTGCTCGGGCCGCGCCATCCGGACACCATGCAGAGCCTCAACAATCTGGCGGCCCACTACGACGCACAGGGCCGTTACGGCGAGGCCGAGCCGCTCTTCCGGGAAGCGCTGCAGGGTAGCCGCGCGGTGCTGGGGCCGCGCCATCCGCACACGCTGACCAGCCTTAACAACCTCGCTGGTCTCTACTGGTCCCAGGGCCGCTACGGCGAGGCGGAGCCGCTCTTCCGAGAAGCGCTGCGGGGGAGCCGCGAGGTGCTTGGGCCGCGCCATCCGCAGACCCTGACTACGCAGCTCAACATGGCCGGGCTGCTGGTCAACCAAAACCGGCGCGCGGACGCGGTGCGAATGCTTCGGCAGGTGGAGCTGCATCTGCTGGGGTGGATCGGGCAGGAGCTCTACAGCACCGAGGCGGGCGTCGTCCGCCGCCGGATGGTGGCGTCGCAGGCGAGCTTCCAGGATGTCGTGCTGACCCTGGCGACGGCGGAGCAGAGCGGGGAGGCCC
>JANQFI010000608.1 GCA_028277905.1 Chromatiaceae bacterium | reverse complement strand
TGTCGGCGGACTGAGCGACCTTGCCGCGCGGCGGGTGCGCTTCATCGGCGACCCGGCAAGGCGCATCGCCGAGGACTATCTGCGTATCCTGCGGTTCTTTCGTTTCCATGCGTTGTACGGGAACGGCGAATCCGACCTGCGCGGTCTTGAGGCCTGCATTGCCGCCCGTGCGGGCCTTGGTGGGCTATCGCGCGAGCGCGTGCGGATGGAGCTGTTCAAGCTCGTCGTCGCACCCTTGGCGGCGCCCACCCTGACGATCATGTCGGATGCCGGCCTGCTGCAGCGCGTGCTCGGCGGCGTCGCCCAGCTCGCGAGCCTTGCCGCCATGGCAAGGATCGAGCAGGTGCTCGGCGCTGCGCCTGATCCGGTGCGCCGGCTCGGCGCGCTCGCGGTCCTGATCGAGGAGGACGCCGACCGGCTGGGCGAGCGGCTGCGGCTTGCCAATGTCGAGCACCGCCGCCTGCACACAATGGCGGCAGGCTGGCGCCGCCTCTCCCCGGCATGGAGCGAGCAGGAGCAGCGTGCCCTCGTCTACGGGCTCGGGCCGGAGGCGTTCACCGACCGGGTTGTGCTCGCCTGGGCGCATGCGGGCACTGAAGCCGGCGCCGGCGATGCGGAGTGGAAAGCGCTCGCAACGCTCCCGGAGCGCTGGCTGCCACCGACCTTCCCGCTGCGTGCGGCGGAATTCATCGCGCGCGGCGTGGAGAAGGGCCCGGCGCTGGGCGCCGCCATGCACGCTGCCGAACAGGCCTGGATCGCCGCCGGCTTTCCTGCCTCCCCAGCAGAGATTGAAGCGATCGCCGCGAGAACCGCGCAAGCGCACCGACCAAAGCCGGCGCCGTGACCGCCGATTATCGTTGGTGGCGAGCAAGGTGAACCCTCATCGGCGCATTGGCGGGACGGTGGCGGTACTCCACGCGTGGAAATGACGAGTGTTTGCGCCCGTAGCCCGTCGCAGGTTTATGATCTTCGCAGCGGAAGCTTGGTCTGCACGAGGCGCGAGGAAAAGAAAACGATGACCCATTGGCCGACAATTCTTGTTGCTTCTCTGTCG
>JANQFI010000606.1 GCA_028277905.1 Chromatiaceae bacterium | reverse complement strand
TGCAGGCGCTCGGTGGCGCGCACGGCCAGGGCCTTGAGCAGGGCGGCCTCCAGCGCCGGGTCGATGGCGGTGCCGAGCTGCGATGGCGGGATCAGGCGATCATCGGCGAGGCGGTCCATGGCGTCCGGGGGTGTCTGGCCGGTGATCAGCCGATAGAGGGTGGCGGCGGTGGCGTAGACATCGGTCCAGGGGCCTTGTTGGCCGCTGACGCGGTATTGCTCCTCGGGGGAATAGCCGGGCTTGCGCACCGTCGCTTGGCTGCGGCTGTGGCTGCCGATGGCGTCGCGGGCGGCGCCGAAGTCGAGGATCATCACCCGCCCGGCTTGGGTGACGTAGATGTTGTCCGGGCTCATGTCGCGGTGCAGCAGGTTGGCCGCGTGCATGGCGCGCAGGCCGTCGAGCACCGGGGTCATGACACGCAGGGCCAGGTCGACCTCGAGCCGCCCGCCCATCTGGGCGACATACTGCTTGAGGTCCATGCCCTCGACGTACTGCATGACCATGTAGGCCATGCCGTGGGCCTCGAAGAAGTTGAGCACGCCGACGATGCCCGGATGCTCGCCGAAGCGGGCGAGGTTGCGCGCCTCCTCCAAGAACTTGCCCCGCCCGTAGCTGAACAGGTCCGCGGCCTCGCCCTGGTAGCAGGAGAACGACAGCCCGTCGGCGGCGCGCTGGCCGTACTCGCGCGGCAGGTATTCCTTGATGGCGACGCGCCGCTCCAGGCGGCTGTCCCAGGCCAGATAGGTGACGCCGAAGCCGCCGTGGCCGAGCATGCGCCCGAGGACGTACTGATCGGCCAGGCGCATGCCGATGGGCAGGCACGGCGGCGGGTTCTCGCCGGTGCGCTCGTCGAAGCCGCAGTGGGGGCAGGGGGCTTGGCCGGCCTTGTCCTGCATGCAGCCCGGGCAGCGGTCGGTGCCGTTGATGTCCATTGCTTTGATCTGCGTGTTGGGGGTGGATTCGTTGCCGCAATGGAGACCGTTTGCGACGCCATGACGGTCGCGATTTTCGCATAGCCGCCAGTGGCTGCGCAGGCGCGGGCGAGGTGCTCGGTCCGGTGCCGCCTCGGGGTTGCTAGTCGGCCCGCAGCAGTCCGCCGTAGATCCACCCGCCGGCATCCGGGCAGTGCAGCCAGCGGTCGCCGGAGGCGAAACGCTCGCCGCTGGCGGCGCGGTCGCAGTGCACCAGATGGCCCCCATGGAGCTTGGTGATCCGCCTGCCCCGGCGCGTGGTCGGTTGGCTGCGCACGGCGACGAAACCGTCGTCGGTGTGGATGACGCGGTAGCGGGTGGTGGTGTCGGTGTCGTCACTGGTCGCGATCAGTAGCTGGGCGTGGACCCAGCCGCCGCGCTCGGGGCAATAGCGCCAACCGTTGCCGTTGGTGGATGGATTGCAGCGCAGTCGGGTGCCGCCGGGGACGCGCTCAAGCAGCGCGGCCGATGCGGTTGGCCCGCTGCGCAGGGCGACGAAGCCGTCGCTGGTGTATTGGGCGCGGAACAAGGCCGTCGCGCTGGTCTCGGTCTGGCGCCGGCGTTCCTCCTCCAGCGCGCGCTCCCTTTGTGCCGCGCGGCGTTCGGCCTCGCGCGCTTGTGCCTCCCGTGCTTCGGCCTCGCGGCGGAGCGCCTCCAGGTAGGCAGCCTCGCGGCGGTCGGCCTCCTGTTGCTCCAAGTAGGCAGCCTCGCGCCGGTCGGCCTCCTGTTGCTGCTGCTCGCGCTCCAATGCCTGTTGGCGCTCTTGCGCTTGCTCGCGCTGGACCTGGAGCCGTTGCTCCAGCGCCGCGCGCCGGGCCTGCTCGAGTGCGTGCTGGTGCCAGAGCCAGCCGCCGGCACCGACGGCGATGATGGTGATCAGCAGGAGACTTGCGATCAGCCAGCGTGCAGCCCCGCCGGCGGGTGTTTGCGCAGGCGGTGTGGTCGCCTGGCTGACGTTCTGGGAGAGGGTCGGTGTCCGGGGTTGGGATTGCGGTTGCGATTGCGGTGGCGAGTAGGACGAAGGTCGGGAGAAGGTCGGCGCGCCGGACTGGGAAGCCGTCCGCGGCTTCGGCAAGGCCAGGGCCTGCTGGAATGCCTCGATGCTCTGCAGGCGCTCGGTGGCGCGCACGGCCAGGGCCTTGAGCAGGGCGGCCTCCAGCGCCGGGTCGATGGCGGTGCCGAGCTGCGATGGCGGGATCAGGCGA
>JANQFI010000438.1 GCA_028277905.1 Chromatiaceae bacterium | reverse complement strand
GCTCACCCCAATCCAGTGATGTGGGTGAAAATTGTCCAATAATCTGGTCGCTTTCCGCTCGATTTCGGGACGTCTGAACATACCGAATGGCGCAGGATTTTCGCGCGCCTTCAAGGAGCGGCAGCGGGCGCATAGCCGAGCTCTGTGCCCGCTGCCGCGACGCAGAAGGCGGGCGAAAAGACAAGCCAGGCGGTATGTTGGTTGACAGAAATCGCCTAAGGCATGGCCGGAGACAGGAGGTTGGCGGCGGCGGGATACTTGGTCAACACCTAGCGGCGGGGCTGACGGACCTCGCCGCAGGCACGGGCGGGCGCGCTGCGCCCGGCGTGGCAGGCGGGGAGGCGACCTCCGCGGATGCGCTCGGGTCGTCAGCCCCATCACGCCCATAGGCTATACCTCCTATAGCCACAGAGTGCGATTTTCTCATGCGTTGCTGCTGTCCTCGGGTGTGATGTTGAGCCCCAAGGCGGCACAGTGGGTGTAGAAGACGCTCGCGTAGTAGCCCTCGAAGCGGGCGATGTCGTTGTCGGTGTACTACCCGCCGGGGATACTGTCGTAGATGGCCCGGAACAGCGTGCGCATGCCGTCGAAGCCGTTGGCGAGCAGCAGCTCGAAGCGTCGGCTTGGGCGCAGCGCAAAGCCAGTCTTGTCGACGTAATAGCAGCCTTCCTCACGGATGTGGCGGAAGGCCTGGATGCCGATGGGGAGTCGCTTGAGGGTCATGGCAGCGCGTTGCCGGCTGTGGGCGACCGCCAGCTGCCGCTGCCAGCCGGCGTTGCTCGGGTCCTGCTCGGCCAGGCGGCCGCTGATCGCCAGGTGCTCGGCATAGGTCGCCTGCGCCGCCGCCAGCTCGCCGCGGGGCCTGGAGCACGTCGCCGACGAGCGCATGAGCATCGGTCTCCGCCCGCTGATCCGATGCCTGCCTGGCGAGCTCCAGGGCGTCGGCCGCAAGTTGGCCAAGCCGCGCAGTCTCGCCGCGTGACACGGATTCCCAGGCGATGGCAAGCAACGTCCAAGCACGAGCGCGCCCGGCGACCAGCCCGGTCGCCTCCAGCTCGCCGAGCGCCCGGGCCAGGGCGGTCCTATCCTCGGGCCTGGCCGTGCTGGACGAATCGCGGTCGAGGCGCTCCAGCTCCGTCGCCCCCCGCTCCGGCTCCGCGCAGAGCAGGTGATAGATCCACTCGATGCGCACGACCGGGGCCGCATCGGCGGCGAAGCGGGCCGCCCGCAGGCGCTGGAGGAGCGCGTCCGTCATCGGCGCGCCAGCCCCTGGGTTCGGGCGATCGTCTCGCAATGGGTGGAAACCAGGGCTGGGTTCCCGTCGGCCAGGAGCAGGATGGTGGCCAAGTGCGCGTCCTTGTCGAAGCCGGGGTAGCGACGCTCGATCCAGGGAACCCAGTGGGCGATGTCGGTGATGGGCGCAAGCTCGAGCCGCCGGGAGAGCCCCCGTCAGGGCGCCGCCGCGTCCGGCGGGACGCGCTGGCCGGCGACGATGACGGCGAGCCCCGGCGCGGTCTCGACCTCGGGCAGGGACTGTTGGCTGAGCCAATCGGCCACCGGGCGGTTGCCGGCCGCGTCCTCGAAGGCGTCGATCAGCACCAGCACGGGCCGGCGCAACGCCCGCAGGTCCTTGCGCAGCAGGTGGGTCTTGCAGGCCCCCTCGGCGCAGAAACGGGGCAGGTGGTCGGCGCCCAGATCGGCGCTCGGCGCCGGCGGCCTTGAGGATGTGCGCCGTCTCGGCGATGGAGTCGGACTGGGGGTTGGCGCCTCGGCCGAAGGAGCCGCCGGCGTAGAGCATCTCGATGCTGACCGCAGCCGGTGCCAGGCCGGGGATGCCGGCCACCGCCTACTGGTCCGCGCTCTGGAACTGCACGCCGTTGATGACCCGCACCTTGCCCGGGCCGTTGGGCGTGATGACGCAGTCCATGGTCTCCATGGTGGCGTGGGCCAGGTAGGGCACGGTGTGCTCGGCGTCGAGCACGGTCGCGGCCCCGGCCAGCGCCTGCTCGGTGTCGCCGATGTCGGTGACGGGCGTTCCGGGCTGGTCGGTCAGCTTGCGGAAGTCGGCCAGGATCTCGTCTGAGCACTGCTTGAAGGCGCCGCTCGGGTCCCAGTCCACGTGGAGCGCGTCGCGGCCCTGCTTGGCGGACCACAAGTCCTGGCCCAGCACGGCGACGCCGCTGCATTCGGCGGGGCTGTCCTCGCGCGACAGGTGGGCCTTGCCGATGAGCTTGAACTGGGCCGGGTCCTTGAGCACCGGTTCGTCCGGCACGGGCTGAAGTCGGCACCGGTGGCCGCGGCGCCGTTGGGGCCGTCGACGAGCCCCCCTTGCGCGAGCAGCAGTCTTCCACTCGCAGGTCATTCTGTGCTCAGCGCCGGTCTCTCTAGGACGGTTCAGCAACCCACGTGTCCTTGCCCGGGCTCACGACACTTGCGGAACTCTACAGCTACCGCAGTATCAGCGCCGCCTTGATGTCCGGGACGATGATGCGCTCGAAACCGGGGCTCTTCCGGGCGCTGACCTCTTCCTGCAAGGCTTTCAGGATGCCGTCGAGATCGGCGAATCGCAGCGTCCGCTGCGGGCGCCGTCGGTCGAAGAGGTCATTGAAGTGGGAGAGCACGATGTACCTTGGGTCGAGTGCCCGCACGAGCGAGCCGGGGTAGCCTTCGACCTTGTTCCAGGAGGCAACGGGGAGGATCAAGACATCGATGGGGCTGCTCGCCCGGAGTTGCCGTGCCAGCTCGTGGTGCAGCGTCGGTGTCGAGCTGAGGAAGACGATTCGGTGGGTCTTGGCCCCGGCGTCCAGCTCAATGAGGTAGGCGAGCACCCTGCCTGCCTGAAACTCGCGGGCTTTGGTGGGAGGCTTGGTGAGTGGCTCCCTGATCTGCTTGGGCCAGAGCAGTCGATTCCCGATCTGCGGCGCGTGCCCGGCGGGGAGGGCCTTGAGGCGCAGATGCGGCGTCGTGCTCTCCTGCCAGCCCGTGTGTCCTGTGACCCGGTTGAAGCGCCAGCGGTGCTTCTCAGGATAGCCTTGCAGCAGGTTGTCGGCGGTGGCGCTGCCGAAGACCTGCGCGCCGCGCCATCCGCGCAGCCGCATCGCCGGGGCCAGGTCCATGATGTGGTCGTAGTGGCTGTGGCCGATGAGGATCGCTTGCGGCTCCGGCAGGTCCTCGAGGAGTGCCTGGATGCGCTCGGGGTTGGACTCCAGTCGACGGAAAGCGGTTCTGAACACGGTGTGATGAGAATAGAACGGGTCGGTAAGGATCGATGTTGCGCCGGCGCGGATATGGAAGGACGCGGTGCCGAGCCAGTGCATGACCAGGGGCTCGACGACCTCGCCCTCCTGGGATGGTGCGTTCGTCTGCGGGCGAGGCAGCGACAGCACGACGCCGTTTTCCGCTGGGGGTGGTGAGGAACAGCCGCCCGCCAGCAGCGTGAGCAGCAGCAGGGTAGAGGTCATGATCGTCGAAGGTTCGGGGTTGGGCGCGGCCATGTCTTCTTCGCCGGTGGGCTTGCCGGAAGGTCCAGCGTTTCGGTCAACGGGGCCAAGCATAGCGGAGCGGCGAGCACGGTGGCCCGTCCCCGTGTTCTTCTAGCACGACCGGAATCGGAGACTTCGCGCCCATGAGTCCTTTGGAGAAGACCTGCATCGCGGTGCTGGCAGCGCTGCTGCCGGCGTTCTTGTCTATGCCCAGCGTCGGCGACGACGCGCGTCCGTTCGACCAGGTCAATGCGCGGGTCTGGCCCAGTGGCGATCCGCCTGTCTTTCCGGAGATGGATGACCCCGACGTCAAGGTGTCCTGGCTGGAGGACCGGCCTTCGTTCGGCATCGCGTTCTCGGGTGGCGGCACCCGCGCCGCCACCGCGGCACTCGGGCAGCTGAGGGCGCTCAATCAGCTGGGCTGGATGGACAAGGCGCGTTACGTCTCGGCCAATTCCGGCGGCAGCTGGGCCGTCTGGCCCTATATCTATCTTGACCCCGGCTGGGACGATTGCGTGCTCGGCCCCTATGTTCCGCCGGCCGAGATCAACGACCGGGTGCTGCGACCGAATCTCAAGGACGCCTCATTGCCCGAGCATTGCGCGCTGAGCGCGGCCATCTACCGCAGCAAGTTCTGGAGCCGGCTCGGGTCGTTCAAGTACGGCAATGAGGTCTATTCCGACGCCCTGGGCCGCATGTTTCTCGAGCCCTTCGGGCTGAATGATCGCGACAGGCCGTTCACCTTTCATCAAGAGGCGCTGCGGGCGATCCTCACCGCGAATCCATCCGACTCCGGGCAAAATCCCACGGGCCTGACCAAGCACGACTTCTACTGCGTCACCCAGCGGCGTCCCTACCCGGTGATCCTGGGCACCCTGCCGGCGCCAGCGGACGGCAGCCAAGGGGCGCATGCGCTGTTCCCCATCGAGGCCACGCCGATCTACACCGGGGTGCGCGACTTTGAGGTCGTCCGGGGTGTGCTTCGGACCGAACCCTCGCGAGTGCCCATTGGCGGCGGCTACATCGAGTCGTTCGCGTACGACAGCTATGAGCCCGGTGGGATCGGCCCCGACGGATACGCGCGGGTGCGGCTGAAGGGCAAGCTCGAGCGCGGTCACCTGCGCTTCAATCGCCGCTATCGCTTCACCTTATCGGACGTGATCGGCATGAGCGGTGCCGCACCGGCGGTCTTCTTCGAGCAGGCCAGCGTTCCTCTGACCCGGTTGTTTCCGGGGTATCGACACTGGAGCGTCGCGCGCGAGTCGGTCGTCGCGGACGAGGAGCTGTATCAGGATGCCTTGGAGTTGCTCCACGGCGATGGCGGAGATGTCGATAACATGGCCTTATCCACACTGCTCGCACGGCGTGTCGAGAACATCCTGGTCCTGATGAATCCGGATCAGCCGTTCAACCAAAAGGGCAGTCCTGCCCCGTGCCGCCGCGTCGATGGCGACGACTTGAAGGACGATGTGGTCGCCTACTTTCGGGATACCACCGATGCCTACGCGAGGAGCTTTCTGACGGGCCCATTCCCGAAGCACTTCATCCGCCGGGGTGAAGTCAAGCTGAGGGAGCTGTGTGAGGAGTTTCACCGCCGGCAGGCGGCGCCGGACGGCGGCCCGCTGGTGCACTGCGATCGCTACGAGATTCGGTCCAACAAGCGTTTCGGAATCCGCGCCGAAGGCTATCGGCCACGCATCTGCTGGGTCTACCTGGACTACTCCGAGGGCTGGCGGCGCCAACTGGACCCGGCGGGCGGCCCGCAGACGCGCAGGCTCGAGGCTGGCGAGCGGAGCTTCCGGCGCTTCCCCCACTATCGCACCATCGGTGAGCGGCCGGCGTTCATCGATCTGGATCGCAAGCGCGTCCATGCGCTCTCGAATCTGACCGCCTGGAGTCTGTTGGCGAGTCAGGACAAGATTGCAGATGCCTTTCCCGACGTGGGGCTACCGACCGGACGCATCGATCCGGACCGTGCCATCGGAGGGGTCGACCAGGGCTGTTGCAGCAGGCTGGTCCGGTCGCGCTCGGCTTGCGCCGAATGAGGCTCGATGCGGTATCCAAGCGATATCCTCGGGTTTTGTCACCTAATGGGAGTCGCCATGACCAAGCCAAGTTCTCGCCGATCCGTTCTTTCACTCGCGCTCTTGATCGCGGGCTTCGCCGTCACCTGTGTCGCCGCCACCGCGGAGCGCGGCCCGGCCCTCCCGGACTACCCGGCAGAGCAGGTGGCCACCGATGTGTATGTGATCCACGGGCCGGCGGACTACCCGAACCCGGAGAACCAGGGCTTCATGAACAACCCGGCGTTCCTGGAGACCGACGACGGGGTCATTGTCGTCGACCCCGGTTCCAGCGTGCAGAGCGGCGAGATGGTGCTTCGGCAGATCCGCAAAGTCACCGACAAGCCGCTGATCGCCGTGATCAACACCCATGTGCACGGCGACCATTGGCTCGGCAACTAGGCCATGGGTGCCGAGGCGCCCGAGGTGCCGATCGACGGCCACGGCACGATGATCCAGGTCATCGGCGACGGCGTCGGGGCGGAGTGGATCGGCCGCATGCTGCGCGCCACCGAGGGCGCGACCGCCGGCACGGAGGTGGTGGCCCCCGACCACGGCAAGACCGGCGGCTGGGAGATTGTGGATCAGAACCTGGACTACCTGCGCACCCTGCACGGCGGCGTCGCCGAGCTGTATGACGCGGGCATCAGCGACTTCGAGATGAAGCCGGTCATCGAAGAGCGCCTGGGTGCGTTCAGCGATTGGGCGGGCTTCGACTCCGAGCTCGGCAAGCACATCTCGCTTGCGTACCTGGAGGTGGAAGCGGACGCCTTTTGAGGTTGGTGGGGCGGCGCCGTGCAGCCCGCGCAGCGGACAGCGGTCGCGCGCAGGGTCCGCTGTGCGGACCGACGGACTAACGGACTAGGAAATCCAAGCCACCCCGAGAGCCCAGGTATGGTCGGAGACAGGAGGTTGGCGGGGGCGGGATGCTTGGTCAACAGGTGGCGGCGGGGCTGACGGACCTCGCGGCAGGCATGGGCGCGCGCTGCCGGTTTGGACTGGTACCCAAGCGGAGCAGGCCCATCGAACCGACTGGCGCAGCGCCGGGGCGGGGGTAATTGGCGGCGGGTGCGGCGGCGCACCGATGTGGGTGAGAATCCGCTCGATCGGAGCGGCATCGGTGACCAAGGCGATGCGGCGCTTAGCCGCTCTGCAGCTCGGGCAGACTAGCGGTAGGGACTCGAACAGTCGGGTTTGCTCCCATCTAGGCAGCATGGCCCAGAGCTAGCGCGCCGGGGAGCGAGCGTTCGGGCCCGGCGTGGTAGGCGGTGAGGCGACCTCCGCGGATGCGCTCGGGTCGTCAGCCCCATCACGCCCATAGGCTATGGCGGCTGCACGCAGGGGCGAGTTGGGCGTGAGCACAGAGATGTGGGTAATGGCATGGCAAAAAGCAGAGCGACGAGTAACGAGGAGCGGCGCTTCTTGCTGTTCGAGTCCTGAATCCGTGAACTGAGTGGCGGCTGATCAAATGAAAAGACTCAGAGAAACAGCGGTTTACGAATTGACCCGAAGCATTTGCGTGGCTACCCAACAGGTAGCGTACCCCGTGCGATTGCCTAAGGCGATTGTCTGAGACTGCTTGGGATCTTGCATTCGCCCCAGTTCTGCGAGCTTCACGGATTCAGGCGAGTGCATGTGATTATTGCGCAATTTGCTCACTCTGAATGGCTTGGGCCTACACCTGTAGCAACTGAGCCAAACGAGCCATTCGATTCGACTCTAGGTCACACCACTGTAGCCCATGAGGTCCCAGCGGAAGGCACCCACCGCGTCGTTCATCGCGGCCGAAAGCCACTCCCACGGCGGGCGTGGACACGGCACGCCGCGGAGCGGCGGGGGGGAAGCGCCACCGCGCAGGGAGACCGTGCAAGTATTCCGAACCATTCCGCGAAAGCTTGATGTGCGTAGGTTGGGGTCAGGAACGAACCGCAATAAACAGCGGTTTAGAATCCCGGCCTCGCGATCTGCGTGCCGCTGATCGGCTCGGTCGAAAGACCGGACCGCGTTCCGGTACGCAGCGGAGAAATGCTGGATTGCAAGACTTGACCCCGTGAC
>JANQFI010000351.1 GCA_028277905.1 Chromatiaceae bacterium | reverse complement strand
CGGCGGCCACGGCTACATCCGCGACAACGGCATGGAGCAGCTGGTGCGCGACGCCCGCATCGCCCAGATCTACGAGGGCACCAACGGCATCCAGGCCCTTGACCTGGTGGGCCGCAAGCTGGGCCAGGACTACGGCCGGCCGCTGCGCCGCTTCTTCCATCCGCTGCGCGCCTTCCTCGAGGCCAACAAGACCAATCCGCAGCTCGCCGAGTTCATCCTGCCACTGGCCAAGGTCTTCGGCCGGCTGCAGCGCGCCACCCTCTGGCTGGCCCAGAAGGGCCTCGCCGACCCGGAAGAGGCGGGGGCCGCGGCGGGCGATTACCTGAAGCTCTTCTCCCACACCGCCTTCGCCTATCTCTGGGTCCGGTCGGTGGAGGTGAGCCTCGCCCGGGCGGACGGGCTGGCGCCGGAGCTCTACGACGCCAAAGTGGCCACGGCGCGCTATTACTTTCAGCGGATCCTGCCCGAATCCTCCGGCCTCTTCGCCGCTATCATGGCCGGCAAGGCGCCCACCATGGCCCTCGACGAAGCGGCCTTTTAGCAAGCATTTTCGCCGCGGTAGCGGCGATTCCTCCCAGCCTCGGTCGCCGGTTCGATTTGATTGACCGGGGCCGAAGCTCTATGCTGCGCCGCAAACTAAAGGCGGTGGTGGGTGGGCGTCGAGCGGCCGCCGCGCGTGATTTCAGCCGGTCGAAGGGGACTTAAGGGATGTCACAAGGCGAGGATAAGGCCGCGGCCGGAGCCCGCAACACGGTCACCATGACCGACAACCGGACGGGCCAGAGCTGGGAGCTGCCGATCATGGGCGGCAATCTTGGCCCGGACGTGGTCGACGTGCGCCGGTTTTACGCGGAAACCGGCATGTTCACCTACGATCCCGGCTTCACCTCCACCTCGGCTTGCGACTCCAGCATCACCTTCATCGACGGCGACGAAGGCGTGCTGCTGCACCGCGGCTATCCGATCGAGCAATTGGCGGAGCACAGCGACTTCATGGAGGTCTGCTTTCTCCTCCTCAACGGCGAGCTGCCGAGCGCCGAGGAGAAGTCGAAGTTCGAGAAGTCGATCACCTATCACACCATGCTGCACGAGCAGCTCACCTACTTCTATCGCGGGTTCCGGCGCGACGCCCACCCCATGGCGGTCATGGTGGGCATCGTCGGCGCGCTCTCGGCCTTCTATCACGATTCCACCGACATCTCCGACCCGCAGCAGCGCCTGATCGCCTCCTACCGGCTGATCGCCAAGATGCCGACCATCGCCGCCATGGCCTACAAGTTCTCGGTCGGCCAGCCCTTCGTCTATCCGCGCAACGATCTGAATTACGCCGAGAATTTCCTCTACATGCTGTTCTCGGTGCCGGCGGAGGATTATCGCGTAAGCCCGGTGCTGGCCCGCGCCATGGACCGCATCTTCATCCTGCACGCCGACCACGAGCAGAACGCCTCGACCTCCACGGTGCGCATTTCCGGCTCCAGCGCCGCAAACCCCTTTGCCTGCATCGCCGCGGGCATCGCCTCGCTCTGGGG